>NZ_JBVVPP010000072.1:0-34495 GCF_055811315.1 Bradyrhizobium sp. MI1.4 | reverse complement strand
ACCTCATCCTGAGGGCCCGCCCCTTGGGCGGGCCCTCAGGATGGCCGCAGATACGCTCTCTCTATTGCGCGGCTGCTTCCCGCTTGCGCGATCCTGTCGCGGCGGAGTGCTCGCGGTCCATCACGGCGCGACAGCCCGGGCTGACCTGAGCCTTCTTCTGCACCATGCAGGCCCTGATCCTGGGGATGTCGGGGATCTCACTGGAGCACAGCCGCATCGCATCGCCCGAGCACATCTGCTGCGCTTCGGACGAGAACGCGAAGCTTGGCGATGTTGGGATTGCGATGGCGGTGGTGGCGAGGGCGAAGAGAGTTGCGATCGTCTGATTGCGTGTCATGTAGAATGCGTCCCCGAGTTCCGTGGGCTTGAGCCACTTGGTTTTGGGGCGCCGCACGCGGCTTGACCTGCCGCATGTCTCAGCCATCACGCCGGGACCTCAATCCCGCATGTGGTTGCTCGATCTCTGGTGATGTTCGAATCGAAAAGTGCTGCGCCGCCCGAGCCAAGTATGCGCCATTGTTGCGCGACCGCAATGGCAGGCAAAAAGGAATTCGCAATTGTTGCGCGCACGTCACGCACAACGCGACTCGCGTGCGATCAGATCAACCGATCGGAGGATACGCTCGCTTGTTCCACATCGCTTGCGGCAAGCGCTGCATGCTCTTCGACCGCCGTAACGCCCTTTGCCGTGAGCTCGAACAGATCTCCGTCCTTCATCACGTAACCGTCGGCGATCAGCTCGCCTATCTTGCCGTGCCGGTCGTCGGCAAAGGCGATGGATTGGCTGATGTCCCTGAGGATCGAGAGCTGTTCGTCGCGCAACATGGCTTCACTCTCCGTTCGCCGGGGATGGTTCCGGTCCTCACATGCCGTGGCTCTGAAAGACCTTGCTGCAAGACCGCGACAGTTTGGCCCGGTTGGCTTGCAGGCAGGCCTGCACCGCACCGTCATTGCCGAGGTCCTTGCGGCAGAAGCGCGAGGCGTCCCGCGAACAGGCCTGCTGCTCCTGCGGCGAACCCATATGGCCTTGTGCGAGAGCGGGCGCGTTCGACAGGCCGCTCACGGCCGTCAGTGCGATCGTCGCCAGGAAGAACAGTTTGCGGGACATCGGCGGCTCCAAATCTGACAGGTGAATTTCAAGTCCGTCGCTATGCCGCTTGTTCCCAGCGCAGAGCCCGCACCCCCCCGCTATTCAAGGTTCCCGCGGCGCTGCTATAGTAAGGTGAAGGATGAGGGTGCCTGATGAAACGCTATCTCGTGTTTGCGCTGGTCGGCCCGTTCGTGGGCGGGTTCCTGCTGCTGCTGACGACGACCTATCAGTCCGGCTATTGGACCCAGACCAGTCTCGCTGAGGTCGGCAAGCTGTTCGCGGTGTTCTTCAAATCCTTGCAATACAGTTATCTGTTCGGCTTCCTGCCCTCGCTGATGATCGGTGCGGTCGACGATATCCTGGTCCACGTCCGCCGGATCGGCCCGGTGCTGCGGATGCTGCTGGTCGGCGTGTTCGCCTTCATCCTGGCCTCGCTGACCTACAGCTCGCGCGGGCCGGACTCGGGCGCGGTGCAGTTCATCCTGTACGGCCTCGTCGGGTTCGTGCCGGCGGTGATTTCATCCTGGCTCGTGCATAAATATGTCGCGGAGCCGCAGCCGGCGGCGGCACAGACTTGAGGGCGCGACCTTCGATCACGCCGCAGCAACCTCCGCCGCGCTGGCGCGTTCCCTACAGGCCATGACCATGTCCGATGACGATATTCTTGCTCCGCGTCGATCCCGTTCGGGAAGCCGCTCGGGTGCGGCCTCCTCGGGCACCGACGGGCGTGGGCCGATCATCGATCAGGACGGTCACGAGATCCGGCCCGAAACGCTGGGGCAGGGCTTTCGCGAATTTCGCTTCGAGTTCGGGAAGGACAGTCCCTTCGCCGGCAACCCGTTTGGCAATCTAACGCGCGAGCAGCGGATCGCGCGGATCGAGGCGATCGCAAAGCTGCTCGACGTCGCCTTCGTGCTGCCCGGAACCAACATCCGCTATGGCATCGATGGGTTGATCGGGTTGATCCCCGTCGTCGGCGACATCATCACCGCCGCGATCTCGCTCTGGCTGGTGCAAGAGGCGAGGGCGCTCGGGGCGCCCTGGTACATCACCGCGCGCATGCTCGGAAATGTCGCCCTCGACGGCGTCGTCGGCATCGTCCCGTTCGCGGGCGACGCATTCGACGTCATGTTCCGTGCCAACATGCGCAACGTGCGCCTGCTCCGCCGCTGGCTCGACAAGCAGCCTCGCATCTGACACGCCCCAAAACGCAAAAAGCGCGACGGCCTTTCCGGCCATCGCGCTTTCAGCGCACATCGGAGCGCGTGACGAAAACTTACGCCGCGTCGGCAGCGTCGGTGCTGGCTTCCACCGGCTTGCGGTGGCGGGGCAGCGGGAAGGCTTCGCTCTCATAGAGCGACCGGATGCCGTTCTGGTCGAAGCGCGCTTCTTCGACCTGGAGATAGGCGCCGTTCAGCGAATCCGTCGGCAACTGCTCCATCGCGAACTGGACGGCTTCGGCCGCGGTGCCGAACCGGCGATAGGTGAAGCCTGCACGCTTCTTCTTGCGGATCGCAGCGGGGAAGAGTTCGGCGGAAGTGTTGAAGTTGAACGGACGCAGTGGACGCATGGTCAAAGACCTCGTGATCTCTCTGGGGCTTTAAGCGCGTGGGGTTGGGACGGGCAGAGGCCACGATTGAGTGGGCGCCGCACATGTCATTTTCGTCCTCTAATATAGCCCGTTTTGACAAAATTGCGACCCCCGCGATGCGAGATGATGAATCTGCGCATGGCAGCTCCGCAGCCCGGGAAATTGCAGGAATATCAGCGACTTGAATGGTCTACAGCTTGCCAAGGAGCAGCAGCACGAGCAGCACCACCAAGACGAGGCCGCCGATCCCCATGCCGGAATGACCCATTCCGTAGCCGTAGCCGCCGAAGCGGCCCGACAGGCCGCCGACGAGATAAATGATCACCAGGATGATCAGGATGGTCCCAAGCGTCATGGCATCCTCCCTGGCGGCCGCCGCCACGCCATGGCCAGCCGCACCACCAGGGAAGAAAAGCACATCGCGGCGCCGGGTTCCATGACGGAACTCGGCGCCGCGCAAGGTTTATTTGGGTTCGAGCTTCAGCGCGGCGGAATTGATGCAGTAACGCAAGCCCGTCGGCCCCGGGCCGTCGGGGAAGACATGGCCGAGATGACCGCTGCACTTGGCGCACAGCACCTCGGTACGGATCATGCCGTGGCTGACGTCCCGCTCCTCTTCGATATGGCCCTCGACGGCGGGTTGGGTGAAGCTCGGCCAGCCGCAGCCGGAATCGAACTTCGCGTCGGACTCGAACAGCACGTTGCCGCAGCCGGCGCAGGTGTAGGTGCCGGCGCGGTGGTCGTGCTCATATTCGCCGGAGAAGGGACGCTCGGTCGCCTTCTCGCGCAGCACCGCGAACTGCATCGGCGACAACTCGCTGCGCCATTGCTCTTCGCTCTTGATGACCTTGTCGTCCGTGGTTTTCGTCTTGGTGTCGGGCATGGGTCTCCCGTTTTTTCAGTTGGTGGCCTTGCTGGCGCTCACCAGCGTCGGCTTCTCGATATAGTTATCCGCGAACAGCTTTTTCAGGTTCTCGACCTTCGGAAGGTCGTTGTAGGCGATATAGGGCTGGTTCGGGTGCAGGGTCAGATAATCCTGGTGATAGGCCTCCGCCGGATAGAATGCCTCCAGCGCGCCGACCTTGGTCGCGATCGGCTTGCTGAAGACCTTGGCGCCGTTGAGCTGGGCGATATAGGCCTCGGCCACCTTCTTCTGTTCGTCGGACGTGGTGAAGATCGCCGAGCGATATTGCGGACCGGTGTCGGGGCCCTGCCGGTTGAGCTGGGTCGGGTCGTGCGCCACCGAGAAGTAGATCTGCAGGATCTTGCCGTAGGAGATCTTCTTGGGGTCGTATTTGATCTCGACGGATTCCGCGTGGCCGGTCCGGCCGCTCGAGACGGTCTGGTAGTCGGCCGTCGCCTTGGTGCCGCCGGCGTAGCCGGAGACCGCGTTGACGACGCCCGCGGTGTGCTGGAACACGCCCTGCACGCCCCAGAAGCAGCCGCCGGCGATCACGGCGGTCTGGATCCCGCTTGCGGGGGCCACATCAACGGCAGGAGCGGGGATCACGACCGCATCCTCTGCGGCCCGGGTCGGCGCGGCAAAGGCCAGCGTCAGGGCGGTGGTTGCGGCGAGCAGGGACAGGACGGCAGGTCGGCGCATGGCGATCCTCTTTCGGAAGGTCTGACAGTCTAGGGCGGTTGGGGCCGGGCGAACAGCCTGCCCGGCATTTTCGGACATTCGAGATACGGGCGGACCGGGCGATTGTTACGGCCGGAGGGACACGAGCCCGTGAAACGCGCCGCCTCCAGCGGCCCGGCTTGGCGACGACCGGAACTCCGCGCTAGATGAACCGGCGCGATCGGTGATCGACTTAAGAGAATCGTGGCTGGAGCTGACCTGACAACATGCTGCGCGTGGCATCCCTGACCCTCGTCGTCGTGCTCGCCATCCTGGCCGGCTGGAGCTCGCTCGCGGCGGCCGAACCGCAACCCGGCGACGACCTCGCCATTTGCCGCGACCGCCAGGCGGATGCACAGGCGAGGGCGCAGGCCTGCGACAAGCTGCTCAACGCCGACCGGCTCACCGGCAAGGACAAGGCCATCGCGCTCTCCGTGCGCGGCAATACGCTGATCAACAAGCGCGACTACGTCCACGCCATCGAGACCTTGTCCATGGCCGTCGACCTCGATCCCGACAACGTCGTCACGCTCAATTTGCGCGGCCTCGCCTATGAGCGGACGGGCCAGGACGACCATGCGATGACGGACTACAACCTCGCGCTCCAGAAGCGCCCGACCTACGGTGTCCCCTACAACAACCGCGGCGTCATCCAGTTGCGCCGGGGTGCGCTGCAAAGCGCGCTCGACGATTTCAACCTGTCGATCAAATACGCGCCCAGGTTCCTGCTCGGCTACACCAACCGCGCCCGCGTGCGCACGCTGATGCAGGATTTTGACGGCGCGATTGCCGATTTCGCGGAGGCCGAGAAGATCGAACCGGCCGCGCAGCAGATCACCGGCAACCGCTGCATCACCTATAGCATGATGGGCAAGTTCGACCAGGCCTTCGCCGACTGCAACGGCCTAATCGAGAAGCAGCCGAAGAACACGTACGCGATCAACAATCGCGCCGACGTCAACATGTTGAAGGGCGATTTCGAAGCCGCGCTGAAGGACTACAATACGGCGATCCAGATCAACCCGAACAACGTCCGGGCACATTCGGGTCGCGGCCAGATCTACGAGCGCAAGAAGGATCTCGCCCAGGCCCGTGCCGACTATCGTGCGGCGGCCTATTCGCTGACGAAGTTCGACGAACTTGACGTCGCGCGCGCCCGCGCGATCGCGCAGGAGCGATTGGCCGCGCTGACCCCGCAGCCGTCGGCCGGATCCACCGGGCGCCGTGTGGCGCTGGTGATCGGCAACGGTGCCTACAAGAACGTCCACGCCTTGCCCAATCCGCCACGCGACTCGAAAATGATCGCAGCCGCGCTGCGCGATGTCGGCTTCCAGACCGTGATATCCGTCAGCGACCTCACCCGCGACAAGTTCTTCGAAGCGTTGCAGACGTTTGCCGCCGAGGCGGAGAAGGCGGATTGGGCGGTGGTCTATTATGCCGGCCATGGTTTCGAGATCGGCGGCGTGAATTATCTCGTTCCCGTCGACGCCAAGCTCGCCGCCGACAGGGACGCCGAGACCCAGGCGGTCGCGCTGGAGCAGGTGATCGCGGCGGTGGGCGCTGCGCGAAAAGTGCGTCTGGTGATGCTGGATGCCTGTCGCGACAATCCGTTCGCGCCGACCATGCAGCGCACGCTGTCGCTCAAGCTCGTGGACAAGGGTTTTTCCAACATCGAGCCGGGCGCCGGCTTCATGGTGGTCTACGCCGCCAAGCACGGCGAGACCGCGATGGATGGCGACGGCGGCGCCGACAGCCCGTTCGCCACCGCGCTCGCTCGCGAGATCAAGATGCCGCGCGTCGAGATCCGAAAACTGTTCGACATCGTTCGCGACGATGTCTGGCTTGTGACCAAGCACGAGCAGCAGCCGTTTTCCTACGGCTCGCCGCCGGGGCGCGAGGATTTTTATTTCGTCGCGGGGAAGTGAACCGCGATGCCGGTGCCGTAGGGTGGGCAAAGCGAAGCGTGCCCACCGTTTTTATTGCGTCTGTGGAGAGATGGTCGGCACGGCGCTTTGCGCCTTTGCCCACCCTACAGCAGCGCGGCTTTACACCACAATGCTCAGCCGCTTCGCCGCCCGCGTGATTCCCGTGTACAGCCACCGCGCGCGGCTCTCCTGAAACGCAAAACTCTCGTCGAACAGCACGACGTCGTCCCATTGCGAGCCCTGCGACTTGTGCACGGTCAGCACGTAGCCGTAGTCGAACTCGTCATAGGGCTTGCGCTGCTCCCAGGCGATCGCCTCGACGCCGCCCTCGAAGCAATCGGCGCGCACCGAGACCTTGGTCACCTTGTGGCCGAGATCCTCGTCCGGCGACAGTCGCATGCTGAGAATGCGGGATTTCGAGCGCGAGGTGTTGCGCGACTTCACGCGCCACAGCCCGCCGTTGAACAGGCCCTTCTTGCGGTTGTTGCGCAGGCAGACCAGCTTGTCGCCGGCGACGGGGAAGACGTCCTCGATGTTCTGGCGCTGGCGCACCCGCATGTTGTACGCGCGTCGCGTGTTGTTGCGGCCGACCAGCACCTGGTCCGCGGCCATGACGCGATCAGGGTCGAGCTCCTTGCGCGACACCACCTCGCTCTCGCCGTAGCGGCCGATGTCGAGCTCGCGGCCCTCGCGGACGTCCATCGACATCCGCACGATCGGATCGTCCTGGGCCTGGCGGTGCACCTCGGTCAGCATCGCGTCGGGCTCGGTATTGGTGAAGAAGCCGCCGCCCTGGATCGGCGGCAGCTGCGCGGGATCGCCCAGCACCAGCAGCGGGCAGTCGAACGACATCAGGTCGCGGCCCAGTTCGGCATCGACCATCGAGCATTCGTCGATCACGATCAGCTTGGCCTTGGAGGCCGGGGCGTCGTCCCACAGCTCGAAGCTGGGCTGCTCCTCACCGGATTCGCGGGTGCGGTAGATCAGCGAATGGATGGTGGAGGCTTCGTCGCACCCCTTGTTGCGCATGACCAGCGCCGCCTTGCCGGTGAAGGCGGCGAACTTCACCTCGCCGTCGACGCCGTCGGCGATGTGCCGCGCCAGCGTGGTCTTGCCGGTGCCGGCATAGCCGAACAGGCGGAACACCGGCGGCGTGCCGTTGCGGCCGGGTTTGGCCTTGAGCCAGTCGCCAACGGCCTTGAGCGCGGCATCCTGATGCGGGGTGAATGTGGCCATGTCTGTCTTGAGGAGGGGGCGAAAACGGAGCGATTCGCCAGCCCCAAAACTAACCATTCGCACCGCTGGTTCAAGCCGGGGGGGCGCCCTATTGCCAGCCGGGAACGCCGCGCATGTCGGGCAGATGGTGGGCGATGCCCTTGTGGCAGTCGATGCAGGTCTTTTCCTTGGTGAACAGGAAGCGCTGGTGCGCGACCGAGGCGCGCGGCGACTGCTTGGTGATGTCCATGGAATCGGCGCTGTGGCAGTTCCGGCATTCCAGCGAATCGTTGGACTTGAAGCGCGCCCATTCATGCGCCGCCAGTTCGAGCCGGTGATCCTGGAATTTCTCGCGGGTGTCGATCGTGCCGAAGATCTTGCCCCAGACCTCCTTGGAGGCCTGCATCTTGCGGGCGATCTTGTCGGTCCAGTTGTGCGGCACGTGGCAATCCGGACAGGTCGCGCGCACGCCGGAGCGGTTGGCGAAATGGATGGTCGACTTCAGCTCGGCGTAGACGTTGTCCTTCATCTCGTGGCAGCCGGTGCAAAATTTTTCGGTGTTGGTCAATTCCAGCGCGGTGTTGAAGCCGCCCCAGAAGATCACGCCGGCCATGAAGCCCGCCAGCACCAGCACGCCGAGCCCGAACACCGAGCTCGGACGGATCAGCACCTGCCAGAGCTCGCGCGCGAAGTCCCAGCTTCGCGCGACGAAGCCGCGTCTGGCCTTCAGTCCCTCGCCGGGTTCATCAGCGGTCGTCGTCATCGGCGGCCACCGGGGCTTGCGCGCGACAGCAGCGTGTCGATGTCGGTGAAGTCGTTGCTGACGGGCGGATTGGCGGTGTTCTGCGGCACGTGGCATTCCGTGCAGAAGAAGCGGCGCGGCGAGATCGAAGCCAGAAACTGGCCGTCGCGGTCCATGAAGTGGGTGATCGAGACCATCGGCGCCTGCGATTCCGCGATGCGCGCCCGCGCATGGCAGGCACTTGTTGCCGTTGAGGTCGATCTGATAGCCGTCGATCGTGTGCGGGATCACCGGCGGCTGCTCCGGATAGTTGCGCACGGGTTGGCCGATCCTGTTCACGCCCATGTACTTCATCGCGATCTGGGCGTCTCATTTCCCGAACGGCGGCTGGTCCCGCAGCTGGCCACCGGTGCTGCCGAATTTCCCCCTGACCCATCTCTGGTTCATCTATGTGCTGCTGGAGCTTTATGTCGTCGTGCTGCTGCTGCGCGGCGCATTTGTCTGGCTAGATGCGTCAGGCAGGTGGCGAGCGGTGATTGACCGGGTCTTCGCCGGGATCATGAAAAGTCCGCTGGCCCCCCTTGTTCTGGCAATCCCGATCGGCGCCGCCTTCTGCCTCGACCAACGCTGGATCAACGTGATGGGCGTGAGGACGCCGGATCAATCGCTCGTCACCAACGCGCAGGATTGGCTTCGGCACCGCCTTCGCGATCGGCTGGCTGCTGCATCGGCAGATCGATCTGCTGCGACTGATTGAGCGGCGCTGGCTCCCGCATCTTCTGCTCGCAATCACTCTGATCCTGATCAGTTTCGTGCTGGTTGGGGCGATGACGTCCGCGCCGGGTGCACCGAAACTGCCTTTCGGCTTCGCCACGCTCCGGCTTGTCTCCGTGATCCTGTATGCGCCGGCGATATGGATTTCGACCTTTGCGGTCATCGGCCTCGCGCTCCGCTTCATGTCCGGCTTCAGCCCGACCTGGCGCTATCTCGCCGATGCATCCTACTGGCTCTATCTGATCCATCTGCCGATCGTGATGGCGCTGCAGGTCGCGCTGTCGCAGCTCGACTGGCCCGGTCTGATCAAGTTCGGTGTTCTTCTCGTCGTCGCGCTTCCTCCGATGCTGGCGAGCTATCATCTGCTGGTGCGCTTCACCTTCATCGGCGTGGTCCTGAATGGCCGCCGTGCCGAAAAGCACCTTCTCCCGCAAGGCGGAATTGCGACTGCGTAGACAGCGCCGCCCCGCCCATTAAGATGCCCGCAACAAAAACATAAACGGCAAGAAAACTTGCAAGAAAACTTGCAAGAAAACCTGCAAAAAAACCTGGGAGAGACGGCGTCATGAAGTTCGGCATCTTCTATGAGCTGCAACTGCCACGGCCGTGGGTGGCCGGCGACGAGCTCAGCCTCTATCAGAACGCGCTCTCGCAGATGGAACTCGCAGACAGCCTCGGCTACGACCACGCCTGGGTTGTCGAGCATCACTTCCTCGAAGAATACTCGCATTCGCCCTCGCCGGAATCGTTTCTCGCAGCCGCGAGCCAGCGCACCAGGAACATCCGGCTCGGCCACGGCATCCTCCAGCTCACGACCAACCACCCCGCACGTGTCGCCGAGCGCGTCGCGGTGCTCGATCTGCTCTCCAACGGCCGCTGCGAATTCGGCATGGGCGAGAGCGCCTCCATCACCGAGCTCACGCCGTTCGGCCGTGACATGGAGACCAAGAAAGAGGTGTTCGAGGAGGCCGTCGCCGCGATCTTCCCGATGTTCAAGGACGCAGGAAGCGAGCACCACGGCAAATATTTCGACATCCCGTTGCGCAACGTCGTGCCAAAACCGGTGCAGAAGCCGCATCCGCCATTGTGGATGGCCTGCTCGCAGCTGCCGACCATCGAGCGCGCCGGCCGCCATGGCTTTGGTGCGCTCGGCTTCCAGTTCGTCAGCGCAGACGCCGCGCACGCCTGGGTTCACGCCTATTACAACGCCATGACCAAGCGTCTCGCCAAGCTCGCCGACTACGAGATCAACCCGAACATGGCGCTGGTGTCGTTCTTCATGTGCGCAAAGACGGACGAGGAGGCGCGTGCGCGCGCCGACGGCGCCACCTTCTTCCAGTTCGCGCTACGCTTCTACGGCGCGTCGCAGAATCGCCAGCGTCCGGCGCCCTATACCGTCAACATGTGGGACGAGTACAACAAGTGGAAACGCGACAATCCCGAGGCGCAGGAGGCTGCGCTGCGCGGCGGACTGATCGGCTCGCCCGAGACGATCCGCAGGAAGCTGAAGCGCTTCCAGGGCTCGCATATCGACCAGGTCATCCTGCTGAACCAGGCGGGCAAGAACAGCCACGAGCACATCTGCGAATCGCTGGAGCTGTTCGGCCGCGAGGTGATGCCGGAATTCCAGAACGATCCCGCGCAGGCGGCCTGGAAGCAGGGCGTCATGAGCGGCGAGATCAAGCTCGAGGAGATCGACACGCAGGCGTTCACCGACCGCTATGGCAAGCTCGCGATCAACGTTCCGCCGGCGAAGGCGGCGGCGGGGTAGGGTCTTTCGCCGCTGCGGCCGGATGAGTTTATTTGGATTCGGTTTTCGTCTGGATGTTCTGAACGGCTCCGCCCACGGGAGTCCACTGCACGCGGCCATCCAAAGCGGAGAGGTTTAGACCCCCGCCGGTCCCGAAGAGAACCATGTGACCCGAGCTGACGGAGTCCACAGCGATCGTCGCGCGGGGGAGTTTTGCAGCATTGTACATCGTCAAGGACGCATCCTGATGATCGTTCAGGGACAGCACTGCCCGCTGACCCTGCTCCGTATCGAGGAGCGACACCGAAGGTACGCCATCCTGGCGAAGCCCGATGCTGAGACGCACCTTCTCGCGGCTATCCAAGAGCGAGATGTGCGGCGTTCCGTCGGAAGTGGATGAGATCAAGGCGACGATTTTGCCGGTGCCATTTCGCAAGGCAATTGTTTCCACAGACAGGGTCTTGGCCTTGACTGTATCGGCATTAGCGGTCGCATGCCATTGCGATGAAATGATCGCCGCAGCCGCCAGGATCGTAGCCCCCAAAACGCTCCAACTCATAGCCTTCAGCGACCGGTCCTGCCGCTGGATATGCGATGCGAGATTTTCAAGCGTGGGTTCGACCTTGAACATAGCTGCGCCTTTGCCTTGGAGTAAGCTTCACATCCGAGCATACCCTGCTGGGTGCGAATTCTGCTAACCTAGCAGGGGATGCCGGCAAAACACTGTCGAGACAGTCACCTCAGCGGCCGCCCGGAAGGTGATTGCGCTGGCACGATGCAGAGTGCCGCAACTGCCTTGAACGCTCAGTGACCGATATCACGGGCGCTTTGATGGAGCGCATTTGCCGCCGTATATTGCTTCGCGGGGCTTCTCAGTCAGAACCTCTACAGGCAACTCCATCGATGATATCGTATCGGCCTTCGGCCGCAGCGAGTGATCCATGGAGTGGTCATGGCGAAACACAGGATCTATACCACCAGCTTCGCAAGCGTTTACCCGTTTTACGTTGCGAAGGCGGAGAAGAAAGGGCGCACCAAAACGGAGGTTGATCAGGTCATCTCCTGGCTGACAGGCTATGGTCAGAACGAACTGGAAGCTCAACTGGAGCAGGGGACGGACTTTGAAACCTTCTTTGCGAAGGCCCCCAAGATCAATCCTTCGCGAACCCTGATCACAGGCGTGGTTTGCGGCGTCCGGGTCGAGGACGTCAAAGAACCCACGATGCGAGAGATCCGCTACCTGGACAAGCTGATCGATGAGCTGGCGAAGGGAAAAGCAATGGACAGGATTCTGCGCAAAAGTGCTTCCTGAGCCCCTTCGTCCGCCGGCTCGGCGACGTGGCAGGAGATATCGGGCGACACCCGCCTTCCGCTGCGCGGCCATTGCTGATAAATTTCGTCAAAAGGCGATGGGGAGAAAACGATGCGCCCTCACGGGACGCCCGCAAAGCCGGCGGCTGGCGATGTCACACCCGCGGTGCTTGCCATCGGTCGTCCGGATTTTCCTGATGTCCTGATCGATACACTGCGTCGGCAGGCCGGGGTCGGGCATTGCATGGTGTTCGCGCTGAGCCGCGCGGGCGCCGCACACTGCCTGCTCGATGCCGGCAACATCCCGATCGGCGGCGATCTCGGCGCTGCCTATGCCGGCCAGTTCCACCAATCCGATCCCAACCGCGATGCGCTGTTCGAAGGTGAGGGCCGCGCCACGCTCGTGCTGCCCGCCTTCGCGCCGCGCATGTACGGCGCCCGCTACCGAAAAATGTTCTTTGTGGATTCCGGCATCGTCGACAAATGCGCGACCGCGATCTGGGTCGATGACACCTGTTTCTACGTCAATTTCTATCGCATCGCTGTCCAGGGCCGCTTCAGCGATGCCCAGCGTGCGCGGCTTGAGGCCATCGCACCGGCCATCAGTGCGAGCGTGGCACGCCATTTCCAGCACGGCTCGGCAGCGACGACCGAGCAGTCTGTCGCCGCGCTATTCGCGACGCGCGCGCCCCTCGCCAGCCTCACCCCGCGCGAGCAGGACGTTTGCCGGCGCATCCTCTCCGGCTTCAGCTCCGAGGCGATCTCGCAGGCACTCGGCATCAGCCTGCATTCGACGCTGACGTACCGCAAGCGCGCCTATGAGCGGCTCGGCATCTCGTCACAAAGCGAGCTGTTTGCGATCGTGCTGCGCCTGCTCGCCGGCCCGCGCAGCCTGAACTGAAGCTGTCCCAATCGCTGGGGACAGACGGCGCCTCGTGAAGCCGCTAGCCTTGGCGGCTAACCAGCAATGGAGCGAAGCTTGAGCACGGCGCCGCGCATCGACATCGACCCAGCCGCATTCTGGGCCGATCCCTATCCGATGCTCGCCAAGATGCGCAAGGAGGCGCCGATCGCCTTCGTACCTCAGCTCGGCTCGACGCTGCTGACGAGCCGCGACGATATCTCGATCTCCGAGAAGCAGATCGACGTGTTCTCCTCGCACCAGCCCGCGGGTCTGATGAACCGGCTGATGGGCCACAACATGATGCGCAAGGACGGCGAGGCGCACCAGGTCGAGCGCCGTGCGATGTTTCCGACCGTGTCGCCGAAGACGGTGAAGGCGCACTGGACCGCGCTGTTCCAGGCCCATGCGGATCGCATCATCGACGCGATCGCGCCCGGGCGAATCGATTTCATGCGCGACTTCGCGTTGCCGTTCTCAGGCGAATGCCTGAAGTCGATCACCGGCCTCACCAATATCTGCTTTGCCGACATGGACGCCTGGTCACAGGGCATGATCGAGGGCATCGCCAATTACAGCGGCGACGCGGCCGTCGAGGCGCGTTGCCATGCGGCGACGTCGGGCATCGATGCCGCGATCGACGACATCCTGCCGGTGATGCGCAAGCATCCCGACCAGAGTATCCTCGGCGTGCTCCTCGCGTCCGGCATGGCGATGGAGAGCGTGCGCGCCAACGTCAAGCTCGCGATCTCCGGCGGCCAGAACGAGCCGCGCAAGGCGATCGCCGGCACGGTGTGGGCGCTGCTGACCCATCCCGACCAGCTCGATCTCGTGCGCAAGGGCGACGTGACGTGGCTCCAGGCCTTCGAGGAATATGCCCGCTGGATCTCGCCGATCGGCATGTCGCCGCGGCGCATCGCAAAGCCGTGGTCGATCCGCGACGTCGCCTTCGAAACCGATGAACGCGTATTCCTCATGTTCGGCTCCGCCAATCGCGACGAGAAGCACTTTGAACGCGCCGACCAGTTCGACGTGCGGCGTGATACGGCCAAGAGCGTCGCGTTCGGCGCCGGTCCGCATTTCTGTGCCGGCGCCTGGGCCTCCCGCGCCATGATTGCCGACGTCGCACTGCCGACCTTGTTCGCCCGTGCCGGCCGGCTCGAGATCGCCGACGACGAGCCGGTACGGATCGGCGGATGGGCCTTTCGCGGGCTGCAGAATCTACCGGTGAGATGGCTGCATTAGGCCGGCAGGGACCGGTCCATCCGCAACGCCGCCACGATGCCATCCTGCTCCTGTTTTGCCCGACGAGTCAAGGTCAATTTCGGATAAGCGTAAGTCATTGTTTTCGCGCGCCCCGGCTACTGTGCATGGGGTTGTTTTCGCGATTTTTAATTTCTCGGCTCGGTTGCGTGCGTTTTTCACATTCGCGTGCGGAAAAATATCCCCTGCGTTCGCTCCGTGGATCGAAAGATTAATCATGCGCTCCGCCAGGTGCGCAGTGCATGCATCGCTATTTTTCCGCGCGTCTCGACACCGCCGATAAGCCGCCCCATCATTCCCGAGCACGAATGAAGGACGGCCGCACGCGGCCGGGAGTGTCGGATGCAACGTCGGGATTTTCTCAAACTATCCCTTGGAACTGCGGCAGCCGCCGCATTCGTTTCGCACGCCAACGCGCAAGCAACGTCACAAGGCGCGGTGAAGGAAATTCGTGTCGGCTACCAGAAGACCGGCGTGCTGGTTATCACGCGTCAGCAGGCCGCCCTGGAAAAGCATTTCGCGCCCCTGGGCATCGACGTGAAATGGGTCGAGTTCTCGTCGGGGCCTCCGATGATGGAGGCAATGAATGTCGGTAGCATCGATTTCGGCGCGGTCGGCGACTCCCCGCCGGTGTTCGCCCAGGCCGCGGGCGCGGCGATCGTCTATGCCGCCGGCCAGCCCATCACCAACGGGCAGGGCATCCTGGTGCCGAAGGATTCGCCGATCCGCGGCATCGCCGACTTGAAAGGCAAGCGCGTCGGCTTCACCAAGGGCTCCAGCGCCCACAACATCGTGGTGCAGACGCTCGAGAAAGCCGGCCTGACCTATGCCGATATCACGCCGGTCTATCTGACGCCGCCGGATGCCGGGCCTGCCTTTGCCAATGGCAGCATCGAGGCGTGGGCGATCTGGGATCCTTACTTCGCGATCGGCGAGACCAAGCAGGGCGGCCGCATCCTGATCAATGCGCGCGACGTCACCAAGACCAATTCCTTCTTCATCGCCAACCGCGATTTCGCCAGGAATCACGGCGCCATCCTGCAACAGATCATCGATGTGACAACCGCCGCCGGTCAATGGGCCGAGCAGCACCGCGACGCGGTCGCCAAATCGCTCGCCGCGATCACCGGCGTCCCGCTGGACATCCAGACCCTCGCCGCCAATCGCGCGAATTTCGTGGTCGGCCCGGTCACCGACGACATCGTCACGACCCAGCAGGGCGTCGCCGACCGCTTCCACAAGCTCGGCCTGATCCCGAAGCCGATCGTGATCCGCGACATCGTCTGGCGCAACCCGGCAGCCTGATCGTGCCAACCAATCTCCCCATCTCAAAGGGTTTGAACATGAGGCGTATCATCCAGCGTCTGATCGCGGCCATCGTGCTGTCGATCGGCATCGTCGCCGCCGCGGTCGGCACCTCCTACGGACAGGACAAGGTCGTCCGCATCGGCTACCAGAAATACGGCAAGCTGGTGCTGCTCAAGAGCAAGGGCACGCTGGAGCCGAAGTTAGCTGCCGACGGCTACAAGGTGGTGTGGACCGAATTCCCCTCCGGCCCGCCGCTTCTCGAGGCGCTCAATATCGGCGCGATCGATTTCGGCAACACCGGCGAAGCCCCGCCGATCTTCGCGCAAGCCGCCGGCGCGCCGATCCAGTATGTCGCCTACGAGCCGCCGGCGCCGAAGGGCGAGGCGATCCTGGTGCCAAAAGACAGCCCGCTGAAATCCATCGCCGATCTCAAGGGCAAGAAGGTCGCGCTCAACAAGGGCTCCAATGTCCACTACCTCCTGGTCAAGGCGCTGGAGAAAGCCGGCGTCAAATATTCCGAGATCGAGCCTGTGTTTCTGGCGCCGGCCGATGCGCGCGCCGCCTTCGAGCGCGGCGCAGTCGATGCATGGGTGATCTGGGATCCGTTCCAGGCCGCCGCGGAAGCCGCCACCAGCGCCCGCACGCTTACCGACGGCACCGGCATCGTCGCCAACTACCAGTTCTATTTTTCCTCGAAGAAATTCCTCGAAGCCAATCCGAGGATTGTCGACGCCGTGCTGGCCGAGCTGAGCGCGGTCGACGATTGGGCCAAGGGCGATATCCACGCGGTTGCCGAGCAGCTGGCGCCCTCGATCGGCCTGTCAGTCCCGGTGGTCGAGGTCGCGCTGAAGCGGCAATCCTACGGCATCAAGCCGCTGACCGATGCCGTCATCGCCGATCAGCAGCAGGTCGCGGACGCGTTCTTCGCGCTCAACCTGATCCCCAAATCCATCAAGATTTCCGACGTGGCGCGGAAGCCAGGATCATGAGCAAGCAAATGAGCAAGCAAACGAACGCCAACATCCTCTGGTTCCTGCCGACCCACGGCGACGGCCGCTATCTCGGCACCGGCATCGGCGGCCGCGAGGTCAATTTCAACTATCTACGCCAGATCGCGCAGGCCGCCGACCAGCTCGGCTATTTCGGCGTGCTGCTGCCGACCGGGCGGTCTTGCGAGGATTCCTGGATCGTGGCGTCCTCGGTCGCGCCGTTCACCGAGCGGCTGCGCTATCTCGTGGCGGTCAGGCCCGGCCTGCAATCGCCGAGCGTGGCCGCGCGCATGACCGCGACGCTCGACCGCATCACCAACGGCCGGCTTCTGGTCAACGTCGTCACCGGCGGCGATCCCGTCGAGAACAAGGGCGACGGCATCTTCCTCGCCCATGACGAGCGCTACGAGGTTACCCGCGAGTTCCTCAGCGTCTATAGCGAGCTGCTCGCCGGCAAGACCGTCAATGTCGAGGGCAAGCACATCCATGTCGAAGGCGGAAAGCTGCTGTTTCCTCCGGTGCAGTCGCCGCGTCCGCCGCTCTATTTCGGCGGCTCGTCGGATGCCGGCATCGACGTCGCCGTCGACACCGTCGACAAATATCTGACCTGGGGCGAACCGCCGGCCTTGGTAGCCGAGAAGATCGCGAGGGTGAGGGAGGTCGCAGCAGCTCGCGGTCGAAAACTATCCTTCGGCATCCGGCTCCACGTGATTGTCCGCGAGACCAATGACGCGGCTTGGCGAGCGGCCAATGAGCTGATCAAACATGTCAGCGACGAGACCATCGCGACCGCGCAGAAGAACTTTGAGCGGATGGATTCGGTTGGCCAGCAGCGCATGGCGCAGCTTCACGGCGGCAAGCGCGACAAGCTCGAGATCGCTCCGAACCTATGGGCCGGTGTCGGCCTCGTGCGCGGTGGCGCCGGCACGGCGCTGGTCGGCGACGCCCAGACGGTCGCGGCCCGTATCAAGGAGTATCAGGACATTGGCATCGATACCTTCATCATGTCGGGCTACCCGCATCTGGAGGAAGCCTATCGTTTCGCCGAGCTGGTGTTCCCGCTGCTCTCGCTGGAGCAGCCCAGCAACGTGACCAGGCTTCACTTCAACGGTGGTCCTTTTGGTGAAACGGTCGGCAGCGATTATCGTCCGCAGCAGCAGGTATCGCAATCATGAGCCTGATCGACAACGTTTCGCTCCCGCGCGGTTTGCGGCTGCCGCGCGTGGACGGCCTGATCCAGTGGATCGTGCCGCTAGCCATCATCGCGATCTGGCAGGTCGCCGGCGTCACCGGCTTCGTGCCGACGCGGGTGCTGCCGGCGCCGAGCGACGTGTTGCTTGCGGGCTGGAAGCTGCTGCTCTCCGGCGAGCTCGTTCGCAACATCTGGGTCTCGTTCTGGCGCGCCTCGATCGGCTTCCTGATCGGCGGCAGCATCGGCTTTGCCTTCGGCCTCGCCAATGGCCTGTCGCAGCTGTCGTCAAAGCTCACCGACACCACGCTGCAGATGGTGCGCAACGTGCCGCATCTGGCGCTGATCCCGCTGGTCATCCTGTGGTTCGGCATCGACGAGAGCGCGAAGCTGTTCCTGGTGGCGCTCGGCGTGTTCTTCCCGATCTACCTCAATACGCTGCACGGCATCCGCACCGTCGATCCCCAGCTGATCGAGATGGGCCGCATCTACGGCATGAGCGACGGCGAGCTGTTTCGCCGGGTGATCTTCCCGGGCGCGCTGCCCTCGATCTTCGTCGGCATCCGCTTCGCGCTCGGCATCATGTGGCTGACCCTGATCGTCGCCGAGACCATCGCGGCGTCCTCGGGCCTCGGCTACATGGCGATGCAGGCGCGCGAGTTCATGCTGATCGACGTCGTGGTGCTCTCGATCCTGATCTACGCGCTGCTCGGCAAGCTCGCCGACAGCGCCTCCCGCGTGCTGGAGCGCCTGACGCTCTCCTGGCACCCCGCTTATTGGAAACGCTGAGCAGACATACTGGGAATCACATGCAGACAGCCCTTCGTACCTCCCTTCCGGACACCGAACTCGCCAGCCGTTCCCATTTCGCGCCTCACGCCCGCGTCGTGCGCGAGGAGCGCCCAGTGCAAACGAGCGGCCTGCCGCTCAGCATCCGCGGCCTGCGCAAATCCTACGGCGACAACGAGGTGCTGCGCGGCATCGACCTTCACATCCCCGCCGGCCAGTTCGTCGCCATCGTGGGCAAGAGCGGCTGCGGCAAGAGCACGCTGCTTCGCCTCATCGCCGGCCTGGAGAAGTTCGACGCCGGCAGCATCTCGCTCGGCGACGCGGTGAACCCCGAGGATATTCGCGTGATGTTCCAGGAGCCTCGGCTGTTGCCCTGGGCCCGCGTTCTCTCCAATGTCGAGGTCGGCCTCGGCCGCGATCGTTCATCCAGTGATGCGCATACACGCGCCGATAAGGCGTTGACCGAAGTCGGACTGACCGACAAGCGCGACCAGTGGCCCTCGGTCTTGTCGGGCGGCCAGAAGCAGCGCGTAGCGCTTGCCCGCGCGCTGGTCTCGCGCCCCCGCGTGCTCGCCTTCGACGAGCCACTTGGCGCGCTGGACGCGTTGACCCGCATCTCGATGCAGCGGTTGCTGGAGCGCGTTTGGCGCGACCAGGGCTTTACCGCGATCTTGGTGACCCACGATGTCGCCGAGGCGGTCGCGCTGGCCGACCGGGTGCTGGTGATCGAGGAAGGCCGGATCGCCCACGACGTCGTGGTTAACACGGCCCGGCCCCGCCAACGCGGCTCGGCCGAGCTCGCGGGTCTCGAAGGCTCGATCCTGAGCCACCTTTTGTCGGCGGACGATCGTACCTAAATAGAGAGGGACCCCCACTTGGGGACGATGCCATGAATGTAGTGCCCCGCGATCTCATGACCGAAAATGCCGTCTCCTCCGCCGATTTCCGCGGCGCCATGCGCCACCTTACCGGCGGCGTCAGCGTCATCACCGCCGGACGGGGCAAGGACATCACCGGCATGACGGTCACCTCGGTCAGCTCGTTCTCGGTCGATCCGCCGACGCTGATCGTCAGCATCAACCGCGACGCCTCCTCCTTCCCGCTGATCCGCCGCCACGGCGCTTTCGGCGTGAACATCCTCGCGGCCGATCAGCTCGACATCGCCGAGCGCTTTGCCGGCAAGGGCGGGCTTAAGGGCGCCGATCGTTTCGCGGGCGCCAGATGGGTGACCGCGGTCTCGGGTGTTCCGCTGCTGGTCGGCGCATTGTCCGCCGTCGACTGCGAGGTCGAGGAGATCTTCGAGCGCCATTCGCACGGCATCATCATCGGGCGTGTCAGAGACGTCAGGAATTCGATCCGCAACGCTGCGCTGGCCTATTGGCACGGTCAGTATGTGACGGTGGATCAGGACGAAGACGCCGTCAGGCTTGCGGACGTCAGCCTTCCCAGCCACGTCCGCCGCGGCATTTGATCGCCGCCGGCGACGGGCCGTGCAGGCTGGCCTTTTCCCCGTCATCGCTCTAGAAGCGCTGCCTGAGCCTCCCGCCGGGACAGCAATGGAGCGCAATGATGAAACGCGTCGCGACCTGGGCCTTCTACGCGGTCGGCGCGCTCGCGATCGCCTATCTCGCGCTCTACGCCTACGCGATGTTCAGCGGCCATCCGATCGTGCCGGGCGACCCCATCCAGATCTTCCGCAGGCCGGATGCGCCGAGCTATTCGTGACGGCTCTCTCAATTCGTCATGGCCGGGACAAGCCCGGGCATGACGGCGGAGTGCGGGCGACTATCCCCGCAAGATCGCCAGCGCCAGCGCCTGTGCGCGCGGCACGATGCTGTCGAGCTCGAGATATTCCTCCGGCGTGTGCGCGAGCCCGCCGACCGGGCCGAGCCCGCAGATGGTCGGCGTCCCGACCGCGGCGGTGAAGCCGGAATCGGCGCAGCCGCCGGAGAACTCGCCCTGGAGCGTGGTGAGGCCGGCCTGCCTTGCGGCGGCCTGATAGTTCTCGAACAGCGCCCTTGAATCGGCGCTCTGTACCACCGGCACGAACTCGCCTTTGACCGTCAGCGTCGCGCTGGTGCCAGGCACGTAAGGTGTCGCGATGATGGTCTCGATCGCAGCCATCACCCTCGCGCGGTCCGCCGGATCGACATAGCGCAGATCGATCTGTCCTTCCGCGTAAGGCGCCGTGGTGTTGACGGACTGCCCGCCCGAAACAAGGCCGACATTGAGCGTGATACCCTTGTCGAGATCGGTCAGCGCGTGGATCTGCACGATCTTGTGCGCGAGCTCGCCGATTGCGCTGACGCCGGCGGCGAAATTGGCCCCGGAATGCGCGGCTTTGCCGATAATGGCGAAATGCATGAAGATGCCGCCCTTGCGTCCCGTGACGATATTGCCGGTCGGACGGCCCGGCTCGGAATTGAACACGGCGCGCGCGGTTCGGCCTTCGCGCTCGATCACCGGCCGGGAGGAGGGCGAGCCGATCTCCTCGTCCGAGGTGATCAGCAGCTTGATCGGGTGCGGGTTGCCGCCGAATTTGTGGAAGGCGGTTGCCACGAATATGTTCATGACGACGCCGGACTTCATGTCGGCAACACCGGGACCATAGGCGCGCCTGCCCTGGATCGTGAACGGACGCCGTCCGGCCTCGCCCTTGCCGAACACGGTGTCACGATGCCCCATCAACAGCACCGGCTTCTCGTTGCTGCCCGGCTTTGCCACTTCGGCATGGATGGCATCGCCGAATGTGGCATGGCTTTCGCGCCGGAACGGAATGCCATGCTCGGCGAAATGCCGCTCGAACCGCGCCCCGACCGCATCGACGCCTTCCTTGTCATACGACCCGGAATCGATGTTCACGACATCGCGCAGCAGGTCGATCATCGCCTGCCGCTGCGTCGCCAGCCAGTCCGTGATTTGAGCTTGAGACATGTTGACCCTCGCGTGGTTCTCACGCGGGATATAGGGCCTAGCGCCGGTGTGACCTAGTCGGAGAACGCGGTGCGGCCATGTCGCCGGTCCACGGAATTGGACGCACCGTGCCTTCCACGTCGTCCCGGCTTTCGCCAGAACGAAGTTGAGCGTGTGGCAACCGGCTAACGCCTCGGCTCCGCCATCGCTTCCACGCCGCGAAGCTGCGTGGCGACGGTCAGCGCGCCGATCTTCCGGCCCATCTCCTTGCCGATCTCGGTCGAGAACCGATAGTGAAAGCCGGCCCAGATACGGGCGTTGGAGACTTCGTCGCTATAGTCCTGGAGCCGCGTCCATTTGCGGGTGACGCCTGGTGCCGTGGGGCTGGTCACCGAGAACTCGCCGAAATCTCCAACGATGGTCTGGAGCACGGTCGAAATCGCTGCCGACGTAATGCAGTGAGCACAGGGATATTCCGGATGCATCGGCGTGTCCCCCAGCGGCAGCCAGGATGCGTCGCGAGGCGTCGCTGCGTTCGATGTCAGGTCGGCGTTGCGTATGGCCGTGATCGGCCGCCAGAAATTGTAGTGGTACTTCGCGTCGAAAACGGCAACGAAGGCGTCGTTGCCGGCAATTGACGTCAGCGCGTACAGCCGGGCGCAGTCGACGAGATCCATGCCCTTGGCCGTTGCCGCCTGCCTCACGATCGGATTGTAGGTGCGGGCACCGACAAAGAACCAAAATCGACCGACCGTGGTTTGCTCGGGCGTCCGGATCACACTTGTTCGGCTGCCGACCTCGCGGATTTCGTTGACGTCCCGGGTCCACAGCTCTGAACCGAGCGCCGGCGGCGGGCCGGGGCGATACTGAGATCCGGACGTCATGACCCAGGGCGTCGTCGCGCCCGCGATCGAGAACAGCGGGACGGTCGTCGGAACGTAGGCACCCGCCGTTGTCAGGGGCCGGTAAGTTTCAAGGGCGGCGCTGCCATCGTTCTCACGAAGCGCGATGATCTGCATCGCGGCCTCCTTGCCGAGGCCGATGCCCGCGATCTTGGACTCGCCGTCGGCGATCGGCACCAGAGAACTCGTCAGCGCCGCATCCAGCTCCGGCTTGAGGTCCGGATAGAGCGACAGCAGCACGTCGTGAGCCGCAACTGCGGCCGCAGCTTCCCGCGACGTCGAACGATCCGCGGATAGGGCAAGCTTGTAAGGCGCGTACCGGCGATCGATCGCGTTGACCGCCTCGAACATCGCGACGTGCATCATAGACAAGGCACGGCTGTGGGGCGCTGGAAGGATTTGCTTTTCAGTGGCGATCGCGTCGGCCTTTGCATTCCAATCCATGATCACGTCGGCGCGCGCAAGCGGCGCCGACGCTGCGAGCAGCGTTACAATCAATGAGAGGCGGAAGATGGTCCACGACGAGTTCTTCATGGGATGCCCTTTCGATGTAAAGGACGTTTCGCGAGACCAATGCGGCTCTGCCCGACATCACGTCGCGCGGCTCGAGGACTTTAACCATCTTGTTGTGGTTTGATTGTGAACTGCTTCACGCGGCGGAAGAGTAGCTCCGAATGGGTCGGCGTGGCTTACCGTTCGCACTGAGTAATGGATCCTGACTTTCGCCGGAAGCCACGGATTGTGGTGACTGCTTTGCGTTCTTCTCAAAGAAAAATGCCCGGGACCAGCCCGGGCATTCGTTTCTCTCAGTCAGCGTAGAGCGCCTACGCCCCCACCATCGGCATGCGTGGATATTCACCCGGCGTTCCCGCTGGCGTGATCGGAATGCCGCCGTCGGAATATTCGTTGAGCTTGTTGCGCAGCGTACGGATCGAGATGCCCAGGATATTGGCGGCATGGGTCCGGTTGCCGAGGCAGTGCTTCAGCGTCTCCAGGATCAGGTCACGCTCGACGTCGGCGACGGTGCGGCCAACCAGGGCCCGCGTCACCTGCTCGGCGGCCATGGTGGCATGGGCCACGGCCGGCACGGTTTTGGCGAGGTCGAGGCGGTCGCCGTCGGGCGTGAGGATCGCATCGGCGCCGATCTCGTCGCCCTGCGCCATCAGGACTGACCGGTGCATGGTGTTTTCGAGTTCGCGGACGTTGCCCTGCCAGCGGTTGGTGGACAGCACCCGGCGCGCTTCCGCCGAGATCGGGCGCATCGGCACGCCATTGGCTTCGGCGTATTTCTTCACGAAGTGCTGGGCGAGCTCGAGAATGTCGGCGGGACGCTCGCGCAGCGGCGGGATCTTCAGGTTCACGACGTTGAGCCGGAACAAGAGGTCCTCGCGGAACGTGCCCTCGCGCACCGCGTCCACCAGGTTGCGGTTCGAGGTCGCGATGATGCGGATGTCCACCGGGACGGGCTTGGTGCCGCCGACACGGTCGATCACGCGCTCCTGGATGGCGCGGAGCAGTTTCGATTGCAGGCGGACGTCCATCTCCGAGATTTCGTCGAGCAGCAGCGTGCCGCCGGTTGCCTCCTCGAACTTGCCGATGCGGCGGGCGATCGCGCCGGTGAAGGCACCCTTCTCGTGGCCGAACAGCTCGGACTCCAGCAGATGCTCGGGGATCGCGGCGCAGTTGATCGAGATGAACGGGCGCTTGGCGCGGGCCGAGCGGGTGTGGACGTAGCGAGCCAGCACTTCCTTGCCTGTCCCGGATTCGCCGGTGATCATCACCGAAGCGTCCGAGCCCGCGATCTGCTGCGCGAGCTTTATCACCTTGGCCATCGCCTCGTCGCGATAGACCAGCTCGCGGGAATCGTTGGCGACGGCAGCCAGCACCGCCGCGATCAGTTCCGGGTCCGGCGGCAGCGGGATGTATTCCTTGGCGCCGGCGTGGATCGCGGCGACCGCGGCGCGGGCGTCGTTGGTGATGCCGCAGGCGACGATCGGCGCGTGGATGTGCTCGGCCTCGAGCCGCATCACGAGATCGCGGATGTCGAGGGCGACGTCGACCAGCAGCAGGTCGGCACCCTTGCCGCCGCGCAGCACGCGCATTGCCTGTTCGTTATCCTCGGCGTGGGTCACGGTGGCGCCGTTCGCCATCGCGATCTTGGTGGCGGTGGTGAGCTGGCCCTTCAATGTGCCAACGATGAGAAGCCGCATATCAGTCTCCTGTCCGTCTGGTCGCGCTGCCGCGCGTCGTCGCTTTAGGCGCGTTCAGTCTTGATGATTTCGGTCATGGTCACGCCGAGCTTGTCCTCGACCAGGACGACTTCGCCACGGGCGACCAGCTTGTTGTTGACATAGATGTCGATGGCCTCGCCGACGCGCCGGTCGAGCTCGAGCACGGTCCCGGGTCCGAGCTTCAACAGCTCGCTGACGTCCATCTTGGAGCGGCCGAGCACGGCCGAGACCTGCACCGGAACGTCGAACACGGCCTCGAGGTCGGCGGCGGCGCGCGTCGCGTATTCGTCCTCGTTGTAGCCGACGTCGGTGCCGGTAGGCGGCATCGGGCCGTTGAGATCGGGCAGCGGGACCTGTCCGTCAGTGTCGCTCATGGCTTAACTCCCCCTGCGGGACGCAACATAGCGTCCCACCATTTCGTCGATCTTGGCCGTGATGGCGGCGCGTTCCAGCACGACGCCGCCATCGGCCCATTCGATCCGGCAGTCGCCGGTGGCAATCTCGGGTTCGGCCAGAATCACCAGCCGGCCTTCGAAGCCGTTCTGCCTGGCCAGGCGCTCGATGTTCTCGCGCGCGGAATCGTAGAGCGCGTCGTTGATGCGGACGACGAGATGCGGCGTCGCGACCAGATGCGAGAAGCAGTCCTTGACCAGCGCGACGATCTCGCCGAGCGGCTCGGCGGCGACCAGATCGGCGCACAGCTTGCGCGCCACCGCGACCGCGACGTCGACCGCCTCGGTTTCCATCTTGGATTCGATGTTGCCGATGCCCGAAGCGATGCCGCGGATGGCGATGTTGATCTCTTCCATGGCGAGCGCGACACGGCGGTCGCTCTCGGCCTTGGCCTCGCGCTGGCCGGCGGCGAAGCCGTCCTGATAGGCGCGCGCCTCGGCTTCCGCGACCTTCTGGGCGATCTCGGCCGCGGTGGCGGCCTTCTCGCGCGTCCGGTCGGGCGCTGCAAAGTCGTTGTCGAACAGGAATTTTGCCGGAGCGGCCATCAATACACCAGCTCGTCGTCGGCGCGGTTCTTGGTCAGCATGATCTCGCCCTTGGCGGCGAGATCCTTGGCGAGGTTGACCAGCAGCGCCTGAGCCTCGTCGACGTCGCGCAGGCGGACCGGGCCCATCGCCGCCATGTCGTCCTGGAGCATTTTTGCCGCACGCGAGGACATGTTGCCGAAGAAGAAGTTGCGGACGTCCTCGTTGGCGCTCTTGAGCGCGACGCCGAGCTTGTCCTTGTCGACGTTGCGCATCAGGGTCTGGGCGGAGCCGGAATCCAGCTTCACGAGGTCGTCGAAGGTAAACATCAGCGCCTTGATCCGCTCGGCCGATTCGCGGTTGTCCTCTTCCAGCGAGGTGATGAAGCGCGTTTCGGTCTGGCGGTCGAAATTGTTGAAGATTTCCGCCATCACCTCGTGGGCGTCGCGTCGGCGGGTCTGTGACAAATTGGACATGAATTCGGTGCGCAGCGTCTTCTCCACGCTCTCGATCACCTCCTTCTGCACCGCCTCCATCTTCAGCATGCGGTTGACGACGTCGAGCGCCAGGTCCTCCGGGAAGATGCCGAGCACGCGCGCGGCGTGTTCCGGCTTCAGCTTCGACAGCACCACCGCGATGGTCTGCGGATATTCGTTCTTGAGATAGTTGGCGAGCACCTCTTCCTGCACGTTGGAGAGCTTCTCCCACATGTTGCGGCCGGCGGGGCCGCGGATTTCGTCCATGATGCCGTTGACGCGCTCGGGGGCCAGGTATTGCTGGAGCAGCCGTTCGGTGGCGTCGAAATTGCCCATCAGCGCGCCGGAGGCCGACATCCGCGAGACGAATTCGAGCAGCATGTCCTCCACGGTGTCGACCTCGACAGTGCCGAGCGTCGACATTTCCAGGGAGAGCTGGCGCACCTCGTCGTCGTCGAGCAGCGACCAGATCTTGCCGCCATATTGCTCGCCGAGCGCCAGCATCAGGATCGCGGCGCGCTTCGGCCCCGCCACCGCTTCGCTCTTCGCGCCTCCGCGGCTGCCCGCACGCTGACCGAGCGTGGAGATCACGCTGGTGATGTCGTTGGAATTGGCGTTTTGCAGGGCGGCGGCCATATCAGATCACTTCTCGATTATTTCGTGGGTTCGGTCAGCCATTGGCGGATGATGGCGACGGTCTCGTTGGGATTGCGCTCGGCGAGTTCGCCGACGCGATGGACGGATTGGGCATGGACCTGGCCCTGGACCGTGGCGACGTCGATCGCGCTCGCGGCGCCGCTCGGCAAGAGCGCCTGGCTGGCAGGCGCGGCCTCGTCGCTCGCCGGACCGGTGAGGGCGCCGGAGATGGCGGCTGCGACTTCGTCGGATGCCAGGATGCGCTTGACCAGCGGCCGGACCACCAGGAACAGCACGACCAGGCCGAGCAGCATCATCACGCCGAGCTCGACGAAGTACATGACGTCGTCCTTGGTGAACTGGAGCATGCCGAGTAAGCCGCTCGGCTCGGCGATCGGGGGGGTGGAGGGGGCATCGGCAAAGCGCAGATTGACCACCTCGACCTGGTCGCCGCGCTTCTGGTCGAAGCCGATCGCCGAGCGCACCAGCGTGGCGATGCGGTCGAGCTGCTCCTTGGTGCGGTCCTGGTAGGCCAGATCGCCCTTCTCGTTCTTGGAGTAGATGCCGTCGACCAGCACCGCGACCGAGATGCGGTTAACCCGGCCGGCCTCGGTCACTTCGGTCTTGGTGGTGCGGGAGATCTCGTAATTGTTGGTCTCTTCGCTCTTCTTGCTCTGGTCCTTGGCCGCGACGCCGCCGTTCTGCTGGTTGCCCGGCAACTCGTTGTTGACGGTGACCTGGCCGTTGTTGTCGGCGGTCATGCTCTGCTCTTCGCGGGTCTGGCTCGAGCGCAGCACGCGGCCTTCGGGATCGTACTTGTCCGAGGTCTGGGTGACCTTGTTGAAGTCGAAATCGGCGGAGAGCTGGACCCGGGCGCGTCCCGTGCCCACCACGGAGGAGACGATGTCCTCGACCTGCTTGCGCATCCGCTTCTCGAAGGCGGTGCGGCGCTCGTCGCCGATCTGCTGGTCCGGATCGGTCTGGGCGCCGTCGGCGAGCAGCTGCCCGGTCTCGTCGACGATCGAGACCCGCTGCGGCTTCAGCCCGTTCACGGCCGAGGCGACGAGGTGGCGGATGGCGCGGATCTGCTGGGCTTCCAGCGCGCCGCGGACCCGCACCACGATCGAGGCCGACGGCTCCGGCGCCTCGCGCGAGAACAGCGGGCGCTCGGGCAGCACCAAATGGACGCGGGCGGCCTGGATGCGGTCGATGGCGCGGATGGTGCGGGCGAGCTCGCCTTCCAGCGCGCGGAGATGGTTGATGTTCTGGACGAAAGAGGTGGTGCCGAGCGCATCCGACTTGTCGAACACCTCGTAGCCGACGCCGCCGCCCTTGGGCAGGCCGCCCTCGGCGAGCTTCATCCGCAGCCGGGTGACCTTGTCCTTGGGCACCATGATGATGGT
Organism: Bradyrhizobium sp. MI1.4; assembly: GCF_055811315.1. Classification (NCBI taxonomy): domain Bacteria; kingdom Pseudomonadati; phylum Pseudomonadota; class Alphaproteobacteria; order Hyphomicrobiales; family Nitrobacteraceae; genus Bradyrhizobium; species Bradyrhizobium sp. MI1.4. Next base: position 6,499 of record NZ_JBVVPP010000072.1, on the reverse strand, counting down.
GCCCTCGTTGCGCAGCTCGAACTGGATGCCCTGGCGCTCCAGGTCCTTGATGATGCCCGAGGAGTCCTCGACGCTCAGGTCGGTGAACAGCGTCGTCATCTGCGGCGTGGTGACGCGCATGATGACGAACGCGAAAAAGCCGACGAGCGCGGCGGTGACCGCGATCATCGCCCCGAACCGGGCGGCTCCGATACCCTTCAGAAAGTCCGCAAGACCTTGCAAGCAACCGCCCCGACAGATTCGGCTGCTTTCACAGGAAAGGCCGACTGGGCAATTATTGCCTAGGTGATGGTTTCGATATGGTTAACGAAGGTTAAGAGCTGCGACAAAAGTCGCGCCAAAAGGGAGCATGAAAAAAATCGGCCTCGCAAGACGAGGCCGATTTTCGTCAAAAGCCGCAGATTTCCGGATTGCCTACTGGCGATATTGTTGGATACGGGTGGTGCGAAGTCCCGCCAGACCATGCTGGTCGATCGAAAACTGCCAGGAGAGGAATTCGTCAACCGTCAGCGTGTAACGGCTGCAGGCCTCCTCGAGGGAGAGAAGACCGCCACGAACTGCGGCGACGACCTCGGCCTTGCGGCGGATGACCCAGCGTTTGGTGCCGGGTGCAGGCAGATCCGCAATCGTCAACGGACTACCGTCCGGCCCGATGACGTATTTTACCCTCGGGCGATGGGGTTCTGTCATGGCGTACTCACAAACTCTCAACCACTGAACTCACTCAGGAACCCTACGCGCGCCGGCTTAAAAATCCGCTAAGCCTAAGGCTTCAATACAATTCTCGTTGAAAATGGCTGGAACGCAGCCGACTCGGCCGGCGGGACGGTGCGTCCAGGCGGGCCGAAGGGGGTGTTCGTAAATACTTTACTAACGAACGAGGCCTGCGCGCGACGCTGCAAGACCCCAATTGTCGTCCTGGCGAAAGCCAGGACCCATTACCCCAGGGAGGAGTCGCTACGACGACTCGGGGTTACGAACCAAAGCGACTTTCGGTGGCAATGGGTCTGGCTTCGCCAGGACGACACCGTTATCCAGTGGCATTCCGCCTTTAATTGCTGGCCGTCGCGATGATGCTCTTGACCTGGCTCAGCGTGTAGCTGGCGCCGTCGATGGTCAGCAGCGGCGGCGACTGGGTCAGGTCGACGGATGACACCGTGCCCTGCACCTGCGCAGCGATGCCGACATTGTTGTTGGCGACATCCTTGCCCGTGGCCGAGATCGTGTACTTGCCGTCGGGCCATTGCGTGCCGTCATTGCCCTGGCCGTTCCAGGTGAACGGAACGTCGGTGCCGGCGCCGGCGGTGTATTTGCCGGTGAACACGGTCTGGCCGCTGGCATTGGCGATGGTGATGTCGACGGTGGCGTCGCTCGGCACGTTGAGATGCCAGGTCGCCGACGAATTCGTCATGGTCCCGGTGGTGCCGTCGACCAGGGCGGTCTTGCCGACGAAGCCCAGCGCCTGGGTCGCCTGCGTGGTCTGCTGCAGGGTGACGAGCTGGGACAGCGAGTCGTTGGTCTTGAGCTGCTGCTCGACCCCGGCGAACTGCACCAGCTGCTGGGTGAACTGGTTGGTGTCGAGCGGATCGAGCGGGTTCTGGTTCTGCAGCTGCGTCGTCAGCAGCGTCAGGAAGGTCTGGAAATTGCCGGCGAGCGTCGCGCCGGTGGTCGAGCCCAGGCTCGGGTTCGACGAGGATTTCGGCAGGTCGGTCGTGCCCGAGACGACGGATGGGGCGGTGGCGGCATTCGTGGTGGTCATGATCGAATACTCCTCACACTCTGATGTCGACGCCGCTGCTCGATCCGAGCATGCGGCCGTAGCTGCGCCCGACCGGGGCCGCGGGAACTGCGTCCTCGTCGCTGACGATCAGCCGGCGGGCATTGCCGCCATTGTCGTTGTTCTGGCCGGAGTTCTGGCCCGATGAATTCTGGTCGCGCAGGCTGAAGGACAGCCCGTTGCTGCCGGTCTTGAAGCCGGCATCGTCGAGCGCGCGCTGCAATTGCGGCGCGTCCTGCCGCAGCATCTGCAGCGTCTCCGGCTTCTCGACGGTGAGATGCGAGGTGACCTGTCCGTTGCGGTCGACATTGATGCGGACGTCGATGCGGCCGAGGTCGAGCGGATCGAGGCTGATGTCGAACCGGGTCTTGCCCGCGCGTGCGGCGGCGGCAATTTCGATCGGCACGCCTGTGATCGGAATGGCCGTATTGGTGGCTGCGGTCGCCGTGAGCGTCGCGGTCGATGCGGTCGCGGCCGAAGTCGTATTGGTCAGCGACGCCTGCACGGCCGAGGCCGCCTGCGCGCCGGTGTCGGTGGTGGAGACAGCGGCCTGCGTGCCCGCATGGGCATGCGGTGCTGCCGTCGCCGGTGCCGCATCGGCGGTGCGGTCGGAAGTCCCAGCCTTGGCGTCGGTCGCGTTCGCGTCGATCGGCGGCTTGTCGGCGTGCGGATGCGCCGCGTTGGCGGACGCTGCCGTCGCCGAGGTCTGCGCGGCGTTGGCCTTGCCGGTGTCCTGGCCGATATTGGAGACGTCGCTGGCGCCTTGCGCAGTGACTGCGGCCTTGAACGAGGTTTTTGGCGTGCCCTGGTCGACGGCGGCGATCAGGCCGCCATTGGTCTTGGCATCGGCCGCGGTCGAATCGGTGGTCCCGGTCGCGGCATCGGCCAGCACTGCCGAGGTGTCGGCATCGACCTTGGCGCTTGCGGTCTTGGCGCTCTTGTCGCCCGGCGTCGCGGTATCGGTCTTGGTGCCGGCGATCTGCGCTGCGATGGATGCGCTGGCGGCGATGCCGGCGGCGGCAATCGTCAGCGGCGAGGAGGCGGAGCCGGCGGCTTGGTTTGCAGCCGCGTTGGAATCGACCGGCACGGCGACCACGAGTGCATTCGGATCGGATACGGCGGCCTGCGTCGCGTCGACTTGCGCGGCGGCGGCGGTATCGACGGCGGCGGCGAGGCCATCGATGCCGCCGGCCTTGTCCGCATTGGTCTCGTCGGATTTGTCCGCAGATTTGTCGGCCGATTTGGCGTCGGACGCCTCCGGCTTGTCCTTGGTCTTGCTATCAGCCTTGGCCGCATCAGCCGTCGAGTCGTTCTTGGCGTCGCTCTTGGCGTCGTTCTTGATGTCGTTTTTGGCGGGCGCGGAATTGTTGGCGTCGTCGCTGGCCTTGCTCTGCGAGGACTGGTCGCTCGCTGAGCGATCGCGCGGGCTCTTGTCGGAGGCGGAGGACGAGGAATCGGTGCGGCGCGGGGAGTCCTGCACGGAGGACGCCGCGCTGTCGCTGATCGCCTGGGTGTTGCTGTCCACCAGCGAGCCAAAGGAGTCGTTGGACGTGTCTTTCGGCGCTTGCGACCGGGCAGGCTTTTGCTGCGCGCTTGGGACTTGCACGCTTGCCACGACATCTGACGTTCGACCGACCACAGGCAACCCCTTGGAAACATCTTCGCCATGAGAGGTAGCAAGGAGCGGGCCACCCTTGTGGTAGGAATTTTATCCAATCAAATCAATGCGTTGACGAATTCGCGCCCCGCCGCGGAGCCTCCCAAAGCCCCGCCATTTCTGCCTCCCCGGCAAGAATTGCCGTAAACCTTGCGGGGTCCGTGATTGCTTCACCGGAAGGCCGCCTATATTAAAGAGAGAGCTCTCAACCGCTTTCGACCGGGCAGGCCGCGCCCTTCGGGAACTCTCGGTTCCCGGGGATTGCCTTTGTCCCGCCGGAAGCACCCAGCGGATCGCCCAACGCCGCCGTCCACAACGCTTTAAGGCCCATGCTCAACAGTCTGGATCTCGAAGGCCGTCCTGAGGATACCAGGGTCGTCGTTGCCATGTCAGGCGGCGTCGATTCATCGACGACGGCTGCGCTTTTGAAGGCGGAAGGCTACGACGTTGTCGGCATCACGCTGCAGCTCTATGACCATGGTGCGGCGACCCATCGCAAGGGCGCCTGCTGCGCCGGCCAGGACATCCACGACGCCCGCGACGTCGCCGCCAAGCTCGGCATTCCCCATTACGTGCTCGACTACGAGGATCGCTTTCGCGAATCCGTCATCGACAATTTCGCCGACAGCTACGCGCTCGGCGAGACGCCGGTGCCGTGCATCGAGTGCAACCGCTCGGTCAAGTTCCGCGACCTCTTGAAGACCGCGCGCGAGCTCGGCGCCACCGCGCTTGCCACCGGCCATTACGTTGCCTCGCGCCGCCGCGACGACGGCTCGCGCGCGCTGGTGTGTGCCGCCGACGCCGATCGCGACCAGAGCTACTTCCTGTTCGCGACCACGCAGGAGCAGCTCGATTATCTGCGCTTTCCGCTCGGCGACATGACCAAGCCCGAGACGCGCGAGCTGGCGCGGCGCTTCGGTCTTGCCGTCGCCGACAAGCACGACAGCCAGGACATCTGCTTCGTGCCGACCGGGCGCTACACCGACATCATCACCCGCCTGCGGCCGAACGCGATGGACCCCGGCGACATCGTCGATCTCGACGGCCGCGTGCTCGGCCGGCACAACGGCATCGCCAATTTCACCATCGGCCAGCGCCGCGGCCTCGGCATCGCAGCCGCCGCGCCGCTGTTCGTGGTGCGGCTGGAGGCCGCCAACCGCCGCGTCGTCGTCGGCCCGCGCGAGGCGCTGAAGATGCACCGCATCGTGTTGCGCGACGTCAACTGGATCGGCGATGGCGACATCGACCGCGCCATCGGCAATGGCCTCGAAATGTTCGTGCGCGTGCGCTCGACCCGCGCGCCCCAGCCGGCGTGGCTGCGCGGCGCGAACGGCCATTACGAGGTCGAGCTCGTCGCCGGCGAAGAGGGCGTTTCGCCGGGACAGGCCTGCGTGTTCTACGACGCACCTGGCGGCCAGGCCCGCGTGCTCGGCGGCGGCTTCATTCAAAGCGCCGCCGCGAAGGCCGCAAGCAGCACGACGAGGCCGCTCGCAGAAGCGGTCCGCGGCTAAGCGCATGATGCGCAAAATAAGAATCTAGGCAGGGCAGGGGGCATGGCAGCAGACATCTCGCGGGCCGGGGTCGAGAAGGCCTATGGCCGCTGGGCGCCGGTCTATGATCTCGTGTTCGGCAAGGTGTTCGACGCCGGCCGGCAGTCGACCATCGCCGAGGCCGATCGCATCGGCGGCCGCATCCTCGACGTCGGCGTCGGCACCGGGCTGTCGCTCTCCGACTATGCGCGCACCACGAAGATTTGCGGGGTCGACATCTCCGAGCCGATGCTGCGCAAGGCGCAATCGCGCGTGCGCGCGATGCGCTTGAGCAATGTCGAAGTACTCTCGGTGATGGACGCGAAGAACCTCGCCTTCCCCGAAAACTTCTTCGACGCGGTGGTCGCACAATACGTCATCACCGCGGTGCCCGATCCCGAAGGCACGCTCGACGAGTTCATGCGCGTCTTGAAGCCCGGCGGCGAGCTGATCCTGGTCAACCACATCGGGGCCGAAAAAGGTTTGCGCAAACTCTCCGAGCTCGCGTTTGCGCCGCTCGCCCGCCGCCTCGGCTGGCGCCCGGAATTTCCATGGCAGCGCCTGGTCGACTGGGCCGCAAAACACGGCGGCGTTACGCTGGCCGAGCGCCGCCCGATGCCGCCGATGGGCCACTTTTCGCTGATCCGCTACCTCAAATCGTGATCGGGGGTGCGGAACACGCGGGCTGACCCGCGCGTTTCCCTCCCATGCGCACGACATCAAACATCATTCTGGCCAGCCTCCTGATCGCCGCCTCCGGCGGCGCGATCGCGCAGGCTCCGCCCGCCCCGGCGACGCCGCCGCAAGCGACCGCGCCGCCATCCCCGCAGCATGCGACCAATTGCACGCCGCAGGACCGCCCGAACCGCTCGGCCGACGGCACCACCACCGGCCAGTCCCGGGAACCGCTCGGCGACAAATTGGCAAAATCGGACGGCGTGCTCTGCCCGCCCTCCGGCGTCGATCCCGAGATGCACGCCCCGGCGCCCAGCACGAACGGCGCCATGCCCGTCATCCCGCCCCCCGGCAGCCCCGGCGGCGACCCGACGGTGCGGCCGAAATAGCTCGTCGCGCCGAAGCCTTGGCGTAGGCGGAGCCTGTTCCGCATCCCAATCTCGTCGTCATGCCCGGGCTCGTCCCGGGCATCCACGTTCTTGTGGCCGGCCGGGATGGCCGGGACCAGCCCGGCCATGACGGATTCAGCGCCAAAAGGCCCAAATCCCCCGCCGACATGTCCCGCCGAAGCTTTAGCGAAGGCGGAAGCCTTGGCGAAGGTGGAAGCTTTGCCAAACTCGGATTGACAGCCCGCCGCCCCCTTCCTTATATGCCGCGCGTTCGCGAGGTCGGCTTGTTTCGGCCCACGCGACCCTGTGGCGGGGTAGCTCAGCTGGTTAGAGCACGGGAATCATAATCCTGGGGTCGGGGGTTCGAGTCCCTCTCCCGCTACCAAAAAATCAGGTGTCCGGCCCGAAGACATGGGTAACGGAACGTACCTAAGACATGGGTGACAGCCTCGTGCCGAACGGGTTGTCGAGA
>NZ_JBVVPP010000071.1:0-34548 GCF_055811315.1 Bradyrhizobium sp. MI1.4 | reverse complement strand
GGGCGGGGCGAGGGCGCATCGATCGTGCCACTGCGGATCGAGACGTTGCCGAAGGATCCCCAGGGTCTGGCTCAGGCGCTCGTTGCGTGCGACGGGGTTGCCGCGGTGCAGATCGGCGCGACCGACGAGGCGCGGACATCGGTGCGGACGACCGAGAAGGGCATGCGGAAGAACGAGGGCTTTTTTGCCGGGCTTTTGCTGATCGAGGCGCTCGACGTCGCGTCGTTGCAGGGCGCCTTGCGGAAAGCCGCGGAAATTGCCCCCGACGTCATGGCCGGGGCGAGCGAGCCGGAAGTTTATCAAAGCATGTTTGCGCTCGAGGCCCGTATCGCAGATTTCGGCTGATGACAACGTTCTCGCTCGCCGCGGTGACTTGCTCGAGCTTGCGCCGCCTGCTGCCCGACGTCAGATTCGTCTGGATTGCTGGCTGACGTGGCATCCCGATACCTGAGGAACGCTCCGCGTCAGGAGTGCACCGCTCCATCCCGAGGCCTGTAAAGGCGGCGAGAGCGGGCTTCGTTCGAGCTCGCGTGTTCGCCGCTCCGGGCTAGGAACTCTTGCGCACCATCGAGGCTTGACTCAGCGGGCCAGCGTCGCCGCCGATTTGCTGGCCTGCACGGCCCCGCCTCCAAGCCCCCATACCCCCCAGGGTGGGGCCGTGTCTCTTCGCAGGAGATGCAATGCCGGAGCCGACCGATCACGACATCAGAGAACGCGCGCACCGCTTGTGGGAACAGGCGGGCAAGCCGGAAGGCCGCGAGGACGAGTTCTGGCACGCGGCCGAGCAGGAGTTGCGCAACGAGGACAAGTCGAACCCGATGCGGACGCCGGATACGCTGTGACCAACAAGGGCTGCCCATTCTGCCACGGTCTGGGATGGGTCTGCGTAAACCATCCGCTCCGCGCCTGGAGCGAGGAATTGGGCGGCTGCCGCTGTGGTGAGGGCATGCCCTGCACCTGCAACACGACGGAAGATCCCGAAACAAGAGTGGTGATCGTCGAAGCTGACACGACCTGGCATTGAAGGCGGAACAGAAGCCTTCCAGCAGGAATTGAGGTTGTGAGCAGCACGGGCTGCGACGCAGGCCGGTGGCTACGGCGGGGTTTGCGGTGGATGAGCAGCAAAAGATAGAGCACCAGATCGAACTCGCAACGCGAGCGGCTGCGCTCGTTAAAGACGAAACCACCGTCCAGCGATTCAGGAGTTTCGCCGAGGAGCTGAAGCAAAAGCTCCTTCGCATGATGCGGCGCGGCAAGGTACGAGCGCGCGCGTACGAGCTCTGGGAGCAGGCCGGTCGCCCGGCCGATCGCGATGTGGAGTTCTGGGTCGAAGCGGAACGGCAGATCGAAGAAGAGCGCGATCAGCGGAAGCTTTCGGACTCCTCAGACAAACGATAGTAGCTGGCGCTGCCGGTAGCCACATCGGCAGCGAACAAGCTCGGCCGCGCGTTCCTGGACAGAGAAAAAGCCGCCGAGCTCTTCACCCTGGCGGCTTCAAAAGTTCGTAGCTGTTGGTCGCCTCTCCAGCCTCATGCGTACCGCCGTTACCTTGTTTGCGGCCATGCAAGATCAATCTACGCGACGGCGCTCGATTCTGCTGTGACCTGAAGCACACATTGGAGGACGATGTGTCGGGAAGCTTGGGAGGGCGCCGACTTTGATGGGTCGGCCCCGTCATTGGCCTATGCGCCGGCCGCGACACCGAGGCGGCCTATGCCTGGAAGCTTCAGCGCGGGGCGGCGGATGTCGAGGCCGAGCACCGCGCCGAGGAAATTGATCTCGACCCCTTCGACCCAGCCGATGGTCATGCCGAGATAGCCCGACAGCGAGGCGTAGAGCCCGGTGCCGGACGCCGTGATGCCGGCCCAGCGTCCGCTGTAGGGAAAGTCCTTGCCGATAGCGGTCGGCGGCAGCACGGCACGCAGCTCGGGAACAGCATCCAGCGCCGCCTGCACGAAGGTGTTGGAATTCGGTCCCGGCCAGGCGCTGTAGTCGCCATAGGCGCGGAACTTGTAATTCTCGATGACGGCACGGATCTTCGGAATCAGCGCTTCGGCCCGCGCGCCATCGACGGCGACCACCGTTTCCGGGAGGGCTCCGAACCAGCGGCCGTCGGGCGGAAAGCCGTTGCTGCGAACAGGGTCGCCCCAGGCCGTGTAGTCGTATCGGCTATAGGTTGTGGCGCCCTTCTCCTTGACGACGATCCAGGTGTGGACGGCAAAAATACTGCGCCAGCGCACGGTGCGCGCGGCGAACACTCGGATCAGCGCATCCGGATTGGCCGATGCGGGCGGCAGCAGGCCGGCGCTGGAGCGATCCGCCGTCTGCCAATTGCCGCGGCCGTCGCCGCGCAAATAATAGCGGCCGGCCGACACGCCGATCGGCAGGAAGATCAGCAGCAGGAACAGAATCAAGGATTTCCTCAAGGGCAAACGGCGATCAGGCGGGACGATGCCACCAATATAGTTCGCAAGGCACGCCGCGCCAGCGCTCTCCTGCTCTTGCATTCGGGTGGTGCGGCCATATGTTGCGTCCATGAGGAAGTTGTCGCTCGTCGAGGACCAGGCCATCCAAGCGCGAATCGCGTACATCGCGGGCGCCGAGATTTTCGATCGCCTCTTCGCCGGCATCCGATTCGACGAAATCGACGGCAATCTGCTGTTTGCCATTGCCAGCGACGAAGACTGCGCGGCCGAGATCGAGGACGAGTTCTCGCACCAGCTCGCTGTGGTCGCCACGCACATCCTCGCGCAGAGCGTGGACGTGGTCGTGGTGCTGCCGAAGGTTCTGCAATAGCCGCCTGTCCGTTAGCCTTCTGCCCGTTCAGGCCGCTTGCCTTTGCCCCCTGTCTCTGCTTTTCAACGCAATTGCAAAATTGTAATGACGTCAGTGGGCGCTCAAGCCCGAGGCGCGTTATCGACGGAGCTCGACGGGAGGGCTCGTCGTCGCTCGCCTCTATTTGCGAAACAAAGTTGGATACACATTGGCGCCCACCAGCAAAGCCCGGGCCACGACCGGCGCGATAAAGACAAAAAGCAAGAGCTCGAAAAGCGTAGGCTCGATAAGCAAGAGCGCGAAGAGCACGAGTTCGAAAAGCAAGAGCTCGAAAAGTACCAGCTCGACAAGCAAGCGCCCGGACAAGAGCGCCTCGCGTTCCGCGGTCGACTCCTCATCGCCGCTCGGCATGCTGGCGCTGCATCTGCTCGAGCAGTGGGAGAAGTCCGGCCGCGACGGCCTCGTCTTCCTCTGCGACGACGAGAGTAGGGCGGAGCGGCTGGGCGGCGTGATCCACGCCCTCGATCCCTCGGTCGACGTGCTGGTGTTTCCGCGCCTGAACACGCTGCCCTTCGACGGCCTCGAGCCCTCCCGCGAGATCGCAGGCCGGCGCAGCTCGGTGCTGCGGCGTCTCGCCAAGACAAAGAAGCCCGTCTTCCTGGTGTCCACCGCGGAAGCCATCATGGAACGGCTGCCGCTGCCGGCGAGCTGGTCGCGGTCGAGCCTCACGCTGAAGGTGGGCGCGCCCTATTCCGAGACCGAGCTGGAGACGCGGCTGGAAGCTCTCGGCTACGATCTCGACGAAGAGGCGGAGTATCCGGGCGGTGTCCTGTTCCATGGCAAGACGTTCGAAGTGTTTCCCGCCGGCGCACTCGCTCCCTTCCGGATCGAGCATTCCGGCGACACGATCCGCAAGATCGTCGCGGTTGATCCCATCGAGCACGAGGTCGTCTACGAGACCCCGGAATTGATCATAGATCCCATGTCCGAGCGGATCGCTCTGGGAGCTACGCGCGGACAGCGGGTGACACTGCCTGATTATTGCAGCCGCGCGCGATGGATCGCGGATGCCGGGGTATCGGCTCACGCCGAGAGCTGGCAGGGCACGATCGAGGACGCTGCCGGCCGCAGGGATGCGGAACGCGAATATCTGGGGCAGGCGGACTGGAAGCAGCTGAAGAAGCGCATCAGCGTGCTGCCGCGCAAGGCGGCCTTCATCTCGACGCCGGAGTTCTCGAAGCTGGCCTCGCCTCGCAAGGCGCTTCGCGCCTTCGTCGCCGACATGCAGCGCGGCGGATCGCGGCTGCTGTTCGTCGCGGCCGTCGAGGACGACCTTCGCGCGATGGAGCGCATGAGCGGCATCAAGGCGGAGCGCTTGGCCGATTGGAGCGAGGTGACGAAGGCACGGAGCCGCGAAGGCGCGCTGCTGGCCGATTTCGACGCGGGGTTCATTGGCGCCGGCCGCAAGCCGCTCGTCGTCGTGACCGCGTCCGACGTGCTCGGCAGCCGAGCCCATCATCCGCAGCCGATGGCGCGCGCCTGGAATCCGGCTTTCGATCATCCCGACGTGCCGGAAAAGGGCGCCGCTATCGTCCATCTGCAACGCGGGCTCGCCGTGCTCGATGGCTTGCAGACCCTGGATATGGGCAAGGGATCGCGACGCGAGATGATCAGGCTCAAATTCGCGGGCGACAATGCCGTGCTCGTACCGCCTTCCGATCTTGCCGTGATCTGGCCTTATGCCGGCGAGCCCGGGAAGCTGACGCTGGACAAGGCGGACGGCAGCAGCTGGTGGGCGCGGCGCACCGAGGCGGAAGCGGAAATCCAGGTCGCCGCCAAGGCGCTCGCCAAACACATCAGCCAGCGCCTCCGCCGTCGTGCACCCAAACTGGTGCCGCCGGGGCCGGCTTACGAAAAATTCGTCGCCCGGTTCCCCTATTTCACGACAGTGGACCAGGCCCAGGCGATTCAAGACGTCCTCGACGATCTTGCGGCGGGCCACCCCATGGACAGGGTGATCTGCGGTGACGTCGGCTTCGGCAAGACCGAGGTCGCGCTGCGGGCGGCGGCCGCAGTGGCGCTGTCCGGCAAACAGGTGGCGATCGCGGCGCCGACGACCGTGCTGGCGCGGCAGCATGTCGAAACCTTCCGCAAGCGGTTCGGCCCTCTCGGCATCGAGGTGGGAAGCCTGTCACGAGCCAGTTCAGGCCCGGAGACGCGAGAGACCAAGGAGGGGCTGCGGCGCGGCACGCTGAAAGTCGTGGTCGGCACGCAGGCGCTTGCGGCAAAGGACGTGAAGTTCGCCGACCTCGGCCTCGTCATCATCGACGAAGAGCAGCACTTCGGAGCGGCCGAGAAGGCGAAGCTTTCAGGCCTCGCCAAGGGTGCCCATTCGCTGTGGATGAGCGCCACGCCGATCCCGCGCACGCTCGCGGCGGGTCTTGCCGGCTTCAGGGATCTTAGCGTCATCGCCTCGCCGCCGGTTCATCGCCTTCCCATCGTGACCAGGATCGCGCCGCTGTCCGATGCTGCCATTGCCGCAGCGCTGCTCCGCGAGCGCAGGCGGCACGGTCAGAGCTTCCTGATCTGCCCACGCATCCAGGATCTGGAGCCGATGCTGGCGCGGGTGCAATCGGTGGCGCCGGAGCTGCGCATCGTCTGTCTTCACGGCAGACTGCCCGTGGACGAGATCGACGATCGCATGATGAGTTTCGTCGATGGCGAGGCGGATGTGCTGCTGGCGACCAATATAGTGGAAAGCGGTCTCGATATTCCGCGCGCGAACACCATCGTGGTGTGCTGGCCCGAAAAGTTCGGACTTGCGCAGCTGCATCAGCTCAGGGGGCGGGTGGGACGCGGCGGCACGCGCGCCTTTGCTCATCTGCTCACGGAAGCGACCTCGGAGCAGTCCGAGAAGCGTCTGGCGGTACTGGAGGAGTTCAGCAAGCCGGGGGCCGGCTTTGCGATCAGCGAGCGCGACCTCGACCTCAGGGGCGCCGGCGATCTGTTCTCGGAACAGCAGTCCGGCCACGTCCAGGTGTTCGGACCCGTGCTCTACAGTCATCTGCTGAAGCGGGCGTCCGAGCGAGGCAGCGATACCGGGGCCGATCTGTGGGTGCCCGATCTCAATATGCCGCTGGCCGACATGCTGCCTGAAGGCTACGTGCAATCGGAAGCGGTCCGGCTCGAGATCTATGGCCGCGCTGCCAGGTGCCGAAGCGACGACGATCTGGAAGATCTGGAGGAGGAGATCTCGCGTCGTTTCGGCAGGCTGCCGCCGGAGGCCCGCGACTTCTTCGCATCCGCCAGGCTCCGGATCGATTGCAAACGGCGCGGCATCGTCAGGCTCGATGTCGGGCCCGAGGCCGTCGCCGCGACATTCCTGCCGGGGCGGCTGCGGAAATTCAGGGGAAAGTCCGAGGCACGATCGCTGCAGCGCGACGGCGACCGCGTTGTTCACGCCGGCCGCCGCGACCAGGATCCGTTCAGCCGGGTCGAGGAGTTTCTCGACCTGCTGGACGGCTAGGGATCATTCGGTCTGCTCGACTGCCGCGGGCATTTTCGCCACCGACATCAGCGAGCGAGCCACCTGGTTGAGAAGCTGATCGGCGTTCTCCTCCTCGGCGAGCGATTTCGACAGCAGGGCGACAATGGCACTGTGGCGAAGCTGCTGGGCGAGGTTGCGCGCCGTGGTATAGCCCGCGATCTCGTAATGCTCGACGCGCTGCGCTGCGCCGATCAGGGCGAGGTCGGCCGCCGCGTCCTCCTTGTCCTCGCCCTCGGCCATGATCTCCTGGCCTTCCTCGACGAGGCCCATCATGCCCTTGCAGGGCTTGGCGCGGGCGGATTTACCGAGCATTTCGAAGCATTCGTTGATGCGCTCGACCTGCGCTTCGGTCTCGGCGAGGTGCTGCTCGAACAGCTCGCGCAACTGATCGAAGCGGGCGGCCTCCGCCATCTTGGGAAGCGCCTTGGTCAATTGCTTCTCGGCATGCAGGATATCGCGCAGCTCGTTGATGAGCAGATCGCCGAGACCCGCTTCGTCCGCGGGCGGCGAGCTCTCGGTGACGATGGCCGAGGCCGGACCCGGTTCGCCCGCCTGGATCGCAGGCGACTCCGTGAACACCCAGTCGCCGCCCTCGTTCCACGGGCCGCGCGTGTCGATCTCGCCATGGTCGCCGGCGCCGGTGGAATCGTTGAAGAACTGGTCCACGAGGCCGGGCGTCGGCGCGATGCGGCCGATGCTGAACGCTGGCTTGCCCATGCTCTCGAGCGCGAGCGCGAACGCCTTCATGTGCGTGATCTCGCGGGTCATCAGGAACTGCAGCGCGTCCTTGCTGCCGGCGTCGTCGCAGAAATTGATCAGCCGCTCGTAGACGATCTTGGCCCGCGCCTCCGCGGCGATGTTGCTGCGCAGATCGACGTCAAGCTCGCCGGTGATCTTCAGATAGTCGGCGGTCCAGGCATTGCCCTGGGAGTTGAAGAGATTGACGCCGCCGCCGCCGGCGATGGCGATGAGGGGATCGGCTTCGGCCGCCTGGCGGTCGAACTTCGACGGCTTGAGATGCATCCGCGCCAGCGTGCCGACCACTTCCAGATGGCTGAGCTCTTCGGTGCCGATGTCCATCAGCAGGTCCTTGCGATCGGGATCCTCGCAGTTCAACCCCTGGATCGAGTACTGCATCGCGGCGGCGAGCTCGCCATTGGCGCCGCCGAACTGCTCCAGCAGCATGTTGCCGAAGCGGGGATCCGGCTCGTCGACGCGAACGGTGAACATCAGCTTCTTGACGTGGTGATACATGGTGGGGACTCTCGTATTGGGAGGACAGGAAAGAGGATGTCTTCCGAACGGGCGGCTTTAGCGTTCGTTCCTCGCGAAACGACCTGCGCCGATGATATCGGGCGCAGGTCGTTCGAAGTCGATCGGCAGGATTGTGGGCGTATTCGTTTAGCGTTGGTCCGGACGCTTGGCGGGCGGCCCATTCTTGTTGCCTGGCGCGCCCTGAATATTCGACGGGTCCTGCGACTGCACGGCGGTGTTGCCAGTGGAGCTCGTCGAACTCGATCCAACGGTCTCACCAGGCTTTGCGGCCGGCCCGTTCTTGTTGCCGGGCTGCCCGGCAATGCCGGCACCCGAATTCTGCGCGCTCGGCGCGGACGAAACGTCAGGCTTGCTGGCCTGCGCCCAGGCTGCTCCAGGCAGCGCGAGAGCGGCGAGGATAACGGCACCTGTGAACTTCATCTCGGTGTTCTCCGACTGATGCCCCATCTACTCGAACGCCGATAACCTGCGTGCGTTCCCTGTCGTCATCAACTCGAAAGCGTCGGCTCACCGTGTCACGACCAACTACCCCGGCAGCGGCGCCTCCACGACGTCCAGCAGCGCGCCGAGGCCCTGGCGCAGGCGGCGCGTGGCGATGGTTTCGGTGGCGAGACCGAACACCACGAGGGATCGCCCCGTCATCGCATAAACGTGCCCGAACTCGAATGCGGGCATTTGCCCCTCCGGTTGATTGGTGTCGATCAACCCGATCCAGCTGCGTCCCTCGGCGACTGCGGGCAAGGTGAAATTCACGACGTCGTAATGGGCGTTGTAGATCAGCAGCATGGTTGCGTCCGAGCCGCGGCGCTTGATCCCGGTCTCCTGGGCGCGGCCGTCGAGCAGCAGGCCGAAACATTTGGCGTTACCGTCCTGCCACTGGTCCGTCGTCATTTCCTCCCCGGACGGCGCGAGCCACGTCACGTCCTTCACGTCCAGCTCTTCATTGTGGGAGCCGACCAGGAAGCGGCTGCGGTAAAGAATCGGAAATGCCTTGCGCGTGGCGATCAGCTTGCGCGTGAATTCGCGCAGGCTGCGGCCATTTGCGGTGATGCGGAGCCAGTCGAGCCATGTGGTCTCGTTGTCCTGGGCGTACGCGTTGTTGTTGCCGTGTTGGGTGTGTCCGAATTCGTCGCCGGCAAGCAGCATAGGCGTGCCGTGCGACAACAACATGGTCGCCAGCAGATTGCGCTTCTGGCGCTCGCGCAGCGCCGTGATGTCCGGATCGTCCGTCGGTCCCTCGGCGCCGCAATTCCAGGAATGATTGTCGCTGTGGCCGTCGCGATTATCCTCACCATTGGCTTCGTTGTGCTTGTCGTTGTACGAGACGAGGTCATTGAGATTGAAGCCGTCATGGGCTGTGACGAAGTTGACGCTGGCCCATGGCCGGCGGCCGCGCTTGTTGAAGAGATCGCCGGATCCGGACACGCGCTTGGCGAAGTCCGCGATCGATCCCTCATCGCCCTTCCAGAAGGCGCGCACGGTGTCCCTGAACTTGTCGTTCCACTCCGCCCATCCCGGCGGAAACTGACCGACCTGATAGCCGCCCGGACCGATGTCCCAGGGCTCGGCGATCAGCTTGACGCTGGAAAGCACGGGGTCCTGCCGGCAGGCATCGAGGAAGCCGCCGCCTTCATCGAACCCGTAAGGTTCGCGCGCCAGGATGGTGGCGAGATCGAAGCGGAAACCGTCGACCCGCATCTCGGTCGCCCAGTAGCGCAGGGAATCCGCGACCAGTTGCAGCACGCGTGGATGCGACAGGTTCACCGTGTTCCCGGTACCGGTGTCGTTGATGTAGTAGCGCTGCTGGTCCGGCAGCAGGCGGTAATAGCTGGCGTTGTCGATGCCCTTGAACGAGAGGGTTGGGCCGAGCTCGTTTCCTTCAGCGGTGTGATTGTAGACGACGTCGAGGATGACCTCGACGCCATGGGCGTGGAACTGGTTGACCATGGCCTTGAATTCGTTCGCGAACGGCGTTCTGAGGTAACGCGGCTCCGGCGCGAAGAAGGCAAGGGAGTTGTAGCCCCAGTAATTGCGCAAGCCTTTCTCGACCAGATAGCTGTCGTCAACGAAGGCATGGATCGGCAACAATTCTGCACTGGTAATGCCAAGCGAGCGCAGGTAGGCCGGAACTTCCGAGTGCGCGAGACCGGAGAACGTGCCGCGGTCTGCGTCGGGCACCAGCGGATGCAACTGGGTAAACCCCTTGACGTGCATCTCGTAGACGATCGTCCGCTCCCACGGCACTTCCGGCTTGCGCGCGGCGCCCCAGGTGAAGGCCGGGTCGATGACACGGCATTTCTGCATCAAGGGCGCGCTGTCGCGTTCGTCGTAGGAGAGATCCTTGTCGGCATGGTCGAGCTGGTAGCCGAACAGCTCCGGTCCCCAGCGCAACCGGCCGACCAGCTGCTTGGCGTAGGGATCGAGCACGAGCTTGTTGGGATTGAAGCGGTGTCCAGCGTCGGGTTCGTAGGGGCCATGGACGCGGTAGCCGTAGACGGTGCCGGGGCGGGCCGAGGGCAAATAGCCGTGCCAGACTTCGTCGGTATATTCGGGGAGTTCGATCCGCTCCAGTTCGGCTTCGCCGCTGTCGTCGAACAGGCAGAGTTCGACCTTGGTGGCATGGGCTGAAAACAGCGCGAAATTGACGCCGAGCCCGTCCCAGGTGGCGCCGAGCGGAAACGGCTTGCCCTCGCTGATGCGGGAGCGGCGCAGGCTCGAGACCGCCCGCGTCAGGGTGTCGTCTGAATGTACCGTTTGATCCATCGCTGCCCCCGAATAGCCCCTGAAGAATTTGGTGAGGTTGCCGTCACTTCCGCGTCGCCTGCTCGCCGACGGTCGCAGAAGTAATCACCGCGACAGGAGGCACATCGTCCGGCTTCGGCAGCGTGGTTGCCCTTTGCAGCGCCGCCTCCTTGCTGATAGCCGCAATCGAGTTGCCAATCCGCTCGACGATGCTGGTCAGCTCTGCGTCGGATAGTCCGAGACGCTTTCTGACGAGGCGCACCTGAGTACGGTCGGCGAGGTCGAGCTTGTTGCGGATCGGCTGTGGCTTCGAGCGGCGCATGACGAAAACTCCCGTGTGGAGTTGCAACCGTCGCCCCGGCGATTCCGTTCCCTGTTTGCAACAGTGATCTTCCCCAACCCATCGTCGCCGCACCTCGGCCCAAAAGTGCACACAACATGGCGCATCGGTGTGGCGCCGGCCTGAGGAACGAATGCCCACATCTCGGCTTCTCCCGTTGAGCATGCTCAAGCGATCGTAAAATCGAGCCTCGCGAAGCGTGCCGTAACTTCCAGCCAAGCACGCAAAGGCGGCCAGGTTTGAGTCACAGTTTGGGAATGGCTGGGCCAGCGCGACACTACGGCCCTCGATGCCTCGACCACGGGGTCTGCTTCAATCTGTGGGCGCCGACGGCGCAATCGGTCGAATTGCTCGAAGCCGGCCGGCCGCCACTCCGGATGATGCGCGACCACGATGGCTGGTACCAGGCGTTGAGTCCCACCGCGCATGTCGGCACGCGCTATCAGTTCAGGATCAACGAAGACCTGGTCGTTCCCGATCCCGCCTCGTTCTTCCAGCCGGACGACGTCGGGGCCCCGAGCGAGGTGGTGGACACTGCGGCGTTCCGAGACTCGGTGCTCTATCCCGGCCGCCCTTGGGCGGAGGCCGTGATCTACGAGTTGCACGTCGGCACCTTCAGTGAGGAGGGCACCTATGCCGGCGTCGAGAAGAAGTTGCCCTATCTGCGCGATCTCGGCATTACCGCAATCGAGCTGATGCCGCTCAATGATGTCCCCGGCCGGCACAATTGGGGCTATGACGGCGTGCTGCTGAATGCGCCGAATGCGCGCTACGGCAGGCCGGAAGACCTCAAGCGGCTGTTACGCGCGGCGCATGCCCTCGACATCATGGTCTATCTCGATGTTGTCTATAACCATTTCGGACCGCAGCTGAACTATCTGCACCTCTATGCGGAAAGTTTCTTTACCGCGCGCCACAGCACCGGCTGGGGCCCTGCCGTCAACCTCGAGGGACACGACGGCGCGTTCGTGCGCGAGTTCCTGATCGAGAACGCGTTGATGTGGCTGCGCGACTACGGGTTCGACGGCTTGCGGCTCGACGCCGTTCACGCCCTGAAGGACGATTCCGACCGCCATTTCCTGATCGAGCTTGCCGAGACGGTTCGCAGTCAGCTGCCGGACCGGCGCGTGCATCTGATGCTGGAGAACGAGGCCAATCAGGCCCGCCTGCTCGACCGTGCTCAGGGGCGAACCCGGCTCTATGACGCGCAATGGGGCGATGATTTTCACAACGCGCTCCACGTCCTGTTGACGGGCGAGGACGAAGGCTATTATCGCGCGTTCGCAGACAGGCCGCTTGAACATCTCGCGCGAGCGCTCACCGAGGGCTTTGCCTACCAGGGCGAAATCTTTCCGCTGCATGACGAACCGCGCGGCGAGCCGAGCGCGCATCTGCCGCCTGATGCCACCATCTTCTTCGCCCAGAACCACGACCAGATCGGCAACCGCGCGCTCGGGGAGCGGCTTTCCGCGCTGGTCGGTCCGGAGAAGCTGGACCAGGCCATGGCACTGGTTCTCTTGAACCCGCATATTCCCCTGTTGTTCATGGGTGAGGAAGCCGCGGCCGAGACGCCATTCCTGTTTTTCGCAGACTGGTCCGGCGAAGCTGCCGAGCTGACGCGGGAAGGGCGGCGCAAGGAGTTCGCGCGCTTCAAGGCGTTCTCGACGCCCGGCATGCGCGCCAGGATTCCGGATCCGTGCGATGAAAAAACCTTCGGGGCATCGAAGCTCGACTGGGCCGGCATCGACCGCTCTCCCGCCAGCGCCAGGTTTCGCGGCCTCACAGCCCGATTGCTGAAGATACGGCGCGAGAAGATCGTTCCGCTGATCAAACGGGGTTTCGTTTCGGCTCATTGCAGGTTGCTGGGGGAGAACCAGCGTAAGGGCGGCCTGGATGCCCGTTGGCGGACGCAGAAGGGAGACATCTTGCAGATTGTTGCCAATTTCGCCGACCACGAACTGCCCATGCCGGCGCTGGTCGCGGGCGAGAGCCTATGGCGATTGGGCGCCGCCGACGCGCCAGCGCTGTTGCCGAGCGACATCATCGTGCGGCTTGGCCACGAGGCGTGATGGAACCGCGAGGAACGCTTCCGAAAGCTTTCCGTTAGCGGAGTAAATCCCTGGAGCCACTCCATGACCGAATATCCAAAGCCGCCTTATCCGTCCCAGCAGCAATCGATGCCCGGTTCGACCCGCGCGATGAATCCACGACCGGATCACGGCGAAGAGAGTTACAAGGGCTCCGGGCGACTGTCCGGAAAGAAGGCAATCATCACCGGTGGCGACAGTGGCATCGGCCGCGCGGTCGCGATCGCCTATGCCCGGGAAGGTGCCGACATCGTCATCGCCTATTTGAACGAGGACGAGGATGCCGCTGAGGTCAAGACGCTGGTGGAGCGCGAGGGACGCAAGGTCGTCCTGATCCCCGGCGACATCCGCAATCCCGATCATTGTCGCGCGATCATCCAGCGCACCGTCGAGGCGTTCGGCGCAATAGACATCCTCGTCAACAACGCGGCGCATCAGGACACGTTCAAGGAGATCGCTGAGATCAGCGACGAGGAATGGCAGCGGACGTTCGAGACCAACATTCACGCCATGTTCTATCTCACCAAGGCTACGGTCCCCCACATGCGCCCGGGAGCGGCGATCATCAACACCGCGTCGGTGAACTCCGACATGCCGAATCCAACCCTGCTGGCCTATGCCACGACCAAGGGCGCCATTCAGAACTTTACCGGCGGCCTTGCGCAGATGCTGGCGGCAAAGGGCATTCGGGTCAATGCGGTCGCTCCGGGTCCGATCTGGACGCCGCTGATTCCGTCGACGATGCCGGAGGACAAAGTCAAGAACTTCGGCAAGCAAGTGCCGATGCAACGGGCCGGCCAACCGGCCGAACTTGCGACCGCCTATGTCATGCTCGCCGATCCACTCTCGAGCTACACGTCGGGAGCGACCTTGGCGGTCACCGGCGGCAAGCCGTTCATCTGACCGAACCTGCAACGAGAACGTGGCAGCCCCGCGGGTGGGGCCGCCACGTCTAGTACGTCTTCACCAGCACGCCTTGACCAGCAGGTCTCGATCAAGCCGCGCTGGACGCCTTGGCATTGACGCCCTTGCGAAGCGCCACGGTGTTCAGCTTGGTGTTGGCGGCCTTCTCTTCGTTCAGGTTCGTCGTGAGGAAGCGCACGATGTCGTCGTGCCCGAGTTCCTCCGCCCATGCGATCAGCGTGCCGTAGCGGCACATCTCATAATGCTCGACGGCCTGTGCGTTGGCCACGATCGCGGCATCGAGCACGGCCTTGTCCTCGATTTCGCCCGCGGTCTCATCGGCCTCCTTGATGAGGCCGTCGATGGCGGGACAGTGTGTCCCGCTGGGCTCCTTGCCGAGCTTCGCGAATGCCTTGCCGAGCCTGTCGACCTGCTTGTTGGTCTCCTCCAGATGGGCTTTCAAGCCGGCGGCAAGGTCCCTGTTTGTCGCCTTCTCGATCATCTTCGGCAGAGCCTTGAGGATCTGCTGTTCCGCGTAATAGATATCCTGCAGACCGTGCAGCAGCAGGTCTTCCATCGATTTGATGTCCTTGGTGAAGAATCCCATAAACGACGTCTCCTTTGACAATGATGGAACTGGAACGCTGCACAGCCCTAGCTGTTCCATTCCCGTGATCAGATCAGGAGAGCCGAATGAGCGATGGTGCGGATCATCTTGCGGGCTTGCTCGGACGAGCGGCCATGGACGTGTGGGGTGACATGCCTCGCGACATCCAGGAAGCGCTGTTCGAGACCGCCATGAAGGGGCGTCCTGCGGAGCGGGAAGAGCTCGCGCGACTGCTGCACGAGCGGCATCCCCGTACGCTTCATCCGGCACGGCCTGGCTGAGCCGCGGCAGGAACGATTGTGTCAGAAGCCGATTTGTAAAATGGGCGAGGCGCGGTGAATGGGATTGACGAAGCCCGTGAGCCGTAGCTCGCCCAGGATCAAATCGGTGAGTCGATCGGCGTGACTGAAATGATGATCGGAAAATGGTACGACCCGATCTCCCAGCGATGGATCGTGCCTCGCGAGGAACGTCCGGTGGCGGACTATTCGCAGTCCAACCCGGAGAAGGGGCCGGAAAGCAGCGCATCGCGCGAGGCGCAGCGGATCTGGGACCTGTTGGTCGATTGCTGTGCGCGCGGTTGATGTCCGAGCCGCACCATCATTCGCTTCTACTTGGCAATTCAAAGAGTGATGACATAGACCGCGAAGGCAATGATGAGCGCCAGGCTTACGACGGCGGTGCTGATCAATATCTTGCCCATGGCGCGTCCGTGCTGTCTCGCCGCGTCAATGTAACAGCCGCCATTTTCGTTCCGGAGCGGCAGGTGAAGGTGGCTCCCACTGTTCACATGTGAACACAGGGTGTCGGCACCAAATGGCGTGAACTATATCATTTGATACAGACATGGCTGCGCTCGCACTTATCATCGGCAATCCGGAAAGGCACCGCATGGTGCCATGAGATGGAGACCCGATCGTGCTCAGGCGGCGTCGCGTTCAGCAAACCACCACTCTGCAAGAACGGCTTGCGGAGTTCACCAGGACCATCCGTGAAAAGGCCGAGGCGTTGCCCGACGGCAAGGAGCGGGATGAGCTGATGAAACGGCTCAGAAGCGCCGACGCGGCGTCAAACCTCGACCGTCAATTCGTCGGCAGGGATTGAGCTGGTGGTCTGCCGAGGCGGAGTTTGCGTTCAGCCTCTCCGGCGTCAGCTGCGATACCAACTCGCCAGATTCCAGGTCGTGACGTCCCATCCCGACATGTCGACCATGAGGTTGTTGACGCCTGCGTTGACGATGTTGCGGGATAGAAGCGGCAGGAACACGTTGGCCTCGCAAAAAGTTTCGTCGACCTTGATCAGCAGCGCGGCCCGCTTGACCGGATCAAGCTCGTTCTGCGCAGACTTGTAGGCCTTGTCGGCCTCGGGATCGGACCAGCGCGAGACGTTGCGGCCGAGCCATTTGTTTTCCTTGTTGGAGATCTCCCAGGAGACGCACTGGTTCAGGAAGCGCTCCGGGTCGGGCTGCGGCTGCGTGGTGTTGTACATCTCCATGTCGGCATAGAACTTGGAGTAGGTGTCGGGGTTGCCGACGTCGGACGAGAAGAACACCGATGCCGTGACCGCCTTGATTTCGATCTCGATCCCGGCCTTCTGGCAGGCCTGCTTGATGATGGCCTGCGTCTTCTGACGCGGCGCATTGGTCGAGGTCTGGAAGACGAATTTGAGCTTCTTGCCGTCTTTCTCGCGGATGCCGTCCGCGGCCTTGGCCCAGCCGGCCTCGTCGAGGATCTTGTTCGCCTTGTCGACGTCGAACTCGTATTTCAGCTTCGGCGACTTGAACTGTTTGGGCGCGTTGACGAAGCTCGCGGTGGCGACGCCGCCGCGCCCGTAAATGAATTTCTGAATCGACTCGCGGTCGATCAGCAGATTGATCGCGCGGCGAACGGCGGGATCGGACAGTGTCGGGTGCTTGGTCTTGGGGCTGGAGCGCTCGCCGTCCACCTCGGTCCACGGGTCCGTCGTGTTGAGGATGATGAACTCGACGTTGCCTGATGGCGTGACGTCGAGCTTGCCCTTGCCGCTGGCCTCCATGCGCTTGAGGACCTCCTCCTCCACCTGCATGTTCCAGGCATAGTCGTATTCGCCGGTCTGCAGCACGGCGCGCGCCGCGGACACCGCATCGCCGCCGCCCTTGATTTCGAGCGTATCGAAATGCGGCTGGTTCTTGACGTGATAGTCGGGATTGCGTTCGGCCCGGATCAAGTCACCGGGCTTGAACTCGACGAATTTGTAGGGACCGGTGCCGACCGGCTTCAGATTGCCGGGCGCTTCGCGCGACTTCGCGCCGACAAAGTCGCCGAAATGATGTTTCGGCAGGATCGGACCGACCGAGCCGACGAAGGGATCGGCCCAGAACGGCGTCGGGGCCTTGAAGAGCACCTTGACGGTGTAGTCGTCGATCTTTTCGACCGTGATGTCCTTGTAAGACCCCGTGGTGTACGCCGCCGTGGCGAGATCCGAGGCGTATTGCCAGGTGAAAACGACGTCGTCGGCGGTGAAGGGCTTGCCGTCATGCCATCTCACGCCCTGTTTCAGTTTCCAGGTCACGCTCAGGCCGTCCGGCGAAAGGCCGCCGTTCTGCTTGGATGGGGCCTCGGCCGCGAGGCAGGGGACGAGGTTGCCCTCCTTGTCCCAGCCGGCGAGGGGCTCGAAGAAGACGCGCGAGGCGATCTGGTCCTTGGTGCCGAGCGCGAAATGCGGATTGAGCAGAGTCGGGGCCTGCCAGAGCAGGATCTTGAGCGGACCGCCGCCGCCGGCCTTGGTGGGCTTGTAAGGCAGCGTGGCGTCCGCCATCGCGACGTCGTTCCAGACCAGGATCTGGCTGGCGACCGGCGCTGCGATCCCGATCGCAGCCATCGTCTGCATGAACGAGCGTCGCGACAAGGTGCCCTGCTGCACCTCAGTGATGGACTTGCGGATTTCGTTCTCGTTCATCGGATGATCCCCCACTTCAAGGACAAGTCGTCACCGGCCAAGGCCCATCATGTTTGATCATGGGCGAGGCGGCAATGCCACCAAGGTCAGAAAACCCTGCGGCGAAATGACGAATGTGCGGGGAGAGGTCTGACGCCCGGATGGAGCCGAGCGCAACCAGGAAAAGTCCAGCCGCGCTGGCGGCGCCCCGGATTGCGCATCGCTCCATCGGGCTACGGGCAACGATCCGTGGGTTTTGTCGTGACGCGTCTCACGCTTGCGCAGATGCATTCGTTCCCCACATGCGGTCGAACGGAGAAGCGTGGTCCGCGTCAATCGGTCAATATGGATTTACATTTCATTGATTTCGCGCCGCGGAGAAGCGAATACGGTTCCAATCATTTCCGCCGAGTCATGGAGACCAAGATGTCGTTTCGCCTCCCCCTGATCCTTGCCACCGCGCTCGCCGCCTGGTCGGCCGCCGCTTCAGGCGAGACCATCAAGATCGGCGTGACGCCGGGGCCGCACGCCCAGATCTTCGAGGCCGTGAAGCCGATCGCCGCCAAGCAGGGTCTCGACATCCAGCTCATCGAATTCTCCGATTACGTCGTGCCGAACGCCGCGCTCGATGCCGGCGAAATCCAAGCCAATTCGTTCCAGAACCAACCTTATCTGGACAACCAGAAGGCGGACCGTGGCTACAAGATCGAAGCCGTCGGTCTGACCGTAAATTTCCCGATCGGCGTCTACTCAAAGAAGCACAAGGCCTTCGCCGACATTCCCGAAGGCGGCAAGATCTCGATCCCGAACGATCCGACCAATGGCGGCCGCGTGCTGCTGCTGCTGCGCGACAAGGGCGCGATCAAACTGAAGGACGGCACGGGCTTCAAGCCGACGGTGCTTGATATCACCGAAAATCCCAAGAAGCTGAAGTTCATCGAGGTCGACGCGGCGCAGGCGCCGCGCGCGCTCGACGACGTTGACGCCGCCGCGATCAACACCAATTATGCAACCCAGGCGGGCCTCGATCCCGTCAAGGATCCGATCCTGCGCGAGGACCCGAAGGGGCCCTACGTCAATCTCATCGCCGTTCGCACGGTCGACAAGGACAAGCCCTGGGTCAAGATCCTGGTGGACAGCTACCACACTGCGGAGGTCAAGGAGTTCGTCCTGACCAAGTTCAAGGGCGCGGTACTGCCGAGCTGGTAGGCAGTCTGCCCAGCCAAAGTTCAGCTCAGGGCGATCCCGGCGGGCAGGCTTGCGTACGAGCCCTGCGCAATGCCCGCTTGTCTGGAGCTGCGGCAACCGACATCATCGGGGCCCATCCTCGTCCGACAGGGGTCGTATGAAACGCTTAGCAAACCTGAAACGTCTGGGGTTTTTCACGCGGCTTCTCGACGAGGCCCCGCCGGCCGACCGATATCGCTTCGCGGCCGAGCAGATCGTGCGCGCCGAGAAGGCGGGCCTCGATTCCGCGTGGATCGCGCAGCATCATTTCCACGAGCGCGAGGGCGGCCTGCCGTCGCCCTTTACTTTCCTCGGTTACGTCGCAGCCCAAACCTCGCGCATCCGGCTCGGCACCGGCATCGTCACCTTGCCGCTGGAGAATGCGGTGAGGGTGGCGGAAGACGCCGCGGTGCTCGACCTGCTCTGCAACGGTCGCTTCGAACTCGGTGTCGGCACCGGCGGCAATCCCTCGGCCTTTGCCGCCTTCGGCCTCGACAGCGCCCAGCGCAACGAGATCTTTGCGCGCAATCTGGACGTCGTCCGCACCGCGCTGGTGGGCAAGCCGCTCGAAGGTGGTGACACGCTCTATCCGCAGCGGCCGCAATTGGACGACAGGATCTGGCAGGCGACGTTCTCTGTCGCGGGCGGCGCGCGTGCCGGCAAGGCAGGCGATGGCCTGTTGCTGTCGCGCACCCAGCCTCGAACCAAGGAGGCGCCGAAGGCAACGCTCGCCGAGATTCAGAATCCGGTGATCGATGCCTATCTCGAGGCGCTGCCGCCGGGACGGGAGCCCCGCATCATGGCCTCGCGCACCGTCTTCGTTGCCGACGACCGGACTGAGGCGATGCGTCTTGCCGATATCGGCCTGCGGCGCGCGCTCCCGCAATTCCTCAAGGGCGGCCACGCCAAGCCAGGCGAAACGCTCGAGGAGATGATCGCGGCGTTCGACACCCATGTCGGCGCGGCCGACGACGTCATCGCTTCGCTCCGCGCCGACGCCACGCTGGAGCGGGTGACCGATCTCGTCTTCCAGGCGCATTCGGTCGATGCCCCGCATCCCCATATCCTGCGCTCGATCGAGCTGGTGGCGGAGAAGGTCGCGCCGGCGCTGGGCTGGGCGCGGACGGCGCCCGACGTGGCGCTGGCGGGTTAGTCGGAATGAGGTTGCAAGAGGCTGAATGATGGCTACGAAAGATATCATCGACACGCTCGCCGGGATCGAACCGGGTTCGGCTCTGGACGGCATTCGGGCCAAGCGCATCCAGGCGCGCGACAATGCGCAGAAGAGCTATCTCTCGCTGTTCGAGCCGATCGACGCCGGCGATGTCTCGCTGGTGGAGCGCGCCGCGGTCGCGCTCTTCGTGATCGGGCTTCACCGCGAGCCCACGATGGCCGGCTTCTATCGGGCGAAGTTAGCTGCGACCGCCGATGGCGCGCGCCTGGTCGAAGCTGTCGATGTCGAAATCGCGCGGAGCGAGACCTCGGGCCCCTACGGTGCCTTTCCAACCGGCCCCCTGTCTGTCGAAAACAAGGCCGGCTTGATCTACCGCGTCAGCGCGGAGCGCAAGCCCGATCTCGGGGACCGGCTCGCTGCGGCGTTCGAACATGCGCATCTGCTGGTGTTCCGCCCGCGCGATGCGGCCGCCGCCGACATGAAGGCTCTGCTCGCCGCCGGTTGGTCGAACACCGGAATCGTCACGTTCTCTCAGCTCGTTGCGTTCCTGTCGTTCCAGGTGCGCGTCGTCACCGGACTGCGCGTGCTCGGTGCCTCGCTCGGGCGCACCACGAACGCCGCGGCCGGCGCGTAAGGAGGCTGCATCATGAGCGCTGCAAACAATGCCAATCCGCCCGTCGTCTTCACCCAGGACGAACTGGGCTGGGTGTCCTGGATCGACCCGCTGCTCGAAGCCGAGCTGACCGAGCGGCATTTCGCGGGCCTCGTCGATCGCTCCCGTTCCAAGTCCGAGTATTTCCGCCTGCTGGTGCGCGACCCCGAGGTGCTGGAAGCCCGCACCAAGACGGACAAGGACATCTTCTACAACGTCGCCGACGGCCTGCCGCGCGCCGAGCGCGAGCTCGCGGCGGCTGCGACCTCGCGCTACAACGGCTGCATCTACTGCGCCTCCGTGCATGCGCGTTTCGCCAGCACTTATTCCAAGCGCCGCGACGATGTGCAGCGCCTGCTCGACGAGGGCGTCGGCGCCGATCTCGGCGAGCGCTGGAATGCGGTCGTCAAGGCCTCGGTGGCGTTGGCTGCGACGCCGATCGCGTTCAGCCCCGACAATATCGATGAGCTGCGCCGCGCCGGTCTCGACGATGCCGAGATCGTCGACGTCATCAACGGCGCGTCGTTCTTCAACTGGGCGAACCGGCTGATGCTGTCGCTTGGCGAGCCCTCGAAATAGCCAATCTCACCGGCATGGAAATTGCTAGTTGTTTCAACGCCTGACAGGATGGAGCCGTCCATGAGCAACATCGATCGTCGTACCCTGGTCAAGGGCTCGCTTGCCGCCCTGATGGCGGGGGCAGCCTTCTCGCGCGCCGCGCTTGCGCAATCGTCCGAACCGATTTTGCTGGGCGTCAGTGGTCCGTTGACCGGGCCGAACGCACAATATGGCACGCAGTGGAAGCAGGGCTTCGATCTCGCGCTCGACGAGATCGAGGCAGCGGGCGGCATCAACGGCCGCAAGCTCGCCTATAATTTCGAGGACAGCCAGAGCGACCCGCGCCAGTCGGTGGCGATCGCCCAGAAATTCGTCTCCGATCCCAGGATTGTCATGGAGCTCGGCGACTTCTCCAGCCCCGCCTCGATGGCGGCCTCGCCGATCTATCAGCGCGGCGGGCTGGTGCAGTTCGGATTCACAAATTCGCATCCCGATTTCACCAAGGGCGGCGACTTCATGTGGAGCACCTCGGTCAGCCAGGCTGACGAGCAGCCGCTGCTGGCGGCCTATGCCGTCAAGCGCCTCGGCCTGAAGAAGCTCGCCGTGCTGCACCTCAACACCGATTGGGGCCGTACCAGCCGCGACTATTTCGTTAAGGCCGCGAAGGAGCACGGCGCCGAAATCGCCGTCACCGAAGGCTACATCGCGGAGGAGCGCGACTTCCGCTCCACGCTGGTGCGTGTCCGCGACGCCAATCCTGACGGGCTGATCCTGATCTCCTATTATTCCGACGGTGCGCTGATCGCGCGCCAGGCGCGCCAGGTTGGGCTGAAGCAGGTGATCTGCGCCGCGAGCTCGGTCTACTCGCCGAAATTCCTGGAGCTCGGCGGCGAGGCCGTCGAGGATGTTCATGTCGGCACGCGCTACTTCCCGGAAGACCCGCGCCCCGAGGTGCAGACGTTCATCGCCGGCTTCAAGAAGAAATACAACGGGGTGGAGCCCGACGCGTTCAACGCCTACGCCTATGACGCGATGAACATGGCGGCCGCCGTGGTGAGGATCGGCGGCGCCGACCGGCGCGCGATCCGCGATGCCTTCACGAAAGTGAAGGACGTCTCGAGCGTGATCTTCGGCAAAGCGACGTTCGACGTCGAGAGCCGGCGCGTCAAGGGCGCCATGAATGCGGAGCTCGTCGTGCGCAAGGGCCAGTTCGCCCTCTGGGACGGCAAGCCGACCTGAGGGGATCTCCTGCGTGTCTTCCTGGCTCGACTACACGATCAACGGGCTGATCGTCGGTAACGTCTACGCCCTCGTTGCGGTCGGGCTCGCGCTGATCTTCGGCGTCAGCCGGCTGATCAACTTTGCGCAAGGATCGATCTACCTCGTCGGCGCCTATATCGGCTGGGTCGCGGTGGTGCAGCTGCATACGCCACTGCCGCTCACCATCATCCTGGTCGCGGTGGCGGCGGCGCTGGTCGGCTTGATCATCGAGCGGTTCGGCCTGCGCCCGCTGCAGAACTCGGTGCGCATCGCACCGCTGCTGGCGACCATCGGCATCAGCTTCGTGCTCGATCAGCTCGTGATGCTGACTTTTTCGCCCAATCCGCGCGCATTGCCGAGCCAGTTGCCGGATGTCCGCTTCCAGATCGGCGGCGGCACGATCGGCCCGCTCGATCTGCTCATCGCCGGTGTCGGCCTCACCAGCGCGTTGCTGCTGTTCGTGTTCCTGCGCTACAGCAAGCTCGGCTGGGCCGTGCGTGCCACCGCGCAGGACCGCGACGCCGCGATGCAGATGGGCGTCGACGTCAACCGCGTCAATCAGGCCGTGTTCGGCATTGCGGCTGCGCTCGGCGGCGTCTCCGGCCTGCTGGTCGGTATGTACTATAACCAGATCGACACCGCGATGAGCCTGCAGGCGACGCTCAAGGGCGTCGTCGCCGAAGTCGTCGGCGGTGCCGGCAATGTGCCGGGTGCGGTGATCGGCAGCCTGCTGCTGGGATTGGTGGAGAGCTACGGCGTTGCCGTGTTCGGCACCAGCTACCGCAACCTGTTCGCGTTCCTGCTGCTGGTCGTGGTGCTCGTGCTGCGCCCGAACGGTCTGTTCGCCAGCGCGCGGCAGGCGCCGCCCGAGCCGCTCACCGGCACTTTCATCGCGCCGAGCCGCCCGGTCTGGATTCCGCGCTGGGCTCTGCTGATCGCTGCCGTCGTCTTCGCGATCCTGCCGCTGTTGCCCGTGTCGTTCTACGTGCTCCAGACCCTGATCAACGCCTGGCTGCTCGGCATGCTCGCGCTGAGCCTCACCCTGGTTGCAGGCACGATTGGTCAGGTCTCGCTGGGACACGCCGCGCTGCTCGCGATCGGCGCCTACACCTCCGCGCTGCTGTCGCTCACGTTCGCTGTCCCGGTCGGCCTTGCCATCATCGGCGGCGGCCTGATGAGTGCTGCGCTGGGCACGGCGCTGATCTCGCCGTCGTTCCGGCTGCGCGGACATTATGTGTCAATCGCGACGCTCGCGATCGGCGAGATCGTCTCGCTGGTGATCCTGAATTGGGAGAGCGTCACGCGCGGGCCGATCGGCATCTCCGGCATCCCGCCGCTGTCGCTGTTTGGCTATGAGCTGGTCAGCCCGATTTCGATCTACTGGTTCAGCTTCATCGTGATGGTCGTGCTGGCGCTGCTGCAGGGACGCCTGCTCGGCTCGCATCTCGGCCGCAGCTTTCGCGCCATCCGCGACGACGACATCGCCGCGCGGGCCTATGGCCTCAGCCTGAATCGCTACAAATCGCTGGCCTTCATCTTCGGCGGCTTTGCCGCGGGGGTCAGCGGCGGCATCGCCGCGCATCTCTATTCCTATATCAACCACGAGACCTTCAACACGCAACAATCCATCCTGGCGCTGACCGTCGTCATCCTCGGCGGTCTCGGCAATGTCGTCGGGGCGATTCTCGGGGCGGTCGCGCTGGTCGGCCTGCCGGAAGTGTTCCGCATCGCGGCGGAGTATCGCATCCTGATCTACGGCATCGTGCTGCTGCTGCTGGTGCGGTTCAGGCCGCAGGGCCTTTTGGGGACGGTGTGATGATGGACGCACACACGGCGATGCTGTCCCTGCGCGGGCTCACGCGGCGCTTCGGCGGCCTCACCGCCGTCGACGCCATCGATCTCGATCTCGCCAAAGGCGAGCTGATCAGCATCATCGGCCCGAACGGGGCGGGCAAGACAACGCTGTTCAATCTCGTGACCGGGCTTGACCTTCCGGACGCCGGGACGGTTCGCTTCGAAGGTCAGGACATCACAGGTTTCTCGCCGGAACGCCTGGCGGCCGGAGGCATCGCGCGGACGTTCCAGCTCGGCCGCGTCTTCGGCAATCTCAGCGTGATGGACAACGTCCTGATCGGTGCGCATACGCGCTTGCGCGCGGTGAAACCGGCAGTGCCGGTGATCGGCCCGCTGCTGGAATTGGGTCTGGCGCTGCTGCGCCCCGCCAGCGTCAAGGCGGAGGAAGAGCGGCTGCGCGAGGAGGTGAAGGTCATTCTCGCGCGCTTCGGCGAGCGGTTGCTGCCGCGTATCGACCAGCCGGCCTACAGCCTCTCTTACGCCAACCGCCGCCGCGTCGAGATCGCGCGCGCGCTCGCCTTGAAGCCGCGCCTGCTGCTGCTGGACGAGCCGACCGCCGGCATGAATCCGACCGAGACCACGGAGATGCAGGGGCTCGTCGCCGAGCTGAAAGCCGAAGGGCTGACGATCGTGCTGATCGAGCACAAGCTCGAAATGGTGATGCGCCTCTCCGATCGCGTCATCGTCATGGACGAGGGCAAGAAAATCGCGGAAGGCCCGGGCGAAGCGGTGCGCGGTGATCCCAAGGTGATCGAGGCCTATCTCGGCCACGGCCTGACGACGAAGCAGGAGAGCGCGGCATGACGAACCCGCCTCCCGATGCGCTGCTCGCGATCACCGACGTCAATACCTTCTATGGTCAGGCCCAGGTGCATTTCGACCTGTCGATATCAGTTCCGCGCGGCCACATCGTCTGCCTGCTCGGCGGCAATGCCAGCGGCAAATCGACCACGATGAAGATCATTCTAGGCCTCGTGAAGCCGCGCTCGGGCGACGTGACGTTCGACGGCACTTCGCTACTGGGACTTACCACGCCGCAGATCGTCCGCCGCGGCATCGCCTCGGTGCCGGAGGCACGGCGGCTGTTCGCCGACATGAGCGTCCGCGAGAACATTTTGATGGGCGCCTTCGTGCGCGACGACCGCGAGGCGATCGCGCAGGATCTCGACAAGATGCTCACGCTGTTCCCGAAGCTCGGCCAACGGCTGTCGCAGCGCGCCGGCTCGCTCTCGGGCGGCGAGCAGCAGATGGTCGCGATGGCGCGGGCGCTGATGAGCCGTCCCCGGATGATCGTGATGGACGAGCCGACCATGGGCCTGTCGCCGCTTTACGTCGACCGCGTGCTGGAGCTGATCCGCACCATCAACCAGGAGGGCGTCTCGGTCTTCATGGTCGAGCAGAACGCCAGCCTCGCGCTCGAGATCGCGCACGAGGCCTATGTGCTCCAGACCGGCAAGATCGTTCTCTCCGGCTCCGCCCGCGCGCTGAAGGACGATCCCCGCATCCGCGATGCCTATCTCGGCGGCTCCGAGGCGGCGTAGCGCCATCTCGGCCTGCTGGTTCGAGACGCCCGCCCTCGGCGGGCGCCTCACCATGAGGGTCTGGCAACCTCGCGGCGAAGCAAGACCTCATCCTAAAGGAGCCCGCGCAGCGGGCGTCCCGAAGGACGCCGCAAGCACTGCTGCAGAACCGTGCCGCCCCTCCGGGATTGCACTGGTCAGTATGACCACCTTATGAAAAGATCATACCGCTCGTGCGATGGGTCGTGCAGCGGACGGAATGATTGGCGTGACGAAATTATCTTTGCGGGCGGTCGATCCCGGAATGATGCTGCTGTTCGGCGGGTTGATCGCGGCCAACATCGCGGCGTGGGCTTGGGCGTTCGCGGCGTTCGGTGACCGGCCGACGGTGATGGCGACCGCGCTGCTTGCCTGGGTGTTCGGCCTGCGCCACGCCGTCGATGCCGACCACATCGCGGCCATCGACAACGTCGTGCGCAAGCTGATGCAGGCCGGCGATGCGCCGCGCAGCGTTGGTCTCTATTTCGCGCTTGGTCATTCCACCGTGGTTGTGGTCGCGACCATGCTGCTCGCGCTGGGCTTGGTGAGCCTTGGCGGCGACAGCCTGCTCAAGGACGTCGGCGGCTTCATCGGCACGTCGGTGTCGGCGCTGTTCCTGCTGGTGATCGCGGCCATCAACCTGGTCATCTTCGCCGGCCTGTGGCGGACGTTCCGGATCGCGCGCGCGCAAGGCATTCACGACGCCGCGCAGCTTGATGCGCTGCTCGCCAGCCGCGGATTGCTGGCGCGGCTGCTCGGCCCGATGTTCCGCCTGGTGACCAAGCCGGCGCATATGTACCCGCTCGGCTTCCTGTTCGGCCTCGGCTTCGACACCGCCACCGAGATCGGCCTGCTCAGCATCTCCGCCAGCGAATACGCGCTTGGTGCATCGCTGGCCGACGTCATGGTCTTTCCCGCGCTGTTCGCATCAGGCATGGCGCTGGTCGATACCGCCGATTCCGCGCTGATGGTCAGCGCTTATCGTTGGGCCTTCGTCGATCCCTTACGGAAGCTCTGGTACAACCTCACGATCACCGGTGCCTCGGTCGCGGTGGCGCTGTTCATCGGCGGCATTGAGGCGCTTGGCCTGATCGGGGATCGGCTCGGCCTGTCTGGCGGTGTGTGGACGCTGGTCGACGGCCTCAACGATTCACTCGCGAACGTCGGCTTCGCCGTGGTCGCGCTATTCGCGATTGCATGGCTGGTTTCGGTCATGCTCTATCGCAGGCTATTCGCGCTCGAGCGGCGGCGCACGCCCGATGTGCTGGTGGGCGCCGATGCTACCGAGACAGCGTGAGTCAATCGTGGGCTCAAGCCGAAGCTGCGCTCTCCGCCGGCAGGTCGTCGGCATTGGGATCGCCCGGCGCGGTGGCCCACGCCAATTCCACCAGCGTCACGAACCTGCGGCCGGCGCCGTCGAGCTGGCAGACGATCAGGCCCTGCTCTTCCATGTAGCCGAGCAGGCGCTGAGCCCGGCGCAGCGAATGCGAGCCGTAGGCGCGGGCGATCGCGGCGTCGCCGGGGCAGGGCCAGCCTTCTTTCGCCGCGCGCGCGATCATCATGAACACGCCTTGCATGTCGTCGGGCAGGATCGAGGCGCGCAGCGACACGTCCTGCCAGGCGTCGTCCTCGGCATGCTCGGCGCCGAGCCCGGCGCGTGCGCGTGTCAGCATGCGGCGGAATTCGGTGAGGTCGGGCACCGCCGAGCCGAGTCCCTCGATGCGGCAGCGAACCACGAACTCCTGGTACAGCACGCCGACCGCGCGGAAACCGGCGTCGGGCGCGGCGAGCACGGCACGAAGGGTCCGATCCACGCGTTCGCGCCGTTCGGCAAGCTCTTCGGCACTAATCGGGACCTCGATTATTTCGGGGCCGATCTCCGGTGCCGCAGCCTTCGCGGCGCGGAGCTGCTCGAGCAGATCGGGCGCGGGCCGGCGCTGCGGCCGGCTGGCATCGGGCGGCGGCGCGGCCAGGATCACGGCGCGCATATTCTCGAGTGAGGTTTCGGGCATCGGCATCAGCCGCGGCGTGGAATTGCGCGGCTGGGTTTCGGTTGCGCCGATATTCAAACGCAGGGGGCGTCGCGACAGCGCGGGGCCGAGCGCCATGAATTGTCCGCGTTCGAGATCGCGAAACGATTCGGCCTGCCGCCGCTCCATGCCGAGCAGGTCGGCGGCGCGCGCCATGTCGATGTCGAGGAAAGTGCGGCCCATCAGGAAGTTGGACGCTTCCGCCGCGACGTTTTTGGCGAGCTTCGCCAGCCGCTGGGTCGCGATGATCCCGGCAAGCCCGCGCTTGCGGCCGCGGCACATCAGATTGGTCATCGCGCCGAGCGAAAGCTTTCGCGCTTCGTCAGAGACTTCGCCCGCGACCGCAGGCGCAAACAGCTGCGCCTCGTCGACCACCACCAGCATCGGGTACCAATGGTCGCGGTCCACGTCGAACAGTCCGCCGAGGAAGGCCGCGGCGCGGCGCATCTGGTTCTCGGCATCGAGCCCTTCGAGGTTGAGCACGGTGGAGACGCGATGCAGCCGCGCGCGCTCGCCGGCAACCTGAAGGCCGCGTTCGGTGTGATCCTCGGCCTCGATCACGAGATGGCCGAAATGCTCCGCCAGGGAGACGAAATCGCCTTCGGGATCGATGATGGCCTGCTGCACCCAGGGCGCGCTCTGCTCCAGCAGCCGCCGCAGCAGATGTGATTTTCCGGAACCCGAATTGCCTTGCACCAGGAGGCGGGTCGCCAGCAGTTCCTCGAGGTCCATGGCCGCCGCGGCGCCCGCCGTGGTCTGCCCCATCTCGATCGCAACCGTCATGCCCGACTCAAGTCCCATCATTCGCGGACAGGGGCTTATCAATCCGGCCACGGCGCGTCGAGCGCCATGCCGAGAATCATGCGTTGTTGCCCACGGCGGAGTTCAGGCGTGATTCGATTGCCGTAGAAGTGCGGGCCGATAGGGGGCTTGCGGATCGTCATCCTGGGGTATCGCTTGCGCGAGTTCCCCCGCTGATGTGCGAAACCGCCATTGCGCCGTGCGCTCGGCATGCGCCCCGTCAATGAGGGGTCCGCGAAGCCCGTTACAGCGCGCCCGATCCGCCCTGCACGATCTTCTCGTTGAGCTTCAGGTCCACGGTCTCGACGGTGCGGTCGATCTCTGCATTGGGCGCGCCGAGCTGATGCGAGATCAGCTTGACCAGCAGGTCGACGCGCTCGATGAAGGGTGCGCCGCCGGCCACCGCGCGCGCGGCCGATGACGGCTTCAGCAGGCTCTCGGCAGCCTTGGCGTATTTCGCGAACGGCACCTGGTCCTGCGGATCGGCGCCGAGGCGCCGGGCGATGGCGTCGACATGCTCGTAGATCGTCTGCGAGCGCGCGAGATCACCGTGCACGGCATCGCGGATCGACTGCGGCTCGTGCGGCGTGATGCAGCGGTAGTTGCCAGTCAGCAGCATCGACCATTTGGCCAGCGGCACGAACAGGGAATCGAACACCTTCAGCTTCACCGGCACGTCGTGGCCGTCGAGGGTCACCGCGTCGATGTCGGCTTCGAGCTCGCGCAGCACCTTGTTGTGCTTCTCGTCGGCGAACACGGATGCCTTGAAATTCGTGGGCAGACCGACGTGCAGCACGTTCGCAGCCTCTTCCGGCGGACGGAATGCCTGCGGGTCGGGCGAGCACAGGGTCACCAGCCCCGGCTCGAAGCGCTCCCACACCTGCGCATTGGTGTAGGCCTCCTCGAGATCCATGTCTGCGAGCGAGGGGATCCGCTTCAGATAGGGCAGCGGCGGCATGTTCATGATCGAGAGGCACGGCAGCTTCGCCGCGGCGATCCTGACCATGAGAACGCGCACCGTGTGGTTGGTGTATTGCGGCTCCTGCATTGCAAGGCCGACCATGTCGTAACGGGACAGGTCCACATTGGCCGGCGTCACGGCGTCGAGCTTGCCGGGCAGGTCGCGCGAGAAGATGGCGCGGTGAACCGCCTCGTCACGCAACTTGATGCGCACCTCGGTCCCCTCGCGGTTGATCATCTCCGCGGTCTTGGCGCGGCAGACCAGGGTCACGTTGTGCCCCGCCATCAGCAGCTTCGTGCCCAGCAGGGAACCGTAGGAAGCCCCGAGAATCAGGATGTTACGCGCCATGTCTCGTCCCTTTGACAATTTGTGATTTTTAAGACCCGGCCGTCATCCGCGGGCGAGTTTGGCGGGCATGTAAGGCAAAGTGCGTGCGGATGGCAACTGGGATAATGGATACAAGGCGCGGATCAGCGGGCGGCCCGGCGTGTTGCTTGACGCCGAAAGCAAGACGACGCCAAACCGGCGGCGGTTGTGCAGGGTCGTTGAGTTGCTCAAATAACTGGCTTACCGAAGTAAGAAATGTTGCACATCTCGATCGCCCAGGCTCTCCCAGAACGCGATCATACCTCGTCACGTCTCGCGCGCCGGGTGCGGATGAGCGACTTCGAGGATTTTGTCGCGCCGGTTTTCCTGCGACATTGACTAGCGGAAAGCCCTTTGGCGAAGGCCATCGGCATCGATCAGGCGGTAACCCGCCGCATTTTTATCGCTGGCGTGATTGGTGGCGCGCCGGATCGGCGTCATGAGGAATCATGATGGATGCCGACACAGGCGAGCCTTCTCCCCCGTTAAATGAGCTCCAATTTTAGTCGTCCACCGCAACAAAAAACTGCAAACGCGGGACAGCAAAAAATGGCAGAGTGGTGCGGGGCCTAAACTGTGTATCAGCAACGGAGCTGAGACGTGACGATTGAGTTGGAGTCGGCGTGCGACTTGTTTTGCGACCGGTTCGTTCGGACTGTAGTCCGTCCGGTCCAGTGCCCCCGCCCGCGAAGGGAAAACGGAACGATCATCGGGACGGCAGACGCAAGCGCGATCACGCACGCATGACATCGCCTCGAGCAGACATGCAGGGCGTTGCGCTGACAGCGCTGCGCCGAGTCCAAGCAACCGCCGACGCGCCGTTCGGGGACGGGCATGGAAGATGATCATTGGCCTCACGGCACGTGCGACGGCGCCGGTCGAAGCCTGGCGTGCTTGCGAAAACGCGCGTCCCATTTTTTCGAAAGCTTGTCCGTCGCGGAACTCGTGCGCGAGGCGCACAGGCATCGGTGGATTTCGGAGTGGTTGAGGATCTCAGGCGAGTACCGGATATTCGCCGAATCGGCGCGCGTAACCAGTTCAGCTCAGATCGCGCGGGAAGCGTGGCTGTGCTCGCTGACGGCCCTTGAAGTCGCGAGGAACCTGTCTTGGCCCGGAGATCCCGGGGGTACCGACCTCGTAGACAAGGTCAGACTCTGCCTGAGGGGCTTCGAGGCGGACGCCGGTTCGGCGATCGAGCGTGTGGAGATCGACTGCTTTGATCAAGGCTCGCTTGCGGGCTACTTTCTGCCGGCGTTCCCCGATCGGTCTTTCGCACCCGCGGTTATCTGCGTCAGCGACGAGGACATCACCCTCGGCTCGATGATGAGCAGGCTGTTGCCGGCTTCAGGGCGACGGAACGTGTCACTCCTGCTCGTTGATGCCGGCGATTCATCCGGTCGTAGCCCCTTCAAGCCGGCGCATATTCTTCAATGCTGGCTGGATTACCTGGAAGCTCGTCCGGACGTCGATTCGCAGCAGATCGCGGTCTACGGCGAGGGGGCGGCCGCCAGTCACGCATCCCGTCTTGCCCTCGTGGATCGCAGAATGGCTGCCGCCGTGTGCGACGGCGGCATTGCGACGCCGGTCATGCGCCGGGCATCGCTGCGCTGGATGATCGGCGTCGAGCAGGCGGTCCGTGACGGGCCCTCGACGGGTTCGTTGCTGCCGTTGTGTCGGATACCTTGCCCGCTTCTGATGGTCGTCGGCAGCCGCTCAATGGTTTGGGAGGAGGATGCTCTCGAACTGCAAGCCGGCTATCGGCAGGCCGGAGCCGATTGCGCGACCGTCGTGCCGAACTGCATTCCGCACCCTCTGGGCGAGGTCGAGAATTCATCGCGGTGGACGATTTCATTTTCGAATGGCTCGACAGCAAACTTGGAATTGCCCGCCAGCTGGATTCCGTGACCTACCTCTAAGGCGCCAAGAGATTGGGGGAAGGCGAGAAAAGATTGGGAAGGCGAGGAGAGATTGGGGATGAATCGAGGCGCGCGTTCCGCGCCTGACGTCAGGGAGTCAGGAAGCGTCGATGGCCAGCAACCGTGCGGCCAGCCGGGCATTCTTGGCAATCGTTGCGAGCGCGGCATTCAGGTCGGCCAAGGTCTTCTCGTCGAGCTCGTTGAACATGGTCGAGTTCAAGGCGAGCTTTCTCTTCGACAGTTTTTCGATCTCCGTCGTTGCTTTCGCCGTCAGCGACATCAGGACGTAGCGTGCGTCTTCTGCGGCCGGCCGTCGCGACAGGAAGCCGCCCTTTTCGAGACTCTTGGTCTGGTTGGTGACGAAGGCGGGGTGGACGCGCAGCTTGTTCGCGATGTCGATTCCCGCGACACCTCGCCCCTGGTCCAGTTCGGTGATGGCCATCAGGATCAGCCACTGCGGCTCGGTAATGCCCAGCAGTCCGGCCCAGCTGGTGTGGATGTCCTCCAGCTGGGAATGAATTTCGACGACGTTCCAGATGAAGTCCGTAATCGCCCTGTCGAGTTTCTTCTCGATCATGTGGCTCCCTCCCGGTTTATCCCTTGCCTATCCTTAATGGGATATCTTGGAAGCGTCTCGAAAATCGCGCGCCGACTAAAGGGGAGATACCGCGCGGAAGAAATCGTAGGCTCACTTATTACTTGCAAAGAACAATTAATTTTATTATCGACTATCGCACTCTATTTCGCTGCTCTTGACCCACGCGACGGACAGCGATGCGAGACCTCCAAGAAGCCCTCGGGATGCCCCCCGAGGGCTTTTCTGGTCTTTCTATAGTGATCTTCCGGGGTGAGATCGCGCTGTTGCCCTCAAGCCACATCGCGACCCGAAGTGTCGATTCATCAAAGCAATAAATTGAGACCATTGTTTTTATAAACTATATGTGAAGCCGCGACGGAGGGGCACCTCGCTGTCGTTTCAGTCCGAACCTTCGGTGCGGACCTGAATTGAACGAAAATTGAGAGGGTAAAGCGGCGTCCACCGAGGACCCGAGCCCCCTGAACCGACCTGGAGGTTTACTGATGAAGTTGACGAAGACACTCTTTCTCGGCTCGGCTGCCGGCCTGATGGCCGCCTCCGGGGCGTTCGCTGCCGATCTTCCCGTGAAGGCCAAGGCGTTCGAATACGTGAAGATCTGCTCGCTGTACGGCGCCGGTTTCTACTACATCCCCGGCACCGACACCTGCATCAAGCTGGGTGGTTACCTGCGTGCCGATGCGAACCTCAATACCAATTCGGACTTCAACCCGAACCAGAGCGGTGTTGCCGGTGCACGCAACCGCCTGATGAACTACTACACCTTCCGCGCTCGTGAAGACCTCAACATCGACACCCGCACCGCGACCGAATACGGCGTGGTCCGCACGTTCTTCGACGGCGTCTTTACCTGGACGACCGGCAACTATTCGGGCACCGGTTCGGCAACGGGTGGCACCCAGTACAGCGGTACGCTCGGTCTCAACGCTGCGGGCACAGGCCTCGTCGGTTCGGGTAGCGGCAACGTCAATGGGACCGACGGCAATACCTCGGCCGGTGCGCTCGGCGTATACTACGCCTTCATCCAGTTCGCCGGCTTCACGATGGGTAAGGCCGTGTCGCAGTTCGACGCGCCCTGGACCAACTATCCCGGCAACATCACCGACAACCTCGTCGGCGGCAGCGGCACCGTTACCGGCGTCACCCAGTTCACCTACACCGCCGACTTCGGCCAGGGCGTCACGGCATCGTTCTCCGCTGAAGATGCGACGGCCTACTATCAGGCCGGCAACCTCAACATGACCGGCGCGACCGCAGGTGGCATCATCGGCGGCTCATACGGCACCAACGCCCTCGGCGGCTCGCGTTCGCCGAACCTCGTCGGTCAGGTGCGTGTCGATCAGGCCTGGGGTCTCTTCCAGGCGTCAGTGGCTGCGCATGACAACCATGTCGCCTATTACGGCGCGACCGAAGCCACCGGCCATCCCGACGACAAATGGGGTTGGGCGGTTCAGCTCGCTTTGTCGATCAAGAACATCCCGACCGGCGCGGGTGAC
Source organism: Bradyrhizobium sp. MI1.4 (assembly GCF_055811315.1). Taxonomy (NCBI): domain Bacteria; kingdom Pseudomonadati; phylum Pseudomonadota; class Alphaproteobacteria; order Hyphomicrobiales; family Nitrobacteraceae; genus Bradyrhizobium; species Bradyrhizobium sp. MI1.4. Next base: position 907 of record NZ_JBVVPP010000071.1, on the reverse strand, counting down.
ACGATCAACATCCAGGGCGTCTACACCGACGGCGCGACCCGCTACAACTTCCAGAACCTGTCGGGCAGCAGCTACTCGCTGTTCGGTAGCTCGGGTGTTGCCTACCAGAGCGTTGGCTTCGCCAATGCTCCTGACACGGTGTACGTGACCGGTAGCTCGCAGGAAACCGTCAAGACGTGGGGCTTCCGTGGCGCTTACACCCACAACTGGGATCCCAACTGGAACTCCTCGCTGTACGGTGCTTACGCTCAGGCCCAGTTCGGCACGCTGGCCAAGACCACCATCTGCGGCGCCGGCGGCGGCGCCGGTGTGTTCGGAGCCCTGGCAGGTGTGACGGGTTGCAACCCTGACTTCGCGATCGGCCAGCTAGGTGTCGTCACCCGGTGGACCCCGGTCAAGAACCTGACCTTCTCGGCGGACGTGTCCTGGACCCATCTCGACCAGAAGTATTCTGGTACGGTTGGCGCCTCCCCGAGCGTCGCGACCGCCAAGCCAACCGCGGCCTACGAGCTGAAGGATCAGGACTCGGTCGCCATGATCCTCCGCGCTCAGCGCAACTGGTAAAATCTATCGAAACACATGAACGAACACCCGGCGGGAAACCGCCGGGTGTTTTTTTGCGCAAGGCAGATGATATAGGGCGGCGAAGCCCCGGTGCCCGGATGGAGCGGAAGCGTGATCCGGGGGCTGCTCGCGCTGCGTCCGGCACCTTCCCGGATCACGCTTCGCTTCATCCGGGCTACGGGACCGCGCCTGTGTCGCCCCCGTGTCAATCCGCTCTCACAAAAATATTCCGCTTTACCGAAATTCGGAAACTACGTATGTGTCGTGCATCCCGGCTCATCCTTGAGGGGCGATCTTGTGGTCGTCATGTTCGCGAGCCGGGCTTGCGGTGGACGCGGCAGCG
>NZ_JBVVPP010000070.1:0-35721 GCF_055811315.1 Bradyrhizobium sp. MI1.4 | reverse complement strand
CCCACTCGCCGAGCGAGACGATCAGTCCGATATCTTCCGCCACCGGAATGAACTCCGCCGGCGAGATCATGCCCTTCGCCGGATGGTGCCAGCGCAGGAGCGCCTCAAAACCTGAGATCTTGTCAAGCGCGACGTCGACTAGCGGCTGGTAGTGCAGCTCGAATTCTCCATTGGCATAAGCGCGGCGCAGGTCGAGCTCCAGCTCGCGGCGCCGCTGCACTGGGTGATCCATCTCGCGCTCGAAGAAACGCTGCGTGCCGCGGCCATCCTGTTTGGCGCGATAGAGCGCCATGTCGGCGTTGCGCATCAGTTCCTCGCTACTCGTGTCATCGCCAGGCGAAAGTGCAACCGACCGAGGCGCCAATCACCACCTGATTGCCGTCGATCTCATAAGGCTCACTCAACATACTGATCGGCCCGGCGGCGAAATCGCTCGCCTGCTTCGGCGAGGTATCATCGGCCAGGATGATTCCAAATTCATCGCCACCGAGGCGTGCCGCCAGATCGTTGGTGGCTACACAGGACCGCAGCCGGTCGGCGACCTGCTTGATCAGGCAATCGCCCATGGGATGGCCGAAGGAGTCGTTGACGTTCTTGAAAATGTCAAGGTCGATGCACAACACCGCGACGCGCTTGCCGGCTGCATTGCCAGTTTCGAGCGCCTCGCCTAGCCGCTCCTGGTGGAGCGCGCGGTTGGGGAGGTTAGTCAATCCATCGTGGAGCGCCATATGGGCGATGCGGGCCTCCGCCTTACGCCGTTCGGTGATGTCGACCACCGCGGCCAGGTAGCCTTCGCGCCCTTCCAGCATGATGCGTCGCCCGAAGGTGAGCACACAAATCTCGGTGCCGTCGGCTTTCACGTGACGCCAGTGATGTTCGGACTGGTAGGTATCGCCAACGTCCCGCAGCGCCTGCGTATAGTTGAGCCACTCCTCCCTTGGCCAGATCTCGCGAACTTTCATCCGCAGGAAGGTCTCGCAAGCGTAACCGTAGTGCTGCACCGCCGCGTCGTTGACCTTCACAAAGGCCATCGTCTCGCAGTCCAACGCCCACATCGGCATCGGATTGGAGTCGAACAGCAGTCTGAACGAAGCGTCTCGGCGCTTTAAGGACGTGACGTCGGAAATGACCAGGGAAAGGATCCCGCCGACGGCGGTAATTGCCAACCGAAGGCTGCGATCATCGCTGTCGATCTCGAACTGGTCACCCTGGTCGTCCTTAACCATAGCCCGCAACCGCCCTACGACCGCGTGCGAACTGAGCAGATGGCCTCCGTTGCTCAGATGCTGCCGCAGCAGGCTTCGCTCTGCCAAGTTGAGGAGTCTCACCGCTGCCTGATTGGTGCACGGCCTGAAAATCGACCGGCTGGCCCGTCGCATCGCGAATCGAGAGCGAGATTACGCCGTCTCGGTCGTGGAAAAGATCGCATCGAGTAGATTGTATTCCGCGCCACGCTCGTTGATGTAGACGCCGACCAGCGTGCCGCCCCAACGCGCGAAGGTCGGCAGCGCGAGGACGTCATACGTACGCACCATGCCGTTGCGCACGCAATGAGTGGCGCCGAGATAGGTGCCGTTGTTCGTAATCGCGTTCCAGACTGCCTCGCTGAGGACAGTTGCGCAATCCGGGCGCAGCGCGTCCATCGGAATGTCCCAACGCTCATCGCCCAGCCATTCCTGCGCATAGCGACCCGTCCGCGAACGGCGAATACGTCGTTCTCACACTTGAACAGCACCATGTGATCGGCGAGTCGCCCGAGGCTGCCCAGCAGCACATCTTCGTAGCGGGGGAGAGTTTGGCCGGGCTTGAGTGCTTGAGTGCAGCCTGCCACTTGCGACGTAGGACCGGGACGCCCTCGAACATTCCCGTATCTAATGTCACGGATTGCTTCCTGGCTGCGCCCATTACAGATCCCCGAACTAAGCTTTCTGTCCGCGCGGCATCAAATTCAGCTCTGCTCAATCCGCTGTGAACGATTGACTGACGCTGCAGCGAGCAGCCGATTGCGACAATCGTAAATCAGCTAATGGTTAGCGCGCGCATGACGGATGCGCGAAGGAGTTGCACAGTCGGGAATTTCGCGAGACTGTTGGTAAGAACCGACACCTGTGCTCACTAAGCTTGCGCATGCTCATTTGCTATGGGTCATCGATGGACCGGCAATACGGCTTCATTAACGGCCTGCTGCACGGCCACCACCGTGATCGCTTGAAAGAGTGATGTGACGTGTTCCGAGTGCAGTCCCAACGCGTCCTAGTTTCCCAAAAGGAGTGTCCTACTCAGGAGAGCACCTAGCGCGACGGCGCTGGCCTGTCTCCGACCTCAGGGGCCGAGTTTGGAGCCGTAATGACAGTTTTGGAGGAGAACGGGGACGCGATCAATGGCGGCTACCTTTACTTGGAACTGCGGTGCTTGGGCGCGCAAGCGTCAGATCAATCGCGCTCGCCAATGACTTTGCAGCGGACTACCTGTACCTCCTTAGCCAACTCGATCACGGAGTCTTGCGGCCCACTGCAATCAAGCACGTTGTACTTGAAGACGTTCCGACTCGAATAACGTGTCTGCTAAAAGTACCATCACTCTGCACGCTATTTCTTTAATGGAGCCAAACAGAAGTGCGGCCGGGAAGTAGTTGTCTCTCACGTCGATCACGACGGACGGGGTTCTAAACACTTGCCTCACCAAAACGCTGATTGTGAATCCTGAACGATTCTGTCGGATGGGCTAGCGCTCTAGGCGGGAAAACGCCGGCGGACGCGCTTGACGATCTGCTGTCATGAGTGAAACAACTGGTGTTGGGACCAGCGTTTGAAAACGCCCTAGTATCCCTCACAAGACTATCGCGCGGCCCTTGCAATCATGGACGGATCGATAAGCCGCAAGGCGGCCCGCGACAATGCCCGGATGGACACTTCTTCCACACTCTCTGGACCGGGCTCATTCATCATCGCCAGTAACAAACCCGCGCCGAGGCCCAGCGCGGTATCCTCGACGTCTCGAACGCTTGTACAATCGACGCCGGTTCCATTCCGCCATCGGATATATATCGCCCCGATCACGATCGAGCTAAGAGCCGCCTAAACCGGTCCACTTTTTTGCTGGAAGATCAAAGAACTTCCGGATCAAAGAGCAGACATTCACTTAGGCGGCCCCTAGCCCAGCACTCGATGGATCCAGGCTTACGATTTTCGAAGCCAGGCGTTTGGAGCGCAAGTAACGTTGGTCCCAAACGCGTCGGTGTAATACGTGTCGATTAAGAATCCTGATTGCTCGATCAGCTGGAATCCATCGATGATTTCCTTATCTGCCTGCGCAGGATTGTCCTCGATTACGTAGTAATCTCCTGACGTCAGAAACTTGTTCAGGTAAGAAAACACCGAGAATATTTGCACGTGCGCATCGTCGATCACAAGCCAAGGATGAGGTAGCCTCATTAGCAAGCTCTTGTCTAAGTTGGCGACGTTAGAAAGGTCAGCTTGATGAAAAGTAAGCAGTGGATGCGTTCGTGCAGTCTCATGGACGCATTTGGTGTGCAAATCAAAGGAGTGAACTTCACCAGGGTTCTCACAAAGCACGGACATATTGTCAGCAAACCACAGTGCGCTACCACCTTGATATGAACCGAGCTCTAGAATTGTTCTCGGTTGAAGCTCCCAAATGAGCCTTGGATACAGAGCCAGATCAAAAGGTGTCTTGAGGAGTATCAGGCCCCTATAGGTCTTCCCCAAGGCTCCGATCTTTGTGGAGCGATTATCAGCAATCCATGGAAAAATAGATGAGGTCCATGGCCGATTGGATGGCTTTGCAAACCGATCAGAATGATCAGCACTTAGGACGTTGCCTATTGCGTCAAACATCCCGCCATAGACGCCCTCCCAATTCATGTCAATAAGCCCGCCTGGCCTCATTTGATCGGGGTAGTTCTTGTGGGCGGCGTCCCAAAAAGCCTTGTACCCGGAAGCGAGTTTCATATGTCGATCTCCATACTGCGTTTGCCAGGCTGTCCCAGCAACTGGCGTGCCACTGGAAAAAAGGTGGGACTTCCTTAACAAGAGTGAGAAACGCGTAGCTGCCAGATTGCCCGCTAGGAATAGTCGCTGCGACTTGTCGGGTTCGTGACCTCGGCGTCGCGAATCCGACGCAGATAGGACAATTCCAGTTCTCGGCTGTGCGGCTGAAGCGCGGCGAACTCAGTCGGCTGTCCCGCCAAGATTACATAGTCGCGAATCCATGAGACGCGACTCAATTGCGCCAAAACAATACCACTGGAACAGGGATCCATTCAGCGCCGGCATTCAGCGAAGCACCACAACCCCACAAACTTCCCTCTGGCGGGTCTCCTGCCGCTCGATCACGTGAGCCCGTTGACGAGCGTACGCCCAACATCGGTAGGTGCCCGCATTTGTACACCTCCTAATGTCAACTCGGCGCAACGGCGCCCACCCGTGGAGCTTTTCAGTCGGCAGGCGCCGCAAATGTCGTGAATCGATATACTTGCGCTCATTACCTCGGCGTCCGGTTCGGAGACATGAGACGCGTACTAAGTACTCCGGGGCGACAGCTCGAGTCGACTGCAGCTACGGAGAGCAAGCACTCGCTCCTCTGACGGGCGTCCGGGTATATATCGGTAATTGAAGGCATCCGAAATCTCAATCATCGCAATTACTGGCAATGTGCAGAGAGGGGTCGCTAAATGATAGGGGCGTTCGAATCAATGGGCAGTGCTGATCCGGGCGCGGCGCGTCCGATCCGCGCAATCTTGACGCGATGCGCGGCGCACCGCCGTCCCGGAATGTTCCGTAGGGATAACTTCTTCGAGTTTCCGCAACTGGGATCTTCGCTGTCGCACAAGCGCGATCTTTCCCATCAACACGTACCATACCCGTCAAGGCAGAACTCACGGTTTGGGTGATGGCGCGCGTTGACGGGCAAATGTTGCATGAACGCCTATAGGCTGACTACCTCAAGCCGATCGAGCTCAGTTGCCAGTTATCGCTGGCGACCGATCAGCATCGACATCGCTCGACATCGCGATCTGATGAGGTCCGAAGGCGAGTGGAAAGGAAAGCAGCTCGTTCCCGAGTCTGTCGTGCACGACGTGCAGTGGGGCGACCCTGCCTGACGGGCTTCCGGCTCCTCTTATTCTAACATGTGGTGGGTGACGCACAATGGGCTGGATGCCTTTTAGCCGCGCAGGTATTGGGTGTTCTTGCTTCGGCAATCAGCCGCTGATGTGGCGTCGCGGGGGCGCTATACGTTTTGTGGACACGTGCTCCGCCGCGCTCCATTCGTATCAATCTAAACGACGGTGGAAAATATTCACGAACAAGCGGGCCGAACGGCAAAGCTGCGACAGCAAAGCAGCCGCTTCGAGCCCCTCGAATCGACGGTAGCCGACCATTCGTCAGACCACGGCGCCGTTCTTCTGCTCGACAAGGGCCTGTTCCTGCGATAGGGGCGACGCGTGAAGACGATATCAGCCTGTTCGCAATACCTTGAAGGTCTCATTCATGAACGCAGAGTCGTAGTCGGTGTCCAGATTCAGGAGCGCAAACCGTTAGCTGTTTACGAAGTTCGGTCAGAACCGTGCTCAACAGCTTCTGTTTGCGCGCCAGAAGTGGCACGCATTCCGTTCAGCCGGTCGCGATGTCCGTGAGAACGAGCGTGTGGACGAAACTGTCGCGGGAAGGACCGCTGTGGGCAACAAGATCGGCCTCGACGAACCCGGGCGCCGCATCTCCCCAATCCGGCTGAAGTACACTAGGGATGCTGCGTGGCAGAGCACTTGCTACAGAGCGACGACGGGATCGACCGCTTTGCTCACGAACGCATTGCAATGCCCGGTCGATCGTCGCCGCACTCACCGGCAATAATTCAGCCAGAATCTCTCACCCGAGGTCGATATGGCCGTGCCGCTCGATCGATTCAATCAAGATCGGCAGCCGAGGCTTCAGACGCTTGCCAGCGCATTTCTCTTCGTGTCTTGGTAGATCCGCGGACGATTGCGGCGACGCTCGGTCTGGCCCTCAGAGTCGCAGCGCAGCAACCGCATCGCATGCTTCCGATGGAAGCGCGTGATCGCAACGAACTCGCCGAGGATGCGGCCCTTTTCGGTGCGGCTCGGCATCCTGTGGCGCCGCGCCAAAGCAAAGTTCAGTTCCTTACGCGTCGCCATACTCAATCGCCTCATTGTTGTCCCTGCGCTCCCTTGATTGAGGAGCAATTTACGTGGAGCAACAACTCAGCATTCAGGAACATTTCTGGCGACACAATGCGGCTTCCCATGCAGATTGTTGCGCTATACGCGTGCCAGGGGGTAGCGCTCAGCCTGTCGCTTTAAAGGCTAGTGTTGGCCGAAGGCTGTCCAACATGAACTTGAGGAGTCCCTCTACCGCGCTTGGCGTGCTCGCTGATGCGGATCGTAGGATGCGTGGGCGATCAGGCGCTTGGCGCGACGCGCTGGCCGAAGCTCCGGCGCAACTGCAGCCACCGCGACGACTTCGCTTTGGCCCTTGCAGTGCCCCTACTGACCGGCACGAGCGCGGTCGCGCAATCGCTGTTCCCAACGCGCGAGCGTCTCACCCGCGCCGTAGGCTTGAGCGCGCAAGCCCTGCAGTACGGCCACGAGGCAGTCGTCGCGCTTCTGTTCGAGCTCGGCTAGGGTCAGATTTTCGGTTTTCGCCTGGAATTCTGATTGCACGGCGAGCTTGTCCAAGAACTCGTCGGTGAGCTCAGGCACCGCAGTGAGCTTCGTCCAGGGGCACTTCAGCATGGGTCCCCATTGCTCCATGTAGCGGCGCATTCCGGCCGAACCGCCGCCAATCCGGAAGGGGCCGAGGACAGCCCGCCGCAATCCGAAGGAGTAACGGACCGCATCATCGACCTCTTGTATGGTGGCCACACCATCGTGAACCAGCCACAGCGCCTCTCGCCACATCGCCTCCTGCATCCGATTTGCGATAAACCCGTCCACCTCTTTGCGCACCACGAGCGGGTGCATCCCAGCTGTCCGGTAGATCTCAGCAGCCCGAGTCACTGATTCAGGCTGTGTGCGCTGTCCTGCGCACAGTTCGACTAGCGGCATCAGGTAGACCGGGTTGAATGGGTGCGCAACGAGCAGGCGCTCGGGATGCTCAATCTCGGCCTGCAGCAACGTCGGTCCAAGCCCGGATGTCGAGGAGCAGATCAAGGTTTCTGGCGCAGCCGCCCGGCTAGCGGTCGCAAGCAATTGCCGCTTCAGGTCCAGGCGCTCCGGCGCGGACTCCTGGACGAGTTCTACGTCGCGCACGGCTTCCGCGACCGACTCCACTACTGTTAGCGATCCTTCCGCCGGCAGCGGGACCTCCGTGAGGCGTCGATATGCCCGTCGTGCCTTGAGCAGAATCTTCTGCACGCGCTCGACAGCACCGACCGACGGGCCATACAGCCGCACGTCCACTCCGTTGAGCATAAACCGCGCGGCCCAGCCGCCGCCGATAACGCCGCCTCCCAATAACCCTACCGCGCGCGGTTGCCTGTCTGACATTAACTTTGAACTCTCTGCCATGGACTTTAAACTCTCCAACGTTAGATTTTTCAACACTCAGGCGTGAACTGAGCGCGAGCTTCTCGCGCACTCCAGCCGGCCCGGGTAGATATAAAGGTTGTCCTCAAGCCCGTACCTGGGAAAGGCGCAAGCGCCACCTCCGGGAGCTGCATCCGACCCAACCGATAAAGCCGAATTGACCGTCGAAGGATCGCTCAGACAGAGGTGAACTAACCTCGCCCAGCGCGAACTCGCCACGCATGCCAGCGTGAGGTTAATCACCGGGTTCAGATGCGAGCTGCGCGTGCGCCTTTCCCGATATAACGCCGGATTGCGCGAGCACCGCCTGGTAGCATCATCATCACGCACCTGAATGTGCCCGACTGCGGCTCCTGCTCTTGTCGCCTCAATCGCCGATTCGCCTATCTGTTCCGGAGTCGCCGGTAAATGTGCACCACGCTCTACCCCGCTGGCTGCGCAGGTGAACACTTCAGAAATCATCTCAACTTCTCCTAACCAACGGAGCTAGCGCGGTCGACCGCCTCCTCCTCGCAGCAATCGGTGTGCCACCCGCGGAATGCATTACGTGGCTTTTTCAGCGAGGAAACAAGCCCGAAACAACAGCTTGTTGTCGGAATGTGTTCAGGTGTCAGAGTTCTAACATGACGGCAGTGAAGCGGACATGCCTGACGTGGCAAGATAGCGTCTTCCTCCCGGACTCAACATCGGTTTGCAGTAATGCTCTTTGGCGACGTCGCGGCCGATCTGCCCTCGTTCCCTCTCCCGTCTATCGGTTTACTGGTTTCGTGTGGTGAAACACCGGCGTCAGCTGTTGAGCCAGGCAGGTCTTCAGAGCACCGTTCCCTCATGTCCTGACCCACGAGCTCAGATCAAAAAGATTCGCATTTTTGGCCACTCGATGTCTTTCGAGTCAACTGAAGTGGACCCCGGAGCTGGGACCAGGGATCCGCGAAGTTAAGGTGTGATCGCGCCTGCCTTTATCCTTTAAATCAAGCAGCTTCCTCTCGCTGCTTTTGCGTCTGCTGTGGGTATGTGGGCAACGCGTTTGCGTTGTCCAGGCGAAGCGGCATATCCACAGTCTTCGCGCCTCGATCCTGTCCGTGCCGGCGCGCCATGCCGCCATGGGAAACCGGTTGTTCATCGCCTGGTGTGGGCGGTGATGATTGTAAAAGTTCATCCATAATCCGATGCCGTTTCGCTTCGCGCCCGTCAGCATAGGCGTTCAGATGCACCTCTTCATATTTGATTGAGCGCCACAACCGTTCGATGAAAATGTTGCCCATGAAACGACCGCGTCCGTCCATCGAAATCGCGATGCCTGCGGCCTCGAGCCTACCGGTGAGGACGGCGCTGGTGAACTGCGCGCCTTGATATTTTTGGCGTGCCGCGCCAGCGCTTCGTCGAGCGCCGCGATGCAAAAGCCCGTATCCATCGTGTTTGACAAGCGCCACGCCAGAACCGCCCGGCTGGCCCAGTCGATGATCGCCACCAGATACAGAAAGCCCTGCGCCATCGGAATATAGGTGATGTCATGGCCCAGACATGATTGGGCTCGGTGATGCTGACCCCGCGCTGCAGATAGGATAGATCTTGTGGCCGGGCGCGGCTTTGCTGGTGCCGGGGCGCGGAACCAGCGCCTCGATCCCCATCACGCGCATCAGCCTTTGCACGCGCTTGCGGTTGATGCCGTGGCCTGCTGGTTGAGTTCGAACATCATTCGCCGCGAGCCGTAAAATGGCCAGTTCAGATGCAACTCGTCGATCCGCCGCATCAAAGCCAGATCGTCGGCGCCGGTGACCGGCCCGAGGCAATAGACGCCCGAACGCGCCAGATTCAGCAGCGCACATCGCCGGCGAACCGACAAACTCTCGCTTGGCCGCTCGACCATCGCCCTGCGCTCGGGGACACTCATCGCCCGGGCCTCGTGGCCAAGAAATCCCTTTCAACCGTCAACTGGCCAATCTTGGTATAGAGCTTCGTCGTCTCGCGCTCATGCTCCTCCTCGCCATCCCCAAGGCGCTCGCGCCGCGCGCGAAAAGGCTCGTCACATTATCGAGAACCTGCTTCTTCCAGCCATAAATCTGGTTCGGGTGAACGCCGTGCCGCTTCGCCAGCTCCGGCACCGTCGCTAACTCGCGCAGTTCCTCCAGGGCAACTTTGGCCTTGAATGCGGCATCAAACTTCTTGCGTGATTTGGTCATATCCGTACTCCATCGGTTGAGATAGGGCAGGACGCTTCACACCTTCAACGATTGGTCCTATTTCCGGGGTCCACTTCAAACCGCGATGGAGTACCGCGACACAGCTGCGGCTCAAGCACGACGTGACAATTTAATCATTTCGCATCCAAGCCGCTATTAACGCCTCTAAAGGATGCGATTGGCGCCGGCGCGAGTGCTGAGAACGGAGCAGGTCCTCGGCCAAATCGTGCGGCCCACCTCTTCGCCGTATCAATAGTTTCGAAACGCTTTCCGGACAGCTCCGTCTCGCTCCGGGGGCCGCCTTGTTCGATTGGTCTATCGGTGCGTAACAGTCCTTATTGACAGCCACAAGCGCGATCACTCAGCTTCAACGCCTTGAGGGGGTCGAGACTGGTCGTCGTCGGCGCGGGACGGATCACGAGAAGCTATCGATCGTGACCGAGAGCTTTGAAGCAGCCGCGCGCTATATTGTCGACGGCACAGCGCCATGGCATACCACGTTCGTTGCTGATAAGATGACGTCGCACGTTCGAGCCCGAACCGAGAGCCCCCAAAAAGCGAGCAATCTGTCTTGCGCGGATCGTCCTTGCCGCTGACGTCGAGCCGGCGGTTGCTGCTACACCGGCGAGCGGGCAGATGGTGATCGTGATTGGCAGGGACGGTCCAGTGATTGTCGACGGCAACGGCGGCGCTGGCGCGGGTGCTGCAGGTTCTGGAGCGTCGATGATCCCGATCTCGTCGAACGCACGGATCTGGATTGCCACCGGCTACACCGAGATACGCAAGGGCGTGCAGGGTTTGTCATTATTGGTGCAGGAAAGCCTTGGTCGTGATCCGTTCGCCGGAGATGTCTTCGTGTTCCGCGGACGCGGCGGTTCGGCCCCAACCGGCACCGGCAAGTCCTGGCTGGCCTGCGCTCGGCAACAAAGGCTGTCGCCACGGCTTTTCCGTGTCCTCTACAAGCTAACACCCGCCTGTTCGCCGATCTCGCCCAAGCGCGCGGCGACCGATGATCGATATCACGGCGCTGCTGATGATCGCTCGGGCCAAACTTTCGTCCCCAAGTCCCGCGCTTGCAGGCCCAATTCGCGGGTTGATCGGTCCGTTCGGCGAAGCAGACTTGTCCACCATGTCGTCGATGCGAAAGATACGATGTCTCAAGAACTTAACTTCCATTTTCACAGAAATCTCTTGCAAAACTTCGAATATTCCCTGGGCCCGCGCGATAACAAATGGACCCGACCCGCCTTGACTTGTCCTGAACGCTGCTGCCCCCGGCGTAGCAAGCACGGGCACAGTTACCCTCATCGGCAAGCTCGATTAGTTCGTCTCCAGAACGCAATGCGCTGCCTGTCAGATAGGGACAACGATATCCCTTACCAGAGAAGGTAGTGTCCCGATCTTCGTCGATAAGATATCAGGTGATTACTGAACTAATCTTATGGCGATGCGAGAAAGGCGCAATGGTGGTGAGTTTCGTCAATCCGTCGAGGTCCCGCTGCTTTATATACAGCAAATGAGCAATGACGTGTCCGACATGTCGTCCTCCAGTCCCGCCGTCCTTTCTATTAACAAATTAGGAGCCGCACATTGCCAGCTTAGCTAAAGAGCGGTGACCAGCAAATCGTCTCCGTCACTCGCATGCTGGTGGGCCGGTGTAAATGGCGGACGTGCTACGCCGAATGTCGCCGAGCTATGCAACTTTGTGCTTGCTGCCAGACTTGCATCTCCTTCCAAAAGCGAAGGTACAATGATGACTCCCAAGAGATTGAGCCAACCCCAGCTGCAAGAGCGGGTCGCAACTATGATGCGCAAAGTCGAGATTCTGGAATCTGCATATGAGACGATCACCGTCGGTCAGCTGGTTTCGAGTCAGGCAAGAACACACGGTTCAACGATCGCAATCAACGTATTCGACCGCGGTCAGAGTGCGACCTACTCCGAGATGGACGAACTATCCAACAAGTATGCACATGCCTTGCGCGCATTCGGCGTAAGCAGGGGCGATCGCATTGGCGTAATACTGCCCAATCGACTCGAATTTCCGATCCTGTGGTTCGCAATCGCGAAGCTCGGCGCGGTAATCGTTCCGATCAACATTCGCTACACGCCGAGAGAGATAGAATACGTCCTTAGCGATGCGCAGGCAAAGTTCGTTGTCGTAGACGAATCTGCGTGGCCCTTGTTAACCGCAATCAACGTGTGGCCACAAGATCTCGCGATCGAGCAAGTGATTGTTGTGGGGCAGACTTCCGAAGGCGGAGCGACTACCCTCGACAAATTGCTCAAAGGCGTGGCCGACACTTTGGTGACGGAGGATATCCGTCCCGACGATCTGTTAACCATCCAGTATACCTCGGGGACCACAGGCTTTCCTAAGGGCTGCATGTTGACGCATGACTACTGGGGCGTGTTCTCGTATCAGGCGGCGAGTTGGGACCAGCTGTCGTACAAACGATATCTCTCTGCCCAACCTTTCTTCTATGTCGATGGGCCATGGCATCTTCTACAGTCATATCGACATGGTGGCACGCACTACCTAGCCCCGCAACTTAGTTCGTCTCGCTTCATGGGCTGGCTCAAGCAGCACCGCATTGAGTGGTGCCAGTGTCCCGAGCTGATGGCGCGCGAGGCCGAGGCCACCAACGAAGACGGGACGACATGCCTTAAGCAGATTCTGAATTGGGGCTGGGGACCTGATACGGTACGCCAGTTCCGGAAACGATTTCGAGTGCCTACGCAGGAAGCTTACGGGATGACGGAGATCGGCTTCGGTACCCGAATGTCGAATGAATTTGACGAGCTGGCCGACTCGGGTTCTATAGGGATTCGCGCACCCTTCCGCGAACTGAAGCTGATGAATGAGCATGGCAGACCGACGCCGCTGGGCGAGGTCGGCGAGCTGTGGGTGAGAGGGCGCGGAGTCTTTAAGGGATACTGGAAAAAGCCGGACGCGAATGCCGCAGCGTTTGAGGGCGAGTGGTTCAAGACCGGTGATCTGATGCGTTGCGACAAACTCGGCTTCCATTGGCTGGTGGGCCGCACTAAAGACATGATTCGCCGTTCGAGCGAGAACATCGCTGCACGAGAGGTGGAGGCAGTGATCCGCGAGATTCCCGAGATTTCAGATGTAGCCGCCGTGCCGGTTCGCGATGTGAAACGCGGCGAGGAGGTGAAGATTTACGTCGAGTTAAGGGAAGGCATCAGGCCAGACAATCTCGTCGTACAGCGCATTCTCGAGCATGCTGGTACGTACCTTGCTGTGTTCAAGGTACCGCGGTACATTAGCTTCATTTCGGCGCTTCCTAGAACTACGTCTAGCAATAAGGTGCTCAAAGGCAAGCTGATGGCGCTTAGTGACCCGCTTGCGGGCACTTATGACCGTGAGGAGAAGCGCTGGCTATAAGGGGACTTCTCGCCGACACAACGCGAGTACCCTGCGAACGCAAAGTAGAGCAGCCCTACCACCGACCCACTACAGCCACACAGGTCGTGAAGAATGCCCAGATTGCTGCCTCCACGATGATCTGGCGATCGGCTCAGAGCAGCTCGAGACGTACTTGATGATCCGTCTAGTAGGTATGTCGAGTAGAAAAATACTGCCCTGAACGCAGGCCGGGAGCCGCCGCGTCGGGACAAGCAGAGAGGATTGGCGCGCGGGATGAGCGGCAATCATAAGCCATCGGTGAGCTTGCGTCGATCCTATGCGCGGGTGGGCAAGTACGCCCTGATCCAGCACCAGCGCTATGCCATCCAAGCAGTTCAAGCGTGCCAAACGGGCGCTCAAGACGCTGCGGACCTGTCTCGGCCGCTAAGCGCCATTCGCAAAGCTGCTGGCGCTGCGCGTGCGCGAGCAGCAACAGAGTCAACGCAGGCCGAAGGTCTATTCCCTGCACGCGCCGGAGGTCGAATGCATCGGCATGGGCAACGCCCATTGGCTTTACGAGTTCGGCGTCAAAGCCTCCGTTGCAACCACGATCAGCCGCGCGAAGGCATGCCAGTTCGTCACCCATGTGAAGGCGCTGCCCGGCAATCCCGATGACGGTCACACGCTGGCCACCGTGATCCCGGACGCGGAGGCGCTGGTCGGCGCGAGACTGACGGGGCAGCGCGAGCGTACGCCTGCCCGGGTCCAAACGCTGACCGGCGGATGGGAAAGTGTCGGGGACACCGGTCACTTCGATAAGGACGGCTATCTGTACCTCGCTGATGGTCGCACCGACATGATCCTCGTGGGCGGCCAATGTCTACCCAGCCCAAGTCGAAGCCGCCATCGACGAGCATCCCTTGGCGATCTCGAGCGCCGTGATCGGTCCGCCGCATGAGGGCATGGGCCCCTACGTTCACGCCATAGTTCAGGCTCGTCCTGGTCTATCTGCGGAGATGCTTCTGGCGCATCTGGGCGAGCGGCTCGTCCGTTATAAGCTTCCGCGGACTGTCGAGTTTGTTGCCGAGCCGCTTCGGGATGAGGCGGGAAAAGTGCGCCGGAACCTCTGCGATCCTCGTCCGGGGCAAGTCCTTCGCCCGTGCAGGCGAACAATCGTCCTAGCCATGCCCAGCAGGGAAGCGCTCGTACGAGGCGCGCAACATAGCCTTGCCATTCTTGATCACCGTCGTCCCGCGATCGATCACGCGGGCCTCGAATGAGATTACGTTGCCGTCTCGCCACAGATCGACAATGATCCGTTCGCCAGGGAACACGGGTGCCGAGAAGCGCGCTTGGTGACTCAGGATCATGGTAGGATCATAGTCGCAGAACTCCTGCAGAACCGCCCGGCAGGCGATCCCGAAGGTGCAGAGGCCATGTAGGATTGGCCGCGAGAAGCCGGCCCGTTTGGCCAAGTCTGGATCGGAATGAAGCGGATTGAGATCGCCGTTCAACCGATACAGCAGGGCCTGGTCTGGCCTGGTGTCAAACGAGACCGACAAGTCCGGCTTGCGCCTGGGGACAAGGTGAGGTTCGGGTGCGCCCGCCGACGGCCCGCCAAAGCCGCCGTCGCCGCGAGCGAAGGTGGAGGCGGTGAGGGTAGCAATCTTCTCGCCCTTGTCGTCGATCCATACGGTCTCCTCGACGACGACCGCACCCTTGTCCTTTCCTTTGTCGTAGGCGCCGATCGCGCGGTTAGTGGCCGTGAACGTGCCCGATGGCGGCAGCGGCTTGTGCAACTCGAGCTTCTGCTCGCCATGCACTGACATCAGCAAGTTCACGCGGCTGATCCGGACGTTTGGCTTCTGCTCCATCTCTGGCGCGGTAGGACGCCCGTTGCCCGAAGCCAGCACTGTGGCAGCTGTAGGCGCGACCTTAATATCTTTTTCGTATACGAACGATAACTCGCGCTCATTCATTGGATCGCGGCCCATGCCGATCCCCAGCGCATACAGCATCACGTCCTTCTCACTGTACGTGAAGATGCGTGGCTCGGTCTTCTGCTCCAGGATGTCAGGGTAATAGATCGGCACAGAATCCTACAGAATCGCGGCGCGCGACAAACACCGGTTGCGGGCGGCTCTCAAAACACCATTGTAAGGTCTAACCGAAAGCCGAGACAAATGCTACCTTGCGATCAGCTACGAGCTCACGCATCGCGATGAAAACCAGCCGGTAACCCGGTGACGCCATTAGCGCGAGCACCGTTCCGCCCAAGACGTACCGCTTGCTCAGGTCGTAGGTCTCCTCTGGTCACAAGCATATTTCCAGCTCTATACCCGATTGACTCGCTTAGGGGCGCGGCAACGATGGGCCCTTCCTGAGTCGATGTCAGGTTTTTCAGTACCAAAAACCTAGCAGTCGGTGAACCCGCCATTCTTGTCGGAAGTGTTCATCGCCGATGAGATCGAGCACGAATCGCACGAACGGCAGTGAGGCAACGGCGATGAGCGACTCGCATTCGTAGCTGAAGTCGTTGGCCACTTCCAGAATGTGGAAGCGTCGGCCGACTATTGACCTGACGGCCAAGAGCGAGCATCACCATTGGCGCCTTGCCCGATATGCGACATTCTTTTCGCCGACACCTGTGATGAGTATGGGTAGCTCTATATGGTGGCTTGCGTGTGGCTGGCATCGCGGTAATCGAGACAGCTGGCAATTGACACACCCGAAACCGAGAGGCCTTTGATGCCAAGGCGCTGGGCGAGCGTCGGTGAATCCATCATGCGCTTCATTGGAAAACGAAAGGCCGATCGTCGGGCCTAACTGAGCGCGGGGCAGCTTTTCTTCAGGTCCTGAACCAGTCCATATACCAAGGTCTTTGGTGAGAACGGATAGTGATTTATGCATCGAAGTTCTTTGCTGCTGTCCTTTCCCGCCCCGGACCAAGTATCGTCGACGATTCTTGCCATGCGTCTGCCATCGAGATCAATTACTAATGCTGACAGTTGACTGCACCAAAATCGCCAGAATTCTCGGGCTGACCTCCGAACGCCGCGACAGCCAGCGACATACGAATTGCCGGAGTATGTGCATATGCGCACGCTCTCTCTCTCTCTCTCTCTCTCTCTCTCTCTCTCCGTAGTGATGTTATCACGTACGAATGGGAGCGAGCACGGTCGCGAGTCGGTGCAGCCGATTTAAACTGCGCTGGTCGGTAGTACGGCTGGGAAGCGCTGTCACTGATGCCGTCCTACGCGCGCTAGCCCCTCAGGTGAAGTAGCTGCCGAAGGAGCCTCGGCGAGCAGTTTAGTTCGCTCAAGACCGGAAAGGGGGCCGCTGTCCGAAAGGCTCGTATAAGCAACAATTTCGGATCGTGTCGGCTGACCTGGGGTATGCCTGAACGGAGAAATGCAACGGCGGAGTCCGCTCTCTCATCGTACTCCTCCGGCGGCGGCCGTCTTGCGTACTTCTAGAGGCTGGCCGAGGACTTAAGTCTAGCTTCAAGATCAGGTGGCAAATGCATGTCAATGTGCTGGGCGCCCCGAGCCGTCGGCGGCGATGGACTTACGACGAGAAGGTTCGCCTGGTCGAAGAGACCTTGGACTCTGGCGAGACGGTCTGCGGCTTCGCGCGCCGGGGCGGCCGCAGACCGCAGGCTGAGCAGATTACTGCAGCTTTTTTGCATTTTGGGGAGTCACATCGCGTCCAATTTGTGATTCACTGCGTCGCATTAATGCTGATCGCGGCCTGCTTCGGATGACATTGCCGCCCTGAAGGAGGTGCTGACTGTCGAGCGCGCGAAGGGTTTGGAGATCGTCACTGAGCTCGCGGTCGCCCGCGAGAAAGCGTCGGAAGACGAGGAGCTTGTTGTCCAGCAGAAGCTGCAGATCGCCAAGCTAAAGCATCAGATCTACGGACAGCGGTCGCAGCATTCTTCGCGCCTAATCGAGCAGTTGGCGCTGTCATTCGAAGAGCTGGACGTCGATGATCGAGCGGCACGGCCATATCGACCTGGGGTCAGAGATTCGGGCTAAATTATTGTCGATGAGTGCGGCGACGATCGACCGGACACTTCGATCCGTTCGTGAGCAAAGCGGTCGGCCGCGTCGTCGCTCCTGTGGCAAGTGCTCTGCGACGCAGCATCCCTATTCGTACTTCAGCGGATTGGGGAGATCCGGCTCCTGGGTTCGTCGAGGCCGATCTTGTTGCCCCAGCGGTCCTTCGGCGCGCGGTAGCTTCGTCCTCACGCGCTGTCGTCCCTGTCGCAAGAACGATCAGGCCTTCGTCGAGCAGAAGAACGGCGCGGTGGTCCGACGTATGGTCGGCTACCGTCGATTCGAGGGGCTTGAAGCGGCTGCTTTGCTGGCTCAGCTTTACACTTCGGCCCGCTTGTTCGTGAACTTTTTTCAGCCATCGTTCAAATTGCTACGAAAGGAGCGCGACGGAGCGCGCGTCCACAAAACGTATGCGCCCCCGCGACCCACATCGGCGGCTGGTTGCCGAAGCAAGAACACCTGATGCCACCCGTGCCAGCATCAATGAAATATATGCCCGCCTAGATCCGGTCGATTGCGCGATATCCGAGCCGTGCAGGAGAAGTTGGCCAGTCTCACTGCCGCCGCCCCAGCAAGCCATCCAACTGCGGCGCCACCGATCCAACAGTTTTTGTCGAGCTTGCGGATCGCGCGGAAAGAAGGAGCGGTCCACCCGACCAACGGCCAATCACAAAGCTGAATCGTGAGCGACGGCGCCCTGATCCACTCATGAAGGTTACCCCAGAGCTGTGCGAATGGTTCGAAGCCGAGCCGTGGCGAACCGGCTGCTAACTTCTTTGGAAGCTCCAGGCAGAATGCCCGGGGCTCTACCCGAGCAAAATACTCCGAAGTCTCGAACGTCGTCGCAGATCGTGTCGCAGTGAGCAAGCAAGCGCACTGTTGTTCAGCTTCCGGGAAAACGCAGCACAAACCGACGTGATCGACACATGACCGGAAAGCCCGCCGCTGCTGGATGAAGGAACGGCGGTGTGAAGTAGACCGGTGATCGACCGTGCTCAAAGCTGGCGCGTTGCGCCACCGCGTTCGGCGGTGCGGCCTTGACCACGCCCGATCACCTGTTCTTTGCAAGCGCTCGGTCGAGGACCGAGCGCGACATCGGCGCGCTCGCGATGCGAGCGGCTTCCGTCTCTCCCCTGCTGAGAGCAAAATAGATGAGACGATAATAGGCCTACCGGGAAAATCGCTACATGCGGCAACACGCACTTCTATCCTGATTACCGCGCCGCAGCCCGGATGGCCCAGAGAACGAGCGGCTACATATGGAGCGTCTTTCACGCCCTCAAGACCGAGTTCGCTCGTCATCGTCGGTATCAAACTCATGCTGATGTCCAACAGGAGCTCTAGGGCATCCTTAATCGAATGCCGCTCTCAGATGCATCACCTCGCTAAGGGCGGTAGGTCCGGCCATTTCCAGCGACGCACGACGATGTAGGGATGGTTGTCCCTCGATCGCACAGAAGTGCCGCCGTTCAAAAGCAGCGACACTCTGCGCTGATCGGCAGCCGGTATGCAGCTTTAAAGCCTAACGAGACGCACGTGGCGCGCCCTGGCGCCAAGCTCTTCTGCGTCAACGGCGATCGTCGAAAGCGCGGCAATGAAATTGCTGCCGTACAACAGAACCCAGCTCATCTTTGCCTGTTGAGTCTAGCAGCGATCAGTCACCTGGCCGGGCTGGTTTGAGCCCACGGCCAACCTTGGTAGGTGCAAGCTACTGAGGGCTGCTAATGTGTGGCCGATCCGGCACTTCAACCGTCTCCCTCCGGGCCGCCTTGTCGGGTTGAAGGCAAGTGCTGTGTAACAGCCCTTATGGACAGCAATAAGTGCACTGCTCAGATTGAACGATTTGAGATTGTTGAGACTGGCCGGCGTCGGCGGTGGACTGACGATGAAAGCCCAAGATCGTTTTGGAGAGTTTGCAGGCCACACGGCCGGTCTCAGCAACAGCCGGCCATACGGCATCTCGCGCTCGCTGCTGCCGACTTGGTGGCGATGTTTGGGACCAAGGCGAGCGGAGAAGAAGATCGCCGGCCATCTTTGTGCCGGCGATGAGATGCCGGAGAAGCGATCAGTGCAGTCGACAGCTTTAAGGAGGTCAGCAACGGACGCATAGAGATTGTTGTAGGCAACGACTGCCTTGTGATTGTGGATGCCACAGACGGCGTTGCCTCGCGTGCTGGATCTGCTGGACCGGCGATGATCCGATCGCGGCAGGGGCGAGGATCTGGATCATAGCCGATCACACCAACATGCGCAGAGGCATGCACGGTCTGGCATTGCTGGTGCGGGAGCATCTGAGGCGAGATCCTTTTGCTGGTGACGTCTTCGTGTTCCGTGGTCGTGCCGGCGCACTGATCAAGGCGCTTTGGCGCGACGGGGGCGGACTATCCCTCTTTGCCAAGCGGCTGGACCGTGGCCACTTTGTCTGGCCGGCGACGGTGGATGGCGGGGTGTCGTTGGCCGCAGCGCAGATGGGCTATTTGCTGGAGGCGATCGACTGGCGTAACCCTCGACACGGCTGGCGGCCACAGAGGGCCGGATAGGTTGCACAAGAATCACATAGGGATTGCAAAAAGACCGCGCCAATCGCGGCTTTTGTGATTCCATCGATGCATCTGACAGTCGCGAAAATCTGCCGGGGGATATTGAGGCCCTGCAGGCGGCGTTGCTGGCGACGAGCGCCGAACTTGCAGCGTTCGCGCCCAGCAGCCCGATGACTGGGCGCTGATCGCTCACCTCAGCTGCAGATCGAAAAGCTGAACCGTGATCGCTATGGCCCGCGCTCGGAGCGTAGCGCAACGCTGCTGAATCAGCTCGAACTGACGCGGAAGGAGCCCCAGAGTTCGGCAAGGAGGACGAGCTCGTAGCCGAAATGGCCGAGACGAGGACCACGAAGTTGGCCTCATTCACGCGCAAGGGGGAAGTAGCGAGGCGCCAGCTGTTCCCGGGCCATCTGCCTCACGAGCGGGTGCTGGTGCGAGGACCTGTGGCGTACGCCCCTTGCGGCGGAGGGCGGCTGATCTGCGGAAGTCCCCCTGCTTGGTGATCGACAGCTCATGCTCGCCGTCGATCATCGCCTTGCGCTCGGCAATCCGCCCTTGGTGAGCGCTCCTTCTAAACAGTCGTCGTCCAGCGTCGGCTCTCCTACCTGGGCATGCAGCGACTTTACCTGGATGACACGCACGGCCGGCGCAGCGCTCGGTCTCAGCTCCAAAAGTCCGGAAGTTTTGCCCTCCGACTGAGCCTTCCATGTCGTGATCTGTTTGGGATGAAGGTCGAACTCCTCTGTTAGCTGAGCTATCGTCCGGTCGCCCTTGTCAGCGGCAAGCGCACCCTCGCCTTGACAGCCGGTGTGTGGCTCTGGCGTGCTCGTCTGCTCATCGTCGCTCCTGGTTCTCAGACGCCAGCATGTCCGCTGTCAGGCAGAAATTCTGTTCAAATTTTTGAAGGCGGCTCTGACGGCCATGCTTGACGAACTTCATCGCGTATGTTGACAAACATACGGGTGCACCGCATCGAGCAGCCGATTCTGCCATTCTCGGTTTGAGGACGGCGTCGGTTGATCAGATCGGGCGAGCCCTCGGAGCAGTAGAGTTTGGCCAAGCGGTCATGGATCTCCCGAACCGTCGTGCCGCGGGAATACAGGCTAAGAATCTCCTCTTGAACATCATTGAACCGAGTTCGCCCCCGGCGGTCAGCTCAGGGGAATCTCATGTCGGTGAGGGGCAAGCTATTGCCACGCCGAGGAAATTTGATTCTGACAGTGTCTCCTGATTCGAGAGGGGACTGTTTTGGAGCGCTTCGCGGAATGCTTTTGGTCGTTGGTCGATCCTAGGAAGAATCAAGCACAGCACGATTTGACAGAGATGCTGTTCATTTCGCTGCTTGCCACGCTGAGCGGTGCCACGAGCTGTTGCGACATTGCGCTGTTTGGGTAGGCGAAGGAAGCATGCTGCGCACGATTTGGTGCTGGAACACGGTTTCCCGAGCCACGACACCTTCAGCCGCGTGTTTCGAATCTTGGTCCAGACAGTCTCGAGAAGGCCTTTCGGAGCTTTACAAAGGCGTTTGCCGCGACGGCCAAGATTAACGGTGTGGTCGCTATCGACGGCAAGGCTCTGAGAAGAGCCTACGAAAGCGGCCGCAGCCACATGCCGCCGGTGATAGTGACGGCGTGGAGCGCAAGGACCCGTATGGCGCTTGCCAATGTGCAGGCACCTGGAAATAGCGAAGCCGCAGGCGCTATGCAACTGTAGAGCTTCTTCAGTTGAAGGGCTGCGTCGTCACGGCGGATGCGCTGCATTGCCATCGCGGGATGGCGAAAGCCATCACGGAGCGCGGCGGAGATTACGCCTTGGCGGTGAAGAACAACCAGCTGGGATTGCTGCGCGATGCCAAGCCCGCGATCGCTGCGGCAGAGCGCAAGAAGGCCAAACTAGTCACCACCAACGATGCCGATCACGGCCGCAAGGAAGCCCGAACCGCGATCGTTACCTCCGTCAAAGATATGGCCGAAAAACACGACTTCCGGGTCTCAAAGCCGTTGCGCGGATTACCAGCAAACGTGGAAGCGCCAAGATCGTAGAGCGCTACTTCCTTTTGACCCAGTGCTACAAGCCCGCAGAGCTGCTCCGCATCGTTCGAGAGCATTGGGGCATCGAAAACGTCCTGCACTGGACGCTCGACGTCGTTCTCGACGAGGATCAGGCGCGAAGCCGAAAAGACCATGCTCCTGCCAACCTGGCCGCTATGCGCCGACTTGCCCTCAATATTGGTCGCGCTCATCCCGACACAAAAAGCTCTTTGCGGGGCAAGCTCAAACGGGCCGCTTGGGACGACAGCTTCCTCATCGATATGATTCTGAACATGCGATAGCCTTGGCGGTCAGCTGGGTCGAAGCTGCCGACGCGACTGCGGGCCAGCACTATGTCGATCTTGACATGCTCCGTCAGGATACCAAGGGCATCCCCTCTCTCATTAATCGCGCATCGCTCCTCGCCAACTTGACATTCACCTCGGGACACGATTTATTTCATGCCATCATCAGCAACTTTTTGCATAGGTGATGGTCAGCCTGACCACGTCCTTTTCGTGTTTGCGAGCTCCTCGTCGGAGAGCATCACCGTTCCAATGATGCCCTCCCTCTCCAATTCCGCTATCTCGGCCTCGGAGACTTCGAGCAGCTTTGATAGTATCGCTCTGTTATGCTGTCCTAGGGTCGGCGCCACTGTCTGGATCGCATAGGGCCGTTCACCGTCGCGGATCGGCATAGACGGCTGCGGATGCAGGCCTATGAAATCATGTTCCATCTCCTGCAGAAATGCGCGCGACCTAAGATGCCGATCGCTGAGCAAATCAATTGGTAGGCGGGCCACGCCAGCAGCAATCCTTGCGGCCTGCAATTCGGACATAGCCTGATCCGGATCGCGAGTGAGCGTCCAGGCTTCGATGCCGCTCTCAATGACTGCTTCGATCTCACGACGCACTTTCGCATCTTTTAAGGATTCGTCCGCGGCCCAGTCTCTTCGGCCAATAAGCAATGCAAGCCTCTGCCACATGCGTTCGTCCGCCGCGGCTAACACGATCCAGTTGTCCTCACCTGCACATCGAAAGCAGCCATGTGGCACGAACTCCGGATGTCGATTGCCATACCTTGTCGGAGCCCTGCCCTCGATAGAATAGAGGGTTACCCATGGCGCAGCAAAAGACATCATGCATTCGATCTGCGCAAGGTCAATGAACTGACCGTGCCCAGTACGGCGGGCATGGATCAGCGCAACTAGAACTGCAGCACAGCCATTCAAGCCGCCGACAGGATCCCCAAACGCGATGTGGCTCATCGCCGGTGGCTCATTAGCGTTCCCAATTACGGTCGGCAAGCCAGAGCTCTGCTCCAGAGTTGAGCCGTAAGCCCGGCAATCACGATGTATGCTGTCCGTACCAAATGCGGACATTGACATCATCACTACCTGCGGATTGAGTGCTTTAATGACGTTGTAACCGAGCCCTAACTTGGTCAGCACGTCCACTGAATAGTTGTCGATGACAATGTCGGCTCCCGCCGAAAGCCGTTTTGCAAGAGCGACCCCCTGCGGACGCGTGAGATCGAGGGTGATACCCTTCTTGTTTCGGTTCATGACGCAGAATGTTGCAGCCTTTTCGTACATCTGCCCGTCGACGGCGGCCCGCCGCCGGTCAGCGCCACGCAACCAGTCAGGGTATTGGATGGCTTCAATCTTGATAACATCAGCGCCCAAATCGGCCAGTGTGCGGGTACACAGGGGGCCCGCCCAGCCCATAGTGAAGTCGATGATGCGAACCCCTTCTAATGGCTGCCGGCCGACATCGCTGCGGCCAGGAGTTGCGAACGCGGGACTGACCCGACGCCTTGGGACATTTGCAAAAAGTTGCTGCTCGCCGGGAATTGGAACCTTTCCGCCGCGCAACGGCGGCGTCCTTGTCAGCCGCTGAGCGGAGCCAACCGTGAAGGCTTCTTCTTCCCCAATCACAACGGGAACGATCGCGCCACGTCGCCTTTTCTCATTATCCTGGAGCAGATTGGATATCTCGGGCACTGGCACCATCGGGATTCTGCGTTTCAGTCCCTCCGCAAGCCAGTCTAGAGCCGTGCGCGTCTTCAATATCGGGGTGAACTGTGGCTCGATCTGGTCCATGTGCCGCAGACGATCTTCTCCGAGGAGAAAAGTTGGATCATCACGCAATTCGGGCAGGCCAAGCATGTCGCAGAATGCGCGCCATTGCGCCGGCGTCCCGACCGAGACCCCGATGACTCCCTTCCTCGTTTCGTAGATACCCCACGGAAACACTGACCAGAAACGATTAATGCCGATCCGACGCATCACGTCGCCGCGTTGAAACGCTTGGAGCATTGAATACTCACTGAGAGTAATGCTCGATTCGAAAACACTGAGCGACCATGAGCGGCCTGCTCCGTCCTGCATTCGTCCAGCCAATGAAGCAACTGCAGCAATGAAGCCCCATAGGCCGCCGAAGATGCCTGTTTGGAAGTCCGGTGCGTGCAACGGGGGCCCCTCGGCCGGTCCAACCAGCTTGATTAGACCGGCCAATGCACGCACGGTCGAATCAGTTGCCTCAAATCCTGCGTAGGGGCCCTCGCCGCCGAACCAGCTTGCCTCCAGATGGATCAGTTTTGGATGCCGCTTCCGGATCACGACGACATCAAGGGGGGGGCACTCTGCGGTGTCGATGTCGCGGCCATCGACCAGAATGTCGCAATTCTCGATCAGTGTCGCCAGCTGTGTGCTCGCGTCGGGCTTGGCAGGGTCGATGATGATGCTTGATTTATTGAAACTCAGGAATGCGAACCACGCGCTGTGGCCGCTCGGCGTGAGTGGCGCGCTGCGACGAAGTGGATCGCCTGCTGGTGGCTCGACCTTTTGAACATCCGCGCCGAAGTCGGAAAACAATCGCGCGCAATAGCTGGTTGCAGCCGAGCTGCCGATTTCGATGACGCGCAAGTGCGATAACGCTTTTGTTGATCGACCTACCTTCTCAACCATGCCAATGCTCCGTTACGTGATTTGCTACGACAGGTGAGCCTGTCGAGACGCGATCGCGGGACTGCGCGCTTTCTACATTTCATTTAACTTTGGTGAGTAATAGATCACGGCGACTGCAGCTCCAAACTTGATCCGAACGTCTGGATTCCGATCTTGGTGTGAAAGTCATGACGGTTGGCTCACGTACTTAGATGGAGGCCATGCCGATTGCTCGAAGCACCTGTCGCTGCAGAGGTTTATTACGTTTCGGCGAGTGTCGTGATTTAGCCCTTTGCGCCCCATGTGGTGCGTGGCAGCGGTCGCGCAATCATTTCCAGGGAGAAATATGATATGCATGACGGAGTACTCACGATCGTAGTTGCGGCACCAGTCCGATCGCTAAGAACTGCGTCGCTCTCTACGCCGAACTACCGATTCACGTTACGCGATTGACCCAGGCAGAGCTACTACCGACTTTGGTGAGGCACTGCGCGGTGTACGCGGAGATGTCCCGATCGCTGTTGAACTAGCTTGGGCCGACTTTGCCCGGAATGAATCTTACGCGGCCCTCGTGAGGTGGGCAACGGCGTGATCGTCATGCGATCGTGGTGAGCTTAAAGGGCCGCACGCAGAGCCGACAATTGCTTATGCGCCTTGCGCTTGTTGGCCTCAATCATGCCGGCCGCGACCCATCGCAAGGCCACGCTGGCATCGCGCCAGCGTTGACGTTGCGTGTGACGCGGCGAATGGTGCCCATCATATTGTCGGCGATCTTGGTACACGCGAGCGATCGACGAAGCTTCTTCGGCAGCTTCAATCGGACGACAATCAGGATTCGTAGCGACCTTCGAGGATGCTGGCCGCTACGCCGGGCCATTGCTGGTCGAGCCCACCCACGAAATTGCGGATCAATTGTTCTGCCGTCGGCGTCAGCCAGCTCTCAGGCCTGGCGCAGCACCCGACGGGCCCGCATGCTGCTCTTTCGGCAGGGGTTCATGATGTTGCGCGGCCTGTGGATCTGGCTGCGCTGGATCGCGGCGGCCGAACCAAAGGTGCGGCGCATCGCCTTCGACAATGCTCTCGCGCTGTCAACGCTGACCCGTCTCGGCCCCGTCGGGGCGAGCCGCGCGAGACCAGGTTGTCCGGCACGGCCTGAACCATTGCGGGGTGCTCGGTCGCCCCTTCCAGCCGCACCAGCGGAGGCTGGTTGCCTTCGCTGTCGGCACGCGATAGGCGGATGATCACCAACGTCCTGCGCAAGCCCTATAAACGTGGCGATGTGCAATAGTCTGCTGTCCGGTTAAGGTACCCGATGATCACGCCTCCACTGATCGAAATGAATTCAATCGCTCTTCTTCTCGAAAGGCGCGAAGATCGAGTTCACCCACTGGTTTGCCGCCGCGGTCCCCGCTTTCAGCTGGATCTGCGCGTATCCCTTGAACTCCGAGTCGGAAGTTTCCATGATCAGACCGGCTTCGGCACCGTACCGCAAAGCAGAGTCGAACCCTCCCGCGTTCATTGTGTTATTCAGTGCGCGCTTGTGCCACACCAAGGTCGGCATAGCGACGCGTGAGATGCGTTTCGCGATACGGATGACTTCTTCCTCAAGCCGATCGTTCGGAAAAACACGATTCATCAAACCTAGCCTATATGCTTCCTGCGCGTCGAACATGTCTCCAGTGTAAATCAGTTCGCGGCAACGTTGACCCATGAGCCAAGGGGTCGACATCATCATGACGGGTTGTCCAAACCGAACCTCAACCGCGCCGAAGCGGGCGTCCTCAGAACAGTAGCGAAGATCGCACATCGAGATGAAATCCATCGCTCCTCCCAGGCAATAACCGTTGATCATCGCGATCACCGGCTTAGAGCACTTGAAAGGAGAATACAGGAACTCAAACGATTCATCGACAATCGTCTTCCAATCGTTGACGGTTCTTTGCTTCTCATGGCCAGCCTTCACTTCGGCATCTTCGTCATTGAGGTCAAACCCGGCAGAAAATGCACGCCCACCCCCGCCGCTAACCACAATAACGCGAACGTCTGTATCGCTATCGGCGACTGCTAGCGCTTCTTGAAATTCTTTGCGCAGCCTGATCGAGATGGCATTCATTTTCTTTGGTCGACTCAGGGTAATCCGCGCAACGCGGTCGTCCACTTCGTAAACGATGGTCGTATATTCCATCATCATCTTGCTCCGCTACCAATCTAATTATCACGCGAGCTGGCTGGTACAATGATCTCGTCCACCGCGACAACTCCCTGCTTGCGCACGAACGGCGGATTAGCGCGGATTGAACGAATCGGATCCCCGAGTGTTCGGGCGGTCGCGTCGAGCCGACCCAAAGCACTCATCAAAGCTTGGTTATCGAGTGCGGGAGAACCGCAATACCTGGCAGCAAGCTTATGGCCGCGCAGCTCAGCCATCCGCCTGTTGCCGGCAATTCGGAGAGCCGGGGGGCGCCGCACTTCAAAAATGGCATAGGCATGTGCAGCCCGGCGGAATACCTGTGCGGTGGGTTTCAAAGTCATTGTGCGTCGTCTACCACCCAGTACAGCCGCCGTCGGCGTAAGGGCGACTAGCGCCTGATCGAATCGCTGGATATCATCCTTCAGAACGGCGAAAGTGAGCGTCAAAGACGGCTGTCTGTAATTGCAATTGAGCTGGGAGTCCCAGCTTCTGTTGGGCGCGGTGGGCTGCGTATCCCGACATTTTGCGTGGATCGGAGCCGCCGCCATCGGAAGCGCCCATTGATAACGGCCCTCTTCACATTGAAGCGTGCACCTCAATGTTTTCTCATGAAACTTCCGGATGCAGCCAATATGGAATACGAGATGTTGGCGCGGTCTCATCGTCGGAGCCTCCGCAGCTGCTCGACATGCCGCCTGAATGTACTTAGTACGCTGTCTAACGCCTTCATACGAAGCGTCGATAAAATGAGGACAGTGTACTGACATACGAAATTTACTGCGCCTATCGATCAAAACGGTCGATGCGATTGCATTGGCATTGCGCCGAGTCGATCCTAGCAGGCGTACAGATGCGGGCACCTACTAATACCGATAGTAAAGCAACCGGAGAGGGTGACGAAAAGGTGTGGTTCTCTTGTTTCTTTGCTGACAACGGTCGCGCTGAATGGACCCGTTTCAGCGACACCAAATTACGGATCTTGCTTTTTTATTTTAGCGCGTCTCCGCGCCTCACAGACGGCTACTGGTAAGATGTCGGCGGGAGAGGCGCTGAGTTCACTGCCTTCAACGGCACAACCGAGATTAAATCGTAAATTGTCCTATCTGCGTCAGCTTGACAACACTGTCGTCCCAAACTCAACAAGCAGCACGGACCATTCCTAGCAGGCAAGCGGGCAACCAATGCGTTTCTCACTCTCTTTTGCCAATGGCACGCCATTTGCTGGACAGGAGGTAAGCGCAGTATGGAGATCGACCTATGAAACTCGCTTCCGGATGCAAAGTGTTCTGGGTGCTTGCCACAAGAGTATCCGGATCAAATGAGACCTGGCGGGCTTATTGAGATGAAGAGTGTTGGCTCTGGCTGCTGAACTGGGCGCCTGTTCTTTGATCGGAAAGCACGTTGATCTTCTGCCGACGGCGATGATGAACGAGCTCGATTTTTGTTGGTGCGGAAAGAAGGCCTACCCCGGGGCATTGCCGAACCATTCGGCTTTGCGGCTCATCGATGCTTTAAGGACGCGCCGCGACAGCGGCCGCGATATTCAAGGGAGGAGTACGGGGTGGATTCCAACGGACGTCGCAGCTCCTAAGTTAGAGGTTGCGGACAACATTCTAAGGCAGCGAATCGGCCCGGTCTGGACGAACGTCATTACCCCTCAGTGTGCGCTGACGGTATTTACGTTCAGCTCAAGGCGACCAACGTTTTCGGACCAAAGTGAGCCCCGATCAAGCTGAGTTCGACTACAGGTTAGCTTCCAGCAATGGAGAAGGTAGATATGATCTCTGAGGTGTTCATTACTTGTGCGCTAACAGGGGGGGGGGATGCGGTCGAGCGTAGCCCACATGTGCCCGTTACCCCGGAGCAGATCGCGCAGTCTGCGATTGACGCAACGCGATCGGGGGCGGCGGTGGTGCACATCCACGTCCGTGATCCCGAAACGCGGCGCGGCTCGCGCGATCTGGCGTTGTATCGGGCAGTGGTGGACCGCATTCGGAATTCAGACGTCAATCCGGTCATCAACCTCACTGCGGGGGTGGGCGGCGGTCTTACGCTGGGTGAAGCCGACTCTCCTCTGCCGCTGAACGCAACGGGCACGGATATCGCGGGCGTGCGCGAGCGGCTATTACATGTGGAAGAGCTCCGCCCGGAGATATGTACACTGGATTGCGGATCGATGAACTGGGGTGCCGGCAGTCAGTACCTTATGGTCAATACGGCTGGGACGCTGCGCGCGATGGCCGCACGCGTGAAGGAGCTGGGCGTGCGTCCTGAGCTCGAAGTGTTCGATACTGGTCAATTGGTATTGGTACGCGATTTGATCGAGGAAGGGCTGATTGATGACCCGGCGCTGATTCAGTTATGCATGGGGATTCGCTACGGCGCCCCAGGTGACCTGACCACGCTGATGGCATTGGTGCACCAGCTCCCTCCAAAGGCCATTTACTCCGTCTTCTCAATCGGACGGATGCAGCTACCCTTTGCAGCGCTGGCTCCGTTGGTGGGCGCAAACGTCCGGGTAGGCTTGGAAGATAACATTTATCTCTCTCGCGGGCGATTGGGCACCAACGCCGAACTCACCCAAAGGGCAGTGGAGATTGTCGAGCGGATGGGGATCCAGGTGATGAGCCCAGATCAGGTGCGCCAGAAGCTCGCGCTTAAAGTTCAGCTCTAATTGGGCATGACTCCACGACCCGTGGCGCTTTAGCTGCTGGGAGGGCGGAATCGTCAATCCAACCGAATGCACTGAATTAGCAACACTGTGGCTTTCTCACGGAAGGTGATAGATCAAGCCTATGCGGTATCGGCATCTGGAGCCTATGCATTCGCGGCTCAGGCGAGAGCACGACAAGAAACAGTGGCGCCGATCGCCAGCACGCGGATGGGCACGCATCGAGCGGCTGTGATCGGCGAGCAGATGCTCGTTCCTGTCGAAGCCGGCAACAGTGGCTGGCTACGGACCTATGCCGATCTCGGGGCAACGAAATTTGAAAGTCTTGCGCGTTCTGCCGCGCGATAACAGATGAGTTGAGTGCTCAAGGAGAGGGAACCATGCTGAAGAATGGACTATGCGCGATAGTGACCGGCTCCGCATCTGGGCTTGGAGCGGCGACCGCGCGCCTGTTGGCCAAAGACGGGGCGCACATCGTGATCAATTATTCCAACAGTCAGAAAGAAGCGGAGGCGACTGCCGAAGCCTGCCGGATGGCGGGCGCTGCCGAGGTAGTCGTGGTGCAAGGCGACGTCTCTCGTGATCAAGATTGCAAGAAGATTGTCGCGGCCGCAGCGCCTTGGGGGCGGCTCGACTTGCTTATCAACAATGCCGGCACAACAAAGCACGTGCCACATCACGACCTGGATGGACTCTCAGCTGAAGATTTTCAGCGCATTTATGCTGTTAATGCTATCGGACCCTACCAAATGATTCGTGCGGCGCGGTCGATGCTCAACTCTGGCGCTAAAGTGAGCGGAAGGCCGGCCGCCGTGGTTAACGTCTCCTCGATCGCAGGCATCAATGGCGGTGGTTCATCGGTCGCGTACTCAGCGAGCAAGGGCGCACTGAATGCCATGACGCCGTCGCTGGCACGTGCGCTCGCCCCTTCCATTCGCGTTAACACCGTTTGCCCGGGCTACATAGATACTCAGTGGTTCACCAAAATCCGTGGCGATGCCGCCGCTCGGCAGGTGCGTGATGCCGTGGTAGCGAGTGTACCGCTTAAAGTGGCCTCGACAGCGGAGGATATCGCACAGCTTGTCTGCTTCCTCGCAACTCCGGTGTCAAGCAACATGACCGGGGAATGCGTGCGCACCGACGCCGGGTTGCATCTGGCTCTGTGAAGAAAGTGGAATTTTCAGTTTATGCCGGATGCATAGCTGAAGTTGGCCAATGGATTCGACGCTCGGCCGGTTTTGATTGATGCGATGCGCTTCCACACGGAATGGTTGCTCAGCCGCGAATGCGATGTTCTCTCGCTTCTATCTCGGCTTCGATCATCCTTGCGGTAGGCGATCCACATCTTCGTATACCACAATTCGAGGCGGCACTCCGCCAGCCGAGCTTAAAACGCTTCGCGAACGCTTTGCGCCTCCACCGTCGGAGTATTTGGCACCTATGCCGCTGTATCACTCTATAGCCTGGGATACCATCCCGGCTATCAACAGTGATGAGCAAGATGAGGAATGCATGGCAACCTGGAGGCAATTCGTATCCGAGGTCAACCGCAAGTTCTTTTCTGCAGCGGCAACCTGTGCGGCCGATCAATCGCGTGCAGAGTGCGGTGCGCTCACGTTCGATGAAGTCTTCCTCCTCAGGAGAGACCTGAATCCCATGCTGCATACGCCCTCAACGCTACCCGGAAGCAGGACCGCCCGCAGCGATAAAGGTGACAGCCCCACGGGAGCGCTAGGTTGCCCATGCGGCCGAGCGGTATCGGCGAACAGAGATTGCGAAGGCTCGGTCACCCCGTTCCGATCAAGTTATTCCTCGATGCTGAGAGCCGGAGAACGTTCATGTTGGCGCAACGGCTATCTTTTCTCCCAGATTTGGACTCAGCCCGCATCCACCTTGTAGAAACGCTTGCTCCCACTGTTGGACGCCGGATGATCGATCTCGCAGCCGACGAAGTCGCCATTGAACCTCCCTTATCTGTGCGCGAAGGAGCAATCGCTGCCATCAACTTAGGAACGAGCCGCTTCACCGACGCTGTTGGTTTCACGGCGCTTCGAATGGCTATTGCCGAGAAGCTATCGGCGGAAACGGGCCTCGTCTGGAACAGGGAAGACATCTTAATCACAGCAGGTGCAAAACAAGCATTAGTCGATGCTCTCTTAACTTTAGTCGACCCCGGTGAACGAAGTCATTATTATTCGACCCTGTTGTCCGACATTCCCGTTCCAAGTTTTCTTCGCCTGTGCAACGCCAGTGTTCGTTGATGCTCGCCGACCGAGATACATTCCCGATATCGCCGCAATCGCGACGCTGTTACACCCCGGACAAAAGCGATACTGATCAACTCGCCTAAGAAGCCTACAGGGGCAGTCTACGATCGAACCACTCTTCAAAAACTCGCAGAGCTCGCTATTCGATGCCCAGCTCTGGATGATTTCTGATGAGCGCTACTCTCGTTTGGTATTTTCCGGTGTACGCCGCCACAAGTCCATCGTTATGGCGCACCCGGCTGTACGTGCGCGGACGATTGTAATCAACGCGTTTTCGGAGGGCTAGCTGTCAACGGTTATCCCTTAGGTTATTCGGTACTCCGTTAAGAAGCCGAATTGAGCGGGAGCGGACAGGCAAGCGTATGCGATAGCTGGATCAGGAAGAGCTGTACAGCCTGATCGTCAGCGCCAAGATGAACGATGCCGATTCGCAAGCCTGGCTCGCCGACGTTCTGGCACGCATCGCCGAGCATCCCGGCCAAAGGCTCGACGAACTGCTTCCGTGGAATTGGCGCCACCGAAACAAGCAAGTCAATCAGGCAGCCTGAGTGACCGCTATGCGGTCTTCACCGGATGCTCACTCCAGAAATTCGCCCCCCGACGCCTCACCTCAGAGGATAGGGCCTTCCGGTTCTTTCGGCGACCTGTTCCAAAACGCAGTCGCACAGCCGCTCTAGATCATTCGCGCCGTGCTCCGCGGTAATGCAAACCCGAATCCCAGCCACTCCTTGCCCCACACTTGGGAAGAACGTAACCAAGGTATAGAAGCCGCTATCGAGGAGTCCTCTCGCGACTGCAAGCGCATTGAACTGCGATGCAACAGTGATTATTCTGATCGGAATTAAATTTCGCTGGCCCGCAGTTGCAATGCGGCCGTCAAACCGATTGATCCGATCCGCCAGTTGTTCCTGTCGTTGCCTGAGTTCTGCAGAGCAGTGAATTTTGCACGATTCAAGCGCCGCGCCTACGCCTGCTACGTTGAATGAGTCCGAACATGCATCGGCAATAGAGTATGATCGAAACTGGGCTTCATGAGCAGTCGTCCCAAGCATCAATATTCCGCCCGATGCGCCGAATCCCTTGGCTAGCGATCCTGTTATAATCGTACGGTCACCGAGCCCTTTCGGAAACTGAGATCGAGCGAATCCTTCGCCTTTGTTTCCAAAGATCGAAAAGCCGTGGGTGTCATCAATATAGAGGAAGAGCCCATAACGTTCCTGGAGCTGACGCAGTTGCTCAATCGGCGAATAATCTCCCATCCAGTAAACACCATCGCACACATAGGCGACTACCGGGTTTTCGCGGCACAAACTTTCGAGAGTGCAGACGTCGTTGTGTACGATTGTTTTCGCCCGCATGTCGTCGGCCATCAGCTTTCGACGGGTTTGTGAGAAGCGTGAAAAGCTATCGAAAACTAGGAGCGGCTTTCTTCCGCCTGTCAATCGACCCGAAGCAAGCATCGGCATCGCGACCAAGTCAACGAGCATCAGGCTAGGAAAAGCAAGCACGCGCGCGCAGAATATTTCAGACAACGTTTCTTGAAGCTCTCTCAGAAGGTCGCAATTCTGTTGCTTTCCGCCCCGGGAGGAATTCATTAATTGCTGCGCTTGGATCGCGGCGATCGCCCCGACGACAATCGCCGGATGATTGTCGAGGCCCAGATACGAACATCGCGCGAAATCGAAAAGGCGCGGAATCTGACTTTTATCAGGAACGGTGGAGCGTCTGATCCTGGAACGTCCGTGAACGGCGATGACATCAGTTGGAAGGGCTCCGTCGAAGCAAGGGTCGAGAACCATAAACTGTTCAGTCGAGCGACTAAGGTCCGAGGTAGCAATGCCCGGTTGCATCGTCGTCTCTCCCATTTCGTCTACAAGAACGCGACAGTGGCTCGGCTATGCTCGTTCGATAACGAGCCTAGACGAGGATAGCAAGTTTCGTACCGTATTGCGGGCGGCTAGTCAGCTATAAGAAACCGCTGATACTTGGTTAGGCGGCTACCAAATCAGGTGGGGTCTAGATGAGCGCAGCGTATCGGGAAGGCGTTCTCGACCGACTGAAATCGGGCATGTATAGCGGTGGGCATGCCCGAGGGGTCGATCAACTGACGGATTGTCGTCCATTGTAGCGTTATAGCTCGACAACTTTGTCTATCCCATGCCGGCCTGAAGTTCCTGATGAAAACCTGCTCGATGAGCAAACCGAAGGCTTGTGGTTGATTGGGATGTCGAGGAACGTATGAGCGCGGGAATGCCGACGGTGAAGGTCAGGCTTGCAATGAACATGGGCGACTCCGACGTTCATATGCACTTTTGCGCACGTTGGCGCTGAAACGATGCCGCCATTGGTTGAAACCAATGCGTCATCACTGATACCAGGCGCTTGGGATCAAGCGTGCGGCTAGTACCCCCGTTTCTTAGAGGGTGAGTCATGATTCAAGATCGGGATGGTACCCGAAGCAAGAGAAGTCCACCTTTCGCGGAAAGACCGCAAGGTGCTTGAGGCGTGTTGTCGTTCACCGATGCCTTTGCAGCGCGATTTGAAGCGGGCGCGTACAGTTCTTTTGGCGGCGGATGGGCGCAGCACCCGGTCGATTGCCAAGGAGGTTGGAGTCCAGCACGCGGATTGTGAGCCTTTGGCGACACCGCTATGCCGATCATGGCGTTGAAGAGCTGCAAGACAAGCCGCGGCCCGGCAAGCAGCCAATCTACACGAAGGGCACAGACGAGCGGATACTGAAGCAGCTGGACAAGCCAGCACCGCAAGGGTTTGCACGCTGGACCGGACCGCTGAGCCGAGGCGCTGGGCGATGTTGACGTCCAATATGTCTGGTGGTTCCTGCGCAACCACAAGATCGACCTCGTGGTTCGCAAATCCTGGTGCGAGAGCAACGACACGAACTTTACGGCCAAAGCCGCCGATGTTGTCGGCCTCTACGTTGCCCCACCCCAGACGGTTATCGTGCTCTGCGTGGACGAACCTTCGTTCAGGCCTTGGAGAGAGCCAAGGCTATCTGAAGTTGCCCAATGGCCGCGCCTTGACCGGTCAGAGCCACGACTACAAGCGGCATGGCACGACAACGCTGTTTGCAGCGCTCGAGGTTGCGACCGGAAAGATCATCGCGACGCATTCAAAACGGCGGCGCCGTGTCGAGTTCCTCGCCTTCATGGACAGCATCACCGCGGGCTTTCCGGGCCGCCAGCTTCACGTCATCCTCGACAATCTCAATATCCATAGGAAGAACGAGCACTGGCTCAAAACCCATTCCCGATGTGGAATTTCATTTCGCCGACAAGCGCGTCCTGGCTCAATCAGGTCGAGGTATGGTTCTCGGTCCTGCAGGGGCAGCAGTCCCTCAGCGGCGCTTCCTTCACAAGCTTTAAGCAGCTCCAGGAGCACATCGATGCCTACATCGACGCATACAACTACAAAGCTGAGCCCTTCGCTGGACCCAGCGAAAAGTTCGGCAGCGCAGATTCAAAGGCCGCCGTATCACTCAGCTATGATTCCGGGGTACTGGACTGGGGAGTTAACACTTGCTGCGCGTCAAACATCCGGCTGGCTCCGCTCGCTGGTTCCGCCTTACACGCTGCGCAGGTGGTGAAAACACTGGTTGTGGGGCGTCGCTCGAGATTGGAGCCGCAACTGGCGTGATCTCGACGGGAATGAGAGCCGGCAGGGAATTTCCGCCCAGTAGACCCTGGCGCACTTGTCGCCACGTAAACAGCAGGCGACAAGCCGACCCGTACCGCCAGACGCCGCAGACCGTCTCGCGAGCCTGCAGGTTCCCTCCGCTGCAGGGCTTTCTGTGAGCTAGCGTGCACTCTATTTGGCGACCACCGGTATCGTGCGGGAAGCACGAGAAGTGAGCAATTGCGGGCCAGCGTCGGTCACGACAACGAC
>NZ_JBVVPP010000069.1:30307-36047 GCF_055811315.1 Bradyrhizobium sp. MI1.4 | reverse complement strand
AACCCCAGGTGATGGACGATGTGTTCGAGCCGTGCCGTCCGACGCCGTCGAAGCGGAACGACGTCTTCTCCGAACCGCTCCGCGAAGATCCGCCGGCGGCAATGCGGCACCTCGCATGTGAAGCGCCGCGTGAGTAATCGGAGGCGCACCTTTCTGCCCGCTGATGGCAAATCGGCCACGTGCCGGATGTAGCGGCTATGGACTCGGCGCGATAGTGTCGCGCACAAAGGGCACTGGGCCTCCGCAGTCTCTGACCGAACAGCCAGAATAACCGAATCCTCTGAATCACTTACGCCATCAAAGACCAAACCACTCGGTACTAGCGATGAAATTCGAAAGCCTGTCCGCATGGCGCCGATTCTCCGTTGAAGAACCACGGTCGCCGGCGAACTTCATCAGAAATGAGTCAGAGCCCCATTAGGATGCCGATCAGCCCCCGGACCCCAAGCCGCTACAACCTCTCGGCAAGGGGCGATTCGTCCTATTTGTACGCCACAGCTACCCAGCAGCCATAGCCGCGCTTAGGATTTCTTTCTTGCTGG
The DNA here is from genome assembly GCF_055811315.1 of Bradyrhizobium sp. MI1.4. Lineage (NCBI taxonomy): Bacteria > Pseudomonadati > Pseudomonadota > Alphaproteobacteria > Hyphomicrobiales > Nitrobacteraceae > Bradyrhizobium > Bradyrhizobium sp. MI1.4. Next base: position 35,505 of record NZ_JBVVPP010000069.1, on the reverse strand, counting down.
AGATGGCTGGGATCTTATCGCCTCAGACCGATCATGGTTCGGGGCAGAGGCATGCGCGGCAAGGACGAAAAGGCTCGGATCGAGGCATTTGGGTCTCCAGATGACAGCAAAATGCCGCTTGCCACGAAGCGCCGTCGCAAGAACCGTGGCATCCCGCCGCCCGCGACGTTCGATATCGATACACTGCCGGGCAGCTCTAATTTGACGGCATTGGAGGCAGCCGCGGTCATCCGGCGCACCCCCGGCGCCCTAGAGCAGTGGCGGCGCGATCCGAACCACCCGCTGAAATGGCGCTACGTCGATGGCCGGCCCCTTTATCGTGTCGATGCGGTGCGGGACTATCTGGCCAAGTGCGAGAAGACGACTAGGACGCCTCGGCCGCATAATGCTCACGGAGACGGCCGAGCAGCTCGGCCTTGATCGGGTCAAGCGGATTCGTCCGCTGCAGGCGCACGATCTTCCCGATGCGTTTCGCGCCAACCAGCTCTGCAATGTAGTCGTGAGCCGCCTCGAACGCCATCTTGCGGATGATCCACTGTTCGTCGTGATTGTAGACTTGATCGATTCCGCTTGGCTTCTGCCCAACACACAACCGCTGGATTTCGTTGTCGTAGCCACAGCGCGACATGATGGTGCGCAAACTGCGCCTTAGGTCATGCATAGTGAACTTGGCAACGCCCGCTTCCTTGACCAGGCGGTTGACCATCTTGGTGAAGCCCGACATCTGCCCACCGGTCTTCGGTGACGGGAAGACATAGTCGGACGTTGCCCGCTGGAAATGTTTCGCGGCCGTGAGCACCTCGTCAACCAAGTGAGTGCGCGGCACATCGTGGTGCAACCCCATTTTGGCCCACGCCGCATCGAAGGTGATCCGGTCGTCCATGATGTGCTTACGCCACTCGATCATGGTAGGCTCGCTGCGGCGCGGGCCGCCGAGCAGGCACATGCGTGCCAGGAAACCGAAAGCCCCGAGCTTGCCGGATGCATCCCAGACCTTGATGATTTCTTCATCGGTCAGTGCGCGGCCCTTTGCTCGGCGCCCGACTCTCTGCGCACGGGTTTCTTTCGGCGCGCGATAGCCGGCGAGCACGTTGTGCTCGACGTAACCTTCGCCGACGCACCATTCGAGAAAAGTATGCACGTGCTTGCGCAAGTCCTTGGCTGCACCGCGCTTGCCAGTCTTTGCAATCTTCTCGACCGCAGCCATGATCTGCCGTCGCGTCAGGTCCCCCACGCCGCTCTCGGCGTGATCCTTGAGCCCGCGCCGCAGCGCCGACATTGCTGGCTTCCAGTTGACGACTTGGCGTTCGGTCAAAGACGCCTGGTAGGGACCATCTTCAACAATGAGGCTCGCGAGCGTGGTGCACTGCTTCTCGGCTGCCTGTTGCCGCCTCGCCTCGCGCTTCGCATCGTTAGGGTCTAAGCCCTTGACGACCTCGCCTGCGGCAATGGTGGCGGCCTTGCGCGCTGCCTTCTCATTATATTTGGGCCACGCGCCGAGGGTCTTGCGCTGGGTTCCCCTCACCCCCGGCTTGGTGAAGAGATAGACCCAGGTCCGGCCACCGGTGGCGCGCATGCGCAAGGCGAGGCCGGGCAGCTTGTCGTCGTGGAGATAATGCTGCGCCTTACCCGACGGCAGCGTTGCGTCGCGGATCACTGCATCGGTGAGTGTCAGCTGGTTGGCCGGCTCCGTCATGATTCCTTCCCTCTCTCTGTGCCCCCGCGCGCCCCGCAAGAAGGGCGGTCAGCCCTCGAACAGAACCGGGGCTCAGACCTTCCCCTTGCCGTGTGCCCGCGCAGGGAGAACCCACAGACCCAAACAGAACCGGGTCTCAGACCTCCCCCCGTTTTAGTGCCCCAGGGGAAAATCCCCGGCGGGCACAACGGGGGCATACAAAATGTAGCAAGGTCAGCTATGGGCTCTTATGGGCAAATAGGGCCATAACCCTCGTCAATCAAAGGCATTTTTACATACTAACTATGGCCGGATTTGGTTGGCTCGGGTCTACGGATTGTGGTTCACACGGGAGAGGTCCAAGGTTCGATCCCTTGTGCGCCCACCATTCACCTTCCTGAACTATCATTTGTTGCGGACGATAACCGACGCTCGGCGGCTGACTTCACCCGTCCAAATCAAAAACATCGAAAACAACCCCATGCACAGTAGCCGACCTCAGTCGGATCAATGTTACGGGATTGCGACTTTTCCGAAATAGAATTTGACTCGTCGGGCAAAACACCGGCATGATGGCATCATTGCAGGGGACCTGAAGCGCGATCGCATCAAGCTTCACGCAACCCGCGCCGGCCGCCAGGCGGCGTAGAGACCGACCAGCGTCCCGATAGTAACCAGCGCTGCGGCCAGCAGCAGCTGCAATTCTCCATCGTCCGTGGTGCCTACGGACGACACAAGTCTGGTCACCACGACGAACAGAATGCCCACAGAGGCTGCTGCGCCCACGCCGAGATAGGCGAGCTCGCGCGTCAGGTTGCGGCCGAGGAGTCCGAGTGCCGTGAAATACATCGCGCAGGCGTTGGGATGAAGGAACAGCGCAATTCGCGCGTAAGGACCGTAGGCGTCGAGGAGGGACTCACACCGGTTCAGTGCCGCCTTTGAGGCAATCCGCTGCAACAGCGGTCTGAAAAAACGAGCCTGTCCGTAGCTCAGAACGGCGCCCAGGATGATGGCCAACCACGCCACGATGAAAACGGAGACGTCCGCGGGCTTTGGATTGAGCGCCACGGACATCAGGATGAGAGCGGTTCCGGGGAAATAGCCAAAATACGGGAAGACCGCCTCCAGCAGCACGCAGACGAATATGAAGGCCGGAAACCACGCCGAGCCGGTCGCATCCTGGACGACGGCGTTCAGGTCGAAGAGATTTGTCCTGTACAGGACGAGGTACATGCACATGGCCAACCCGGCCAGCGCGTAAAACGGCAATGCTCCCGACAGAAACCGCCTCATCCAGCTATCGCGCCTTGTTGCGCGGACACAGCGGAAACCATCGATAAACGCCCCCTACCCAATCGACAAAATCTCGATCTCCTGCGCACCGGACCCCACGACATCCCCGACCGCCTTCCCCATCAACGACTTCGCCACCGGTGCCACGAATGAGATCGTGCCGGCCTTGGGATCGGCTTCGTCCTCGCCGACGATGCGATAGGTTTGCACGCGGCCATCGGCGCGGCTGAACGTCACCGTGCTGCCGAAGGCGACGACATCGGTCGAGGCCGGGGCGGGAATGACCTGCGCCGTGCGCAGCCGTTCGGTGAGATAGCGGGCGTCACGCAAGGGCACCGCCGACTGCCGGCGCTTTTCGTTGACGTCCTCGATGGCTTGCGCGGCTTCATAGGCCTCGCGCGCGTCCTGAAGCTTCTTTTGCAACGCCTGCAAGCCTGCTTCCGTCACGAGGTTTGGATGCGGCGAGATCGGCCGATCCGGCAACAGCGTCTCGGCGGCGGTTTCCGCGCTCTCTTCCTTGGTAAAGGCAACGCTCAAGTCGAAAATCCTGTCGAACTGTTCGGGCTCACGGCCCGCGCCTTCGCGCCGCAAGCAATCGCGGCGGGCAGAAGCTGGCGATCATCCCGGATCATATCTCAAGTACGACGAAACGGCGCAGCTTGAAAACGATGTCCGGCATGGCCTGCCGGAACCGCGTGGCATCCCGGAACGTGGTCGAGAACGGCGCGAAGGTGATCATCGCGTTCCAGTGCCTGTAGCCGTAGACCGTGACGGAGGCGCCGGTCGCCGGAAAATTCTCGAGCTTGCGCAGCTCACCCAGGACGAGATCGGCGATCGCTTCAGCAGGCAGCAACTGCTTGCCATCAGGTGTCGTGGCGATCTTCGCTGGCGGCTCGACTGACTTCGCGGGGGCCAGCGCCGCATCGAGCGCGTTCTCGGAATTTGTTTCGGGCTTGTCCTCGAGGTTGGCCGGCGGCGTATCGGCGGCGGGCAGCTCGACCAGCTCAAATCCGTTCGTCGGCGCGGTCGGCGGCGGAACCTCGATGACCGGCGGCGGCGCAACACTGTCTGCGGCGCGCCTGTTGCCTCCCAGGATGCTGCTGATCATCGCCACGAGGCCAGCATCCTTCACGTCGTCACTCATTACTCCCCCCAGGCTTCGACCTACTCTAGCACCGCTCGCGCGGACCGCCACTGGGGATGTATGGCCGGATTCCGTCCGGCCAAGGTCCTATTTCACGCGATGGCATTGGCGGCGCGATGCCCGATCACGCCGCGCTGCCGTGCGATCCGTCACTGCTTATCGAACGGAATGTATTGTTGGTATTGCTTCGGCACCGAGCTGCGGTAGCGCGCGGGCACCGTGCCGCTGTCGACCGAGTGATCGATCTCCTGCTGCCGCGTCATCTTCTTCTTCGCCGGCTTCTTCGACGCACTCTTTTTGGAGTCGGTCGGCTGGCTGGAGGTGTCGCTGGTTGCGCCCGGCGCGGTCGTCGTCGTTGCCGGCGCGGCGGTTGTCGTCGCAGACGCCGCGGTTCCGGCGGCGGCTGGTGCGCCCTGCGCCAACGCGAGTGGTGCCTGCATGAGAAGCGCCAGCGCTGCTGTCGCAGCCAGCAAGTATGATTTCTGCATTAGAACCTCCAAAATACCTGATCCGAATAAGGCAAGCGTATTTCTGCGGGATCGACGCGTGCAAGTCCGTTCACGATAGGCTCGAACCCCATGGTGAACTGTGGCCGAGATCACATTGCCGGCAGCAGGCTGCGTCATGATGTGCCTTGTCGCGAACGCAAAGCATTCTGGCGACACCAATACAGGCATGACTGCGCAACAGACGAGCCAGGCTCGCTGGCATTCCCACCCACTCGCTCTCGAAGGAGACTGACATGCGTCGCACCATCCTCACTCTCGCATCGCTCGCGGCCCTGCTCGCCGTAGCATCCCCGGCAGCCCAGGCACATCCTGCGAACGATCGATATTGCATCCAGGGCCGCTCGTGGGGTTACCCCGGCAATTGCCAGTTCGCCAGCTATCAGCAGTGCCTCGCTACCGCCTCCGGCACGTCGTCCTATTGCGGCATCAACCCGCGCTACGCGTTCTCGCAGCAGCGCGACTACTGACGAATTGGCGGCGTGCGCGGATTACGCGCGCGCCGCCCCAAATTTTTGGGGAAGACGCCCCGCACCCCCCCCCGGCCGGCGAATTGAAACAGTGCGAAGCCCCGTGCGGC
>NZ_JBVVPP010000069.1:0-30297 GCF_055811315.1 Bradyrhizobium sp. MI1.4 | reverse complement strand
CCCCCCCCCCCCCCCCCCCCCCCCCCCCCCCCCCCCCCCCCCCCCCGCCGCGCCCCCCCCCCCCCCCGCGGCGGGCGGGGCCCCCCCCCCCCCCCCCCCCCCCCCCCACAATTTTTGCGTGAAGACGACCCGCTCCGCCGACGTGCCGGCGAATTGAAACTGTGCGAAGCCGCTTGCGTCCGTCGATGACGAGAATGTTATCCGTCATCAGCACCGAGAAATTCACGATGCGCAGCCGTGGCTTGCGGGCCAAGGCGCACCTTCCGAAAATTTCGATACCGGGCAATTGTGATCCATCTCGCTCGTGGCAGGCGTGATCGCGCCTAGGCTGCAAACTCCAGCGCGAGAAACCTTAGCCCGATCTTTCCATTCGACTTTTCAGGAAGGTGTTTCAATGAGCAGCCGCCACGCAATTGTTCCGCGCGGTCTGAACGCAACGCGTTCGCCGCTTTCGCAAGGCCGCTTCGGCCGCATGTTCCGCAAGCTCGCACCGGCCAAATTCGGCCCGAACGATTCCAACACGATCGCAAACCTGTCGGCGCTCGCCGACAAGATGGTCGCCGGCTTCGACGGGCCGAAGGACGGACCGGACGCGGAAGAGAGCGGCATTCCCTCGCTCTACACTTATTTCGGCCAGTTCATCGACCACGACATCACCTTCGATCCGGTCAGCTCGCTGACCAAGCAGCAGGACCCCGACGGGCTCGTCGATTTCCGCACGCCGTCGCTCGACATGGACAATGTCTACGGCCGCGGTCCGAACGACCAGCCCTACATGTATGACGGCATCAAGTTCCGGCTCGGCGAGAAGGTCACCGGCGCGGGCGTGCTCGATGCCGTCGATCTGCCGCGCTTCAAGGGCCGCGCGCTGATCGGCGATCCCCGCAACGACGAGAACAGCATTGTCTCGCAGTTTCAAGCCTTGATGCTGCGCTTTCACAACCGCATGGTCGACGACAATGACAGCCTGTCGTTCGAAGAGGTGCAGCAGCGCGTTCGATTCCACTATCAGTACGTGGTGCTGAACGACTTCCTGCCGCGCATCGTCCACGCCAGCGTGCTGGACCAGCTGAAGACCGCGGGTCGCTACGACCGCGGCAAGCTCGCTTACTACCATTGGAAGACCTATCCGTTCATGCCGGTCGAGTTCTCGGTCGCGGCCTACCGGCTCGGGCACTCCATGATCCGCCCCGGCTACCGGCTGAACGACGCGGCTAACATGCTGCTGCAGATCTTTCCCGATCCCAACAATCCCGACCACAACGCACTGACCGGCTTCCGAGCGATGGGACCAGGACGCGCCATGGATTGGGGCCGCTTCATCGATCTCGACACGCGCCCCTATGGCGTCGAGGACGACGACGCCAATCCCGACAACAAGAGGCGGCTGCAGTTTGCCTATCGCATCGATGCCTCGCTTGTGGACCCGCTGCGCAAGCTGCCGCCGGAAGTCGCCTCCAATCCGGCGTCGCTAGCGCTGCGCAATCTCGAGCGCAGCTGGCGGCTTGGGCTGCCGTCCGGCCAGGCCGTCGCCAAGGCGATGAAGCTGACACCGCTGACCGACGACGAGATCATCATCGGCAAGGCGGTCGACGAGCCGGGACCGGGCGATCCGCAAGTCAAGATCGCGAGCATCGCGAACGGCGTGTTCGCCGACAACTGCCCACTGTGGGCCTACATCCTCGCCGAGGCGCGGCAAAACGCGACCAACATGCCGATCTCCGCCACCGGCGGGCCCGCCACGGTCAAGACACCGCAGCTCGGACCGGTCGGCGGTCGCATCGTCGCAGAAGTCTTCCTCGGCATGATGTTCGGAGATAATTCCTCCGTGCTGTCGCTCGACCCGCAATGGACGCCGGTGACCGGCTCCGGCTTCGCGCTGAAGGACCTCGTCGCCTACGCGCTCGGCCAGGGCGATCCGCTGCATTGAGCGGGTGACGGACGATGATGATGCAAGGCCGCTCGTCATGCGAGCGGCCTTGTGACCCACTCGCCTCGACGCGCGGCGGATGGATCCTGGCAGGCGTGCTTCCCTAACGCAAATCCGTCCGCTTCCTGTTGACTCGCATCGCGAATGGAGAAATCCTTCAACAACGCAATTGCCATTGCCGATCTCAGCAGTACGAACTTCGGCGCCCTCGGTTTTATCGGCGCCATCTGACCAGATTTATTCTGAACAGAAACGGAGGGGCCGATGCGCGCGCTCGCCTTGAGAACCGTCTCTCTTCTCGCCCTCGCTACCTTAGGCTCGATTTCCGGCACGCCCGCCGCACGCGCGGAAGACGGGGCCGATGAGCAATTTGGCAAGGTGCACTTCCAGACTTCCTGCAACGAGGTGGCGCAGCGCCGCTTTGATCGCGGGATGCGTTATCAGCACTCGTTCTGGTACCGGCCCGCAAAGGAAATTTTCGAGGAGACGCTGCAGGCCGATCCGGAATGCGCGATCGCCTATTGGGGCATTGCGCTGAGCCTGCTGTACAATCCGCATTTTGCCGCGCCGAAGGAAAACCTCACCGGAGGGCTCGCCGCGCTGCAGAAGGCGAAGGCACTCGGCGCCAAGAGCGAACGCGAACGCGACTATATCGATGCGCTGCTGGCCTTCTATTCGGGCGACGAAAAGACGACGTTTGGACAGCGTGCGCAGGCCTATCTCAGGGCAACCGAAGCCGTCGCCGCGCGCTATCCCGATGATGACGAGGCGCAGATCGCCTACGCCATTACGCTGAACGTCACGGCGTCACCAAACGACAAGTCCTATGCCAACCAGCTCAAGGGCGCCGCTATCCTGGAGCCGATCTTCAAGCGCCAGCCGCGGCATCCCGGCGTCGCACATTACCTGATCCATCTCTATGACTATCCGGCGATCGCAGAGCAAGGACTCGACGCTGCTAAGCGTTATTCCGAGATCGCGCCGGCGGCACCGCACGCCTTGCATATGCCGTCGCACATCTTCACGCGCGTCGGCTACTGGAACGAATCCATCGACGCCAATAGCCGTTCCGCGAAGGCTGCCAAGGAGGGCAAAGACCCCAGCGAGCAGCTGCATGCCGACGATTATATGGTCTACGCGCTGCTCCAGCTTGCGCAGGACAGCCGAGCCAGCGAGGTCATCGCGGACATGATTGCGACCACTGGCTATGTGCCGGCTGTGCGCGCCGGTCCCTACGCGATAGCGGCCAGCCAAGCGCGCTATATGGTCGAGCGCGGTGATTGGCAGGGCGCCGCCGCGCTGAAGGTCGAGCCGAGCCGGTTTGCCTATGCCGATGCGATCACCTATTTCGCCCGCGCCCTTGGCGCCGCGCGCTCCGGCAATGCAGACGCGGCAACGGCGGACATCGCCAAGCTGGCGGAGTTGCGGGACAAGCTGCAGCAGGACAAGGACGCCTATTGGGCCGAAATCGTGGACATTCAGCGGCAGGTCGCTACAGCCTGGCAGCTCAACGCCCTGGGGAAGCAGGCGGATGCGTTGGAAGCGATGCGCCTTGCCGCCGATGCCGAAGACAAGACCGAAAAATCCATCGTGACGCCGGGTCCACTTGCCCCCGCACGCGAGCTTTACGGGACCATGCTGCTCGAACGCGGCATGGCGACGGAGGCATTGGTCGCGTTCGAAAGCACGATGCGCAAGGAGCCGAACCGATTTGGCGCGACGATCGGCGCCGCTCACGCGGCCGAGAAAGCGGGGGATCCTGTGAAGGCCCGCCAGTACTACGCGAAAGTCGTCGAAACCGCGAGAAATGGCGACTCGTCGCGAGAGGACCTCGCGGCCGCACGAAAGTTGATGGCTCAGAATTAGCAAAGATGTCGCGGCAACTTCCATGCGCCTGACAAGCAAGCTCGTTGCAACCAGCGCAGCCATCGCACTGTTCTGCTCAGCCACAGCGCTCTGGATATTGCGATCCGGTGAACCGGCACGCGCAACAGCGACCTCCGGCGAGGTTCGCCCAGTGTGGACGGAAATCGACTGGCCTTTCGGTGCGGATCCCTGGGGGAAAGGAAAAGCGTTCCGCTGCAAGGCCGCGGATTGCGGCGGCGAAGTCCAGCTCTACGTTCGCGCCAAGCTCGGCTTTTGCAATTGCGCCACCGGCATTGCCGATGACGGCGACCTCGAGCAGATGGGCGACCTGGCGCTGATTGGGAAGGCAACGCCGACGGCCGCCGGCCGAGAGATCCTTGTCGGTCCAATGCGCGGCCGCAGCCGGGCATATCGCGTCGAGGGGAACGCCAAGGCCGCGCTCTCACTCGCCTTCAATCAACGCTGCGACATGGTGGCCGCGACGGCTTTGCTCGCACCGGGCGGCACAGCGTCGCTCGAGCCGGCGGTGCTGGCGTTCCTCAATAGCGACCGCATGCTGAAATGGGCCGAGATCGCGCTTGGGCTATGACTCAAGGGAATAGCTGAATTAAAGGCGACAATTCGGCACACGCCTTAACGCGCCATCCCGAGGCCGACCTCCTCCAGCCGCGTGGCGAACCAGCGCGACAGCGGCTGATCGAGGACGCCGCTGACATAGACTTCCGAGATCGTCACGTTGTCCTTGTCCAGCACCAGCAGCACGCCGATCCAAAAGGCGAACCAGACATGCGCATCGGTCAACGCCATCAGCTTGTGCTGGTCGTGGTCGAGCGCGGTGTGATTGCTGGCCTTGCGGATCTCCACGGTGAGCAAATTGTTCGGGATCTCGCGCTGATGCACCACGACGTCAGGGTAGATCGACTTGCCCAGATGATCGTCGGTCGAGATGATGGTGCCGTGCGGCAGATGCAGCGTACGCTCGCCTAGCCGGTCGTAGTTGCAATCGACCGACCAGCCGGAGAACTGCTTCTCCAGATGCACAGCGAAGCGGTGCGTGATGGCACGCTCGCCGATGTCCTTCTCGAACAGGAATGTTTCGTGTGCGTAGAAGTCCCGGAGTGCCGCGATCACCTTGTTCAGCTCGGTCTGCATCTTGCCCCCGGCCCTCGGCGCTCCTGATGCGGTGCCCTACATCTGGACTTCGATCAGCCGCGGTCCGGGCTCGGCGACGGCCTCGGCCAGCGCCTTGTTGAACTCGTCCGCGTTGGTGACGGCGCGGCCGGGCACGCCCATGCCCTTGGCCAGCGCCACGAAATCCAGCGTCGGCCGGTCGAGCCGCAGCATGTCGTTGGCGCGCTGGCCGGGCTCGCCGGCGCCGACATTGTCGAACTCGCCGCGCAGGATCTGGTAGATGCGATTGGCGAACACGATGGTGACGATATTGAGATTTTCTCTCGCCTGCGTCCACAGCGACTGGATCGTGTACATCGCGCTGCCGTCGCCGACCATGCAGATCACCTTGCGGTCCGGGCAGGCGATCGCGGCACCGATCGAGAGCGGCGTCGAGAAGCCGATCGAGCCGCCCATGTTCTGGAGCCAGTCGTGCGGAGCAGCCGCCGCTGTCGGCGGGAAGAAGGCGCGGCCGGTAGTGAGGGATTCGTCGACCAGGATCGCGTTCTCCGGAATCGCATAGGCGATCGATTGCGCGATCGAGGCGTGGGTCAGTGCGCCGGTCGGCTTGAGCAGCTCAGCCGCGGCCTGCGGCTTGACGTCCTTCGCGCTGGCCTTCACCGCGCCGGCGAGCGCTTCCAGTGCAGCGACCGAATTCTCCCCCCAGGAGGTCATGCGATGCACCTCGCAGCCCTCGGGCTTGAGGATGCTCGGCTTGTTCGGATAGGCAAAGAACGCCACGGGATCGTCGGACTCGACCAGCACGATATGGCGGAACCTGGCCAGCATCTGCAGCGCGTTGTCGATCACGTAATGGATGCGGTCGATCGAGAAGCGGCCGCGGCCGCGCGCCATCCTGGGACGGAAGGTCGGGCCCATCACGGTGCAACCGGTCTTGGCGGCGATGCGCTCTGCCAGCGCCAGGCCCTGCTCGCTCAGCGCACTGCCGGTCATCAGCAGCAGCGTGCCCTCGCCGTCGCCGTGCAGGATCTTTGCGGCCTGCTCGACCGCCTGCGGCGAATAGCTCGCGCGCTGCTGCTCGGCCGGAACCTCGGCGATGCCGTCCGCTTCGTTCCAGGCGGTGTCGGCGGGCAGGATCAGGGTCGCGATCTGCGGCGGCGCGCTCTTGGCGGCGGCGATCGCCGCGGCACCGTCGGCAGCGACCGATTTGGAGTCCGGCGAAGTGCGGACCCAGGACGACATCGGCCGGGCCAGGCCCTCGATGTCGGAGGTCAGCGGCGCGTTGTAGTCGATGTGGTAGACGGCGTGCTGGCCGACGATGTTGACGATGCCGGAATTCGCCTTCTTGGCGTTGTGCAGATTGGCAAGGCCGTTGGCAAGACCGGGGCCGAGATGCAGCAGCGTCGAGGCCGGCGTGCCCTTCATGCGGAAATAGCCGTCGGCGGCGCCGGTCACCACGCCTTCGAACAGGCCAAGCACGCAACGCATGCCGGGCACGCGGTCGAGCGCTGCGACAAAATGCATCTCGGAGGTGCCGGGGTTGGAGAAGCAGACGTCGACCCCGCCCTTGACCATCGTCCGCACCAGACTTTCCGCACCGTTCATCCGTCAGCTCCCGCAACCGGCAATGTTCCAACAATCCATCCGATCAATCATTGTTCGCTCGTCTCGTCAAAGCAATAGCCGGCGTCGCCGCCCTGCCCCGCGCGGCGATGCGCTGGTTTGGCTAATACTTTCCGGCAAATTGGCGCGGTTGCCGGTTTGGTAACTCCAACCGTTAAGGATGCCCCGTCTCACGAGGCCGTGGCTTGCGGAAAGCCCGCAAATATGGCCTGTAACTTCAGTTGAATCGATTTTTTGCTGGGGGAACAATGATCCGGTATTTTGCCGCGCCGATTGCCGCCATCGCACTGCTGTCGGCGACCGCCGGCGGCGCCTTCGCCGAGGAGTTCGACTCGCGCGACATCATGGGCGGCGGCCCGAATTTCTTCCGCGGCGGCTCGAGCCCAGTTCCCCGCACCACCGTCATGTATAACGGCAACTACGCCCCGGGCACGATCGTGGTGAACACCTCGGAGCGCCGGCTCTATCTGGTGCTCCAGAACGGCCAGGCCCTGCGCTACGGCATCGGTGTCGGCCGCGACGGCTTCCGCTGGGGCGGCGTGCACCGGATCACCGCCAAGAAGGAATGGCCGGACTGGACGCCGCCGTCACAGATGCTGGCGCGCCGGCCGGACCTGCCGCGTCACATGAAGGGCGGCGTCGAAAATCCGCTCGGTGCGCGCGCGATGTATCTGGGCTCGACACTCTATCGCATCCACGGCTCCAACGAGCCGGAGACGATCGGCCAGGCGGTGTCCTCGGGCTGCTTCCGCATGACCAATGACGACGTCACCGACCTCTACGGCCGCGTCGGGGTCGGCACCACGGTGGTCGTGCTGAACAACTAGCAAGAATCGGCGGCGCGTGGATATGCGGCCTTGTGCGTCGGTTCCGAATACGGCAGCGTCGCCTGGCAATGAGCGCATTGGCCCCGTCTCCGTCCGGCTTTCGCATCGTGCTGCTGGCGCTCGCCACCGTCGCGTTCGCGCCTGACACCGCTACCATCGCCGTCGCGGGCGAATTGCCCGCGATCGCTTCGCGCCAGCGCGCCGAGAAGAAGAGCTTTACCGACGGCGAGATCGTCGACGGCTTTCTGAAGACGGCGTTCGGCGCCGAATACCACCTTGCCGGCCGTGTCGATCGCATCCGCAAGTTCGACGGACCGGTGCGCGTGTTCGCCGAGAGCGATCGCGCCGACCGCAAGGCGCAGCTCGCGAAAGTCGTAGCCGACATCGGCAAGCGCGTGCAGCATCTCGACATCGCCATGATCGACTCCAGCGAAGCGGCGAATGTGCGCGTGAAGCTCGTGCGCGACCGCGATCTGTTCCGCACCATCTCGAGCTTCTACGGTGCGGAGAAGGCCCGCGAGATCCGCACCTCGCTCGATCCGCAATGCCTGTCCGGCTTCCGCAAGAACGACAATTTCGAGATCGAGCATTCCGACGTCATCCTCACCGTCGACAACGGCGATTTCACCTTCCTCGACTGCGCCTATGAGGAGCTGCTGCAATCGCTCGGCCCGATCAACGACACCGCCAGCGTGCCCTGGACCATGTTCAACGACAACGTCTCGATGGGCTATTTCGACGTCTATGACCAGTACATCCTCAACCTGCTCTACGATCCCCGCATCAAGGCCGGCATGACCGTGGCTGAGGTCAAGGCGGCGCTGCCCGACGTGCTCACCGATGTACGCATTTGGGTGAGGCGCGTGAACGATCTGAAGGAGTGAGATCGCAAGGGGAGAAGGAAAGCACCGTGGCGCGGCTTTACGCCTTCTTCGCCTTCGACATCAAAAATTGCTGGCGCATCACGTTGTTGCTTCCGTCGTAATATTCGGAGATCAGCGCCTCGAACTCGCTGCGAAAACTCCGCAGCCTGTCCGGCTCGTCCTTGTACTGGGCGACGAGCTTGATCAAAGGCCCGATCGTCGTTTCCATGGTGCGGCGGAAATGCTGCGGGCTGAGTGCGGACGGCGTCATGATGTCCATCTCGAAGGCGATATCCTTCACTTTCCCCGCGAGACGTTCGGCGACGATCTTCGGATCGCCCCACGACACCGGTGATGCCACGCCCTCGGGCGGCGGCAGATGGCGGCCGATCAGCGCGAACATCCGGCCGACATAGAGATGCGGCGGCCAGGTGGAGAAGGCGATGGTGCCGCCGGGCTTCAGCACGCGCAGCATCTCGCCGATGGCGACCTCGGGGCGCGGCGCGAACATGTGGCCGAACTGGCTGAGCACCACGTCGAACTCGTTGTCGCCATAGGGCAGGCTTTCGGCGTCGCCTTCGGCGAAGTCGACATCGAGATTCGCCAGCTGCGCGTGCTCGCGGGCGCGCTCGAGCAGGACCGGCGACAGGTCGAGACCCCTGACCTTCGCACCGCGGCGCGCCGCCGTGATCGCGGCAACGCCGGTGCCGCATCCGACGTCGAGCAGCATTTGGCCGGTCGCGACCCCGGCGAAGCTCACGAGCTTGGCGGCCGAGGGCGTGGTGAACACTTCCATCGGCGTGAACAGCGACCAGGCTTCCTTCTGGACTGCCTTGAAACCAGCAAACGGGTCTTGGTCGGCCATGGAACTCTCCCTTCGCTCAATGTCAGTTTTTCATGAGGCTGACGACGGATGCCAAAGGTTCAACGCAAGCCCATGACGGCGACGGCTTCGCCTCCTCGCGGTCCTATTGCACGAGATCGGCAACGATGGTCGCGGCCTTGAGGCCGGTGCCGGTGAGGACCGCGACCGTGGTCTCGGTCGCCTTGATGCTACCGGTGGCGGATAGTTTGTCCAGCGCGGCGGCAGCACTTGCGCTGGTCGGCTCGGCGAACAGGCCCTGCCGCGCAAGACGCCGCAGCGCGGCGACGATCTCGTCCTCCGTGAGCGCGACAGCGCCGCCGCCGCTCTCGCGCAACGCGGCGATGATCTCGCGCAGGCGCAGCGGATGCTTGATCGCGGTGCCTTCGGCGATGGTCTTGTTCACCTCGCGCGCGACAGGGGTGTCGACGCCGGCCTTGAAGCTTGCATCGATCGGCGAGCAGTTGAGCGGCTGCGCCGCGAACAGCCGCGGCAGCCTGGTGATCTGGCCGGCTTTCAACAGCTCACGGAAACCAAAGGCGCAACCCAAAAGGCTGCTGCCGGCGCCGACGGGAACGATGACGTTGTCGGGGGCGCGGAAGCCGAGGTCCTCCCATATCTCATAGGCGAGCGACTTGGTGCCTTCGAGAAAGAACGGCTGCCAATTGTGGCTGGCATAGAAGGCCTGGTCCGACTGCCGGATCGCCTCGGCCTCCGATTCCTCGCGCGGGCCCTCAACCAACTGCACCGTTGCGCCATAGGCGCGGACCTGTGCGATCTTGGCCGGTGACGTCGATGCAGGCGCGAGAATCTTCACGCGCATGCCGCCGGCGGCGCCGAGACCCGCCATCGACGAGCCGCCATTGCCGGACGAGTCCTCCAGAATGGCGTCGACGCCGATCTGCCGCAGGAACGACAGCATCACGGCGGAGCCCCGGTCCTTGAAGCTGCCGGTCGGGTTGAACCATTCGAGCTTGAAGAACGGGCGCAGCTCGCCCCAGGCCTGCTGCACCAGCGGCGTGCAGCCTTCGCCGAGCGTGATCGGAGTCTTGATGTCGACCGGCAGCGCCGCCCGGTAGCGCCAGAGCGAACGCGTGCGCGGCTCGATCTCCTCCCGCGACATCCCTGCCCCGGGCGTCACCAGCAGCGGCGTGCGCTCGTCCGAGCACCAGCGCGGCTGGTCCAGCGGATAGAGCTTACCGTTGCGGGGGTCGATGTAGGCGGGGCCGGGCATGGCGGTCTCCAAGGAAGGCGATGCGGCAAAGGCGATCTGTACGTTTTGGTTTGATGACACGTTTTGTCCAGAAACTCGACGCCCGGCACGCCAACCGTGTGGCGCCTCTTGAAAACGTGAAAACCATAATTACTTCATCATCTTACTGCGGTGGCGGAGAGCTCCGCCAGTGCGGTAGCGTGGGACTCGGGCAAGCGCTGCCGGGTCGCGGGACGACAGGAATTTGGCCGCGAACCGCCCCGCCCCCGCGCAGCACGATTAACTTGTCTGTCGCGACTGCCCGCTACAATATGTTGGATTGAGCTCGCGCCGCCGGTGTTCCGCATCGGCAGCGCGACGAGCCAAGGCCCGTCCGAGCGGCGGGCCGTTGGCTTTTTAGGAGTTTGGTCATGAGCCGCGCGAACCGTACCGACCACATCCGCCTCACCTCCCATCCGGAGCCGGGCAGGACAGCCGCCTTCCCGATCCACTGGGGCGCCGCCGACGCACGCGCCCGCGGACCGATCATCGGCACGGTGTCGCGCGCTGGGGATCGCAACGTGATCGGCAGCCATGGCGGCTCCTATGCGATGTACCGCGCGCTCGCGGTGTCCGCCGGCGCGCTCGATCCGATCCGACGTCCCGACCTCACCAACACCTTTCCGGCCGCCACCATCGGGCCGTTCCCGCAATGGAGCGATCCCGCCAAGATCGTCGCGCTCGATCCCTGGGGGCATCTCGTCGCCGAGAATTTCGGCAAGGACATCGCCGAGGGCATCGACATCAGGCCGAGCATTGCGGTGACGCGCGCGCGGCTGGACCTGCCGGAGATCCGCGAGGCGCTCGCCGCCAAGCGCCTGCGCGCCGACGGCGACGTCGTGCACGCCAATGGCAGCGTGTCGGTGGTGAAGATCGCGATCGATCCGGTCTGGTATCTGCCGGGCCTTGCGGAGCGCTTTGCGACCAACGAGACCGAGCTGCGGCGCACGCTGTTCGAGCAGACCGCCGGTATGTTCCCCGAGCTGGTGACCCGGCCGGACATGAAGGTGTTTCTGCCGCCGATCGGCGGCACCACAGTCTACATGTTCGGCGACGTCAGCAAGCTGCCGGACCATCGCACCAAGATCACCTGCCGCGTGCATGACGAGTGCAACGGCTCCGACGTGTTCGGCTCCGACATCTGCACCTGCCGGCCCTACCTCATTCACGGCATCGAGGAATCCGCGCGCGGCGCGCAGGAGGGCGGACTCGGGCTCGTGATCTACAACCGCAAGGAAGGCCGCGCGCTCGGCGAGGTCACGAAGTTCCTGGTCTACAATGCGCGCAAGCGCCAGGAGGACGGCGACGCGGCCGCCGCCTACTTCGAGCGCACCGAATGCGTCGCCGGCGTCCAGGACGCGCGCTTCCAGCAATTGATGCCCGACACCATCCACTGGCTGGGCCTGAAGCGCATCGACCGCTTCCTGTCGATGAGCGACATGAAGCACGACGCTTTGACCTCGCAGGGCATCGACATCGTCGAGCGCGTGCCGATCCCGCCCGAGCTCATTCCCGCCGACGCCTATGTCGAGATCGCCGCGAAGAAGGCCGCCGGCTATTACTCCACCGACATCGCGCCGGAGAAGGACGTCGACGGCGTGGTCGGGCGTTCGCTGGAAAAATACTGATCGATTGATGGCAGACGCTTTGGAATTGCAGGCCCGTTCGCTGCTCAGCGCAGCAGCGGTTCGCGCGCGAGCCGGCGAGATGTTCGAGATCGGCCTGAACGGCGGGCTGACGCACTTCACCATCGATCTCGACCGCATGGACGGCGTTGCTGATGCCGTTGTCGCAGTGACGCGCAAAGCCTATCCCACTTTGGAAATCCCGTTTCATGCGCGCTGGCGCCATTTCGTGCTTGGTGGCGTCGACCGTTGGGCGCGGCTCGCGGACGCGGCGTCATGGCCCGATCGCGCGGCGCGGGCGCGCGCGGAGTTCGACCTTGCCATCGTCAGCGTGCTGCTCGATGCCGGCGCGGGGGCGGCGTGGCGATACCGGGACGCCGTGACGGGACAAAGCGTCGGCCGATCCGAGGGGCTTGCGATTGCGAGCCTCGACATGTTCGCGAGCGGTCTTTTTTCCCACGATCCCCGCGCGCCCTTCAGGACCGATGCCGACGTGCTCGCGCGACTGCCACTCGCCGCGCTCACTTCGGCCTTTCAGGTGAGCGATGCCAATCCGCTGCTCGGGGTCGAGGGGCGGACCGATCTGCTGCGCCGCTTGGGCAAGCTGGTGGCGGAGCGCGCGGACGTGTTCGGCTCGCACGACACCCCGCGGCCGGGCGGGCTGTTCGATCACATCGCGGCGCAGGCGAAGGGCGGCGCGGTTCCCGCGCCCGCCATCCTGACCGCCGTGCTGAACCAGCTCGGACCGATCTGGCCGTCTCGGTTGGAGCTTGCCGGAATTCCGCTCGGTGATTGCTGGCACCACCCGGCGATCAAGGCGAACGACTCAACGGAAAGTCTCGTGCCCCTGCACAAGCTGTCGCAATGGCTGAGCTATTCGTTGATCGAGCCGCTGCAGCGCGCCGGATTCGACGTCACCGACATCGACGGCCTGACCGGGCTTGCCGAATATCGCAATGGCGGGCTGTTCGTCGATCACGAGGTGCTGCGCCTGCGCGACGCCGCCGATGCCGAGCGCGCGCATGCGGTGGATTCCCTGCTCGTCGTCGAGTGGCGCGCGCTGACCGTGGCGCTGCTGGACCGGCTCGCCGAACTGGTCCGCGCCAAACTCGGGCGCACTCCTGAGACATTGCCGCTCGCCAGCATTCTCGAAGGCGGCACCTGGGCCGCGGGCCGCGCCATCGCCTTCGCGCGCCGGCCCGATGGTTCGCCGCCGCTCAAGGTGATCAGCGACGGTACGGTGTTCTAGTCTCTCGTTCGAGTTCGCGGAAACAGATCCTTCATCCGGCGCTTCGCGCCACCTTCTCCCACAAGGGGAGAAGGAAGAAAGGCATCCGATCATGCAAGGCGTCACGATCGTCGATCATCCGTTGGTGCAGCACAAGCTGACCCTGGTGCGGGACAAATCGATCTCGACCAAATCGTTTCGGGAGCTGATCAAGGAGATCGGCATGCTGCTGTGCTACGAGGTGACGCGCGACCTGCCGCTCGCCGATACCGTTATCGAAACGCCGCTGGCGACGATGCATTCGGCCAAGATCGCGGGCAAGAAGCTGGTGTTCGTGCCGATGCTGCGCGCCGGCACCACTTTCGTCGACGGCATGATGGATTTGGTGCCGACCGCGCGCGTCGCCCATATTGGCCTCTACCGCGAGCCGCACAGCTTTGCCGCGGTCGAGTACTTCTTCAAATCGCCGTCCGATCTCAGCGAGCGCCTGGCGATCGTGGTGACGCCCGTGGTTGCGACCGCCAACACGGCTGTGGCCGCAATCGACCGGCTGAAGGAGCGCGGCGCCAAGGATATTCGCCTCGCCTGCCTGATCGCCGCCCCCGAAGGGCTCGAACGGCTGCGCGGACTGCATCCTGACGTGCCGATCTGGACGGCCGCAGTCGATGAAGGTCTCGACGAGAACGGCTTTATCCTGCCGGGCCTCGGCGACGCCGGCGACCGCGCCTACGGGACGAGATAGGCGCCGGCTTGCAAACCGCGTCACGTTAGGAACAGGTTCGCTCGCGCAAGGTTTTCCTGCTCTACGATGGAGAGCACGATGACCTATCAGGATGACCGCAGGGCAGACAGAGCACGCCGCAACAGCCCGGTGGGCTGGGCGATCGGCGCGATCTTCGTGATCGCCGTGGTCGCTGCCGTCTTCTTCTACAATGGACGCGACGTCGGCCCGCAGACCACGACCTCCAATCCGAACAACGCGCCGAGCGTCACCACCGGATCGAATCCACCTGCTGCGCCCGCGAAGTGATGCGCTGAGGGCGGGCCGTCACACCTTGCCGCTGCCGCAGATCCCCTTCAGCGCCTGCCACTCCGCATCCGTGAGCAGCGGCGGGCCGCTGGCGGGGCGGTCTTCTTTCGTCATGCGCGCGAGGCGGTCCTCGGTCAGCGGATGGCTCGCCAGGATCGACGTGAGGCCGCCGCCTTCCTTGCCGGTGATGCGGAACATCAATTCGGCTGCAGGCTTAGGCGAACGGCCGAGCTTGTGCATGATCTCGATGGCAAACGTATCCGCAGCGGTCTCGGCCTCGCGCGAATAGGAAGCCTCAACCACGCTGCGCGAGGCGAAGATCACGGCGCTCGAGCCAGTGACGTCGCCGAACAACAGGCCGATCAGGAACGAGGTGCCGCCGTTGTAGATCAGGCCGCGCATGTTGTCGTAATGCTTGAGATGACCGAGCTCGTGGGCGAGGATGCCGGCGATCTCGTCGGCATTTTCGGCCTTGTCGAGCAGGCCCTTCAGCACGAACACCTTGCCGCCCGGCAGCGCGAACGCGTTCGGCACCGGGGTCGGCAGCACGCCCGCGGTCATGGAATCGTCGTCGAGGCCGGCGGCATCGCGCAGCCGATTGACGAGCTTGACGAAGACCGCTTTCCCCGCCCCATCCTGGCACTCGCTGCGCCCGAAGATCGTCTTCACCTGAACCTCCGCCGCATCTCCAATGCGCCGCTCGATCGGTTTCGGCACCAGCGGCGCGAGGCGGTCGGCAGCGAGCGGCACGCCGAACAGCACGACGCAGACAATGGAGACGGCGGCAGCCATCGACCAGCCGACGATTTTTGCGACCCCGCGGCGCGAGGTCTGGTGCTCGTCGAGCCGCATGCAGCGCGCGGTCACGTCTGACGCGAGCAGAGCGTCGCGGATTTCCAGCCGGGCCAGCGGCGGAGCGGAAGCGCAGGCGAGCCGCAAGATGCCGGGCGGGCTATCGGCGCGGCGGATGTCGGCATAGGCCCAGCGAACGGGCGTCGCACCCTCTTCGAGGATCTCGAGCGCGTCACCGAGCGTCAGCGCCACCTGCCGCCTGCGGCTCGACACGCCGTCGAAGAAGATCGTCGGCTTTGCGGATTGCGCCGGGACCTCTGTGGACAACTCACTCACAGCTCAGAATCCCGCGACATCGAGTCCATCGGCAAAGCCTTCGCCGAGCGCGCTGGCGAGCTCGGCGCTGCCGCGCACATCCGCCGCGGCTCCGATGTTGTGCACCTCGACAGTTTCCAGCACCTTGGCCCAGAGATCGCGCTGGAGATAGACCCGCATGACGATGTTGAGGGCGAGAGCGAGTGCGAAGTAGCCGATCACCATCATCACCAGCGTCGGGATGCTCTTGGCGGCATTGCCCGGCACCAACGCCTGCTCGACCGAAAGACCGCTCAGCTTGACGACGAGCATGGTCGCTCCGCCGATATAGGCGGCGAAGATGGCCGAGAGCAGCATCCACCAGCCGATCACTTTCCAGTACAACGCGTAGAATGCGTTGTGCGGCAATTGCGAGGACACGCTGACGTCGCCGATGCGGATACCGTCGAGCCACCAGCGCCACTCGCGCGCCTTGAACTCGGCATAGAAGAACGGCGCGAGCGGGAAGATCACCATCGCGATCGGGCTCAGCAGCCACAGCCACCAGCCGCGCTTGAAGAATGTCCAGCCGTCGCCTTCGAAATCGCCGCGTAAATCGCCGTAATGGGTGTGCCGCAGCTTGTAGCGTTCGAGCGAGGCTTCGCGCCACGGCAATGCGAGCCCGAGCGTCAGGAACACGAGCAAGCCCCATAGCATGGCGCGGAACGAATAGGCCCAGCCCGATCCGTCCATCCAGAACCGCACGCCGCGCCAGACCGTGCGCGTCAGGCGATAGCGCCGCGCGCGAAAGATCGCAAACTGACCAAAGGCGTAGAAGCTGATGAACAGCGGCGTCGAGGCAAAGCCCTGCCAGCGTTCGAACTCGATACCGACAAGGAAGTAAGCGAGGTAGATCGGCACCAGGATCGCGAGCGCGAACAGGAAGCCGACCAGCAGCTCCTTGGCCCGCCCGGTATATTCGGCGGCATCGCCATCAACCGCGGTGTTCGCCCACAGATGACGGCGGATGTCGGTAACGAGCCAGAACCGGTAGAAGCCGAAGGTGACGAGCTCGAGCAGGGCACCCTTGGTGACCAATTTTCGAAACTCGGTACGGTTGCCGGTGAAATCGACCCGCGTGGGCGGCAGCGGCGGGGGTAAGGGTTCGGAGCCGATGGGGGCCCATTGCATGTCGTTCACGGCGGCAACCTCGGGGTGCGGACCTGGTTCGATCAAACTTATAGATCAGAGATTAGTCGATCCCCAAGATGGGCGGGTTCGATTTAGCTCGATTCCGGTCGATTTCTGGCACGATTCCACGGCCGAGGGCGTGCGCGAGATCACGTTGTTGGATCAATGGCCTCGTAGTCCGGATGGAGCGCAGCGCAATCCGGGACAGCGGCAGTGGCGGACCGAATCCCGGATTTCGCTCCGCTCCATCCGGGCTACATCACACCCATGTGGCAAAACTCGCCCTTGCTCCGGCGCAGACAACCGGCTGTAATTGCAAATCAAATACCGCAGCGCAGAATTCAACGAGAACGCGCGGTTGATGTCAGGGAGAGCGATCATGCATGGGACCATCGAAAACGCGGCGAAGCTCGACGCGTTACGCGCACGCGCTACGTCACTGCCGCTGGAGCAGTTCGATCCGGGCGACCCAGAGCTGTTCAGGACCGATACGTTCTGGCCCTATTTCGATCGCCTGCGCCGCGAAGATCCCGTGCACTATTGCAAGGACTCGATGTTCGGGCCGTATTGGTCGGTGACGCGCTACAACGACATCATGGAGATCGAGACCAATCATTCGGTATTCTCCTCGGCCTCCTCGCTCGGCGGCATCACCATCCGCGACATCGATCCGGAACTGCGCCGCGAGAGCTTCATCTCGATGGACCCGCCGCGCCATGCGGCGCAGCGCAAGACCGTGGCGCCGATGTTCACGCCGACGCATCTGGACAATCTCGCGCTGAGCATCCGCCAGCGCTCGGCCGAGTGCCTGGACAATCTGCCCCGCGGCGAGGTGTTCGACTGGGTCGACCATGTCTCGATCGAGCTCACCACGCAGATGCTCGCGGTGCTGTTCGACTTTCCCTGGGAGGATCGCCGCAAGCTGACGCGCTGGTCGGACATCGCGACCACCATTCCCGGCCCCGACGGCCTCGTCGCCACCGAAGACGAGCGTCAGGCCGAGCTGACGGAATGCGCGGGCTATTTCACGCGACTGTGGAAGGAACGCATCGAACAGCCGCCGAAGAGCGACCTGTTGTCAATGATGGCGCATGGCGCCGCGACGCGCGACATGGACGCGAAGAACTTCCTCGGCAATCTCATCCTTCTGATCGTCGGCGGCAACGACACCACCCGCAACACCATGTCGGGCTCGCTCCACGCGCTGAGCCAGCACCCGGAGCAATATCGCAAGCTGCGCGAAAACCCAGCGCTTCTCGACAGCTTCGTGCCGGAAGTGATCCGCTGGCAGACGCCGCTGGCCCATATGCGGCGCACAGCGCTTGCGGACTTCGAGTTCCGCGGCAAGCAGATCAAGAAAGGTGACAAGGTCGTGATGTGGTACGTCTCGGGCAACCGCGACGCCGATGCGATCGAAAAGCCTTACGAATTCATCATTGACCGCGCGCGGCCGCGCACCCATCTCTCGTTCGGCTTCGGCATCCACCGCTGCGTCGGCTTGCGGCTTGCCGAACTCCAGCTCAAGATTATTTGGGAAGAGATCCTCAAGCGATTCGACCATATCGAGGTGGTCGGCGAACCCAAGCGGGTCTATTCGAGTTTCGTGAAGGGTCTTGAAACCTTGCCGGTGAAGATCGCGGCTTAGATTCGCAAAGATGAGTTCGACACGTCCACAAGGAAGCTGTGCCCCCTCTCCCGCACGCGGGAGAGGTTAAGCAAGCAACTGGAGCAAACCACCATGAACATCCAAGCGCCGGTTCAAGTGGACAAGGCCGAACGCATGCGCAGGGCGCGCGAGGAGGCCTATGCGACGCCGCTGGCGCAATTCCACCCGGGCGCGCCCAGGCTGTTCCAGGACGACACCCTGTGGCCGTGGTTCGAGCGGCTGCGCAAGGAAGAGCCGGTGCATTACTGCACCAATGCGCCGATCGAGCCGTATTGGTCGGTGGTGAAGTACAACGACATCATGCATGTCGACACCAATCACGGCCTGTTCTCCTCGGATTCAACGCTCGGTGGC
Organism: Bradyrhizobium sp. MI1.4; assembly: GCF_055811315.1. NCBI lineage: Bacteria > Pseudomonadati > Pseudomonadota > Alphaproteobacteria > Hyphomicrobiales > Nitrobacteraceae > Bradyrhizobium > Bradyrhizobium sp. MI1.4. The sequence continues at coordinate 11,763 of NZ_JBVVPP010000069.1, read as the reverse complement.
ATCGGGATCCGCGACGTGCCGGAAGGCTATGACTGGCCGAGCTTCATCGCCATGGACCAGCCGCGTCATTCGTCGCAGCGCAAGACGGTGTCGCCGATGTTCACGCCGACGCATCTGGACGAACTGGCGAAACTGATCCGCCAGCGCTCGCAGACCGTGCTCGACAATCTGCCGCGCAACGAGACCTTCAATTTCGTCGAGCGCGTCTCGATCGAGCTGACGACGCAGATGCTAGCCACCCTGTTCGACTTCCCCTGGGAAGAACGGCGCAAGCTGACGCGCTGGTCCGATGTCGCGACCGCGCTGCCCAAGAGCGGCATCGTGGCCTCGGCCGAAGAGCGCCGCCGCGAGATGGACGAATGCTACGCCTACATGTCCAAGCTCTGGAACGAGCGCGTCAACTCCGCGCCGCGCAACGACCTGCTGTCGCTGATGGCGCACAACGATGCCACGCGCTTCATGGACCCCGATAATCTCATGGGCAACATCATCCTGCTCATCGTCGGCGGCAACGACACCACGCGCAACACCATGACCGGCTCGGTGCTGGCATTGAACGAGAATCCGGAGCAGTACGACAGGCTGCGCGCCAACCCGGAACTGATCGATTCCATGGTGCCCGAAGTGATCCGCTGGCAGACCCCGCTCGCGCACATGCGGCGCACCGCGCTGCAGGACACTGAAGTTGGCGGCAAGCACATCAAGAAGGGCGACCGTGTCGTGATGTGGTACGTCTCCGGCAATCGCGACGAGGAGATGTTCGAAAAGCCGAACGAGTTCATCATCGACCGCCCGCGGCCGCGGACCCATCTCTCCTTCGGCTTCGGCATCCACCGCTGCGTCGGCATGCGCCTCGCCGAACTCCAGCTCAAGATCGTCTGGGAAGAGATGCTGAAGCGCTTCGACCGCATCGAGGTGGTCGGCGAGCCCAAGCGGATCTATTCGAGCTTCATCAAGGGGTACGAGTCGCTGCCGGTGAGGATACCGGGGTAGGCCCCACTGTGATGCCCCGCGAAAGCGGGGCGTCCAGTATGCCGCGGCTTCTCGGCTCAAGCACTGCGGGCTCTGGAATACTGGATTTGCCCGCCTTCGCGGCAATGACACCGAGGGTGGATTGAGAGCGGGCGACTCCACCCCAGCTATAAAATTCCGGCATGACAGCTCGCGCAACATGCGATGGGTCGCATACGGCCTTCTGTCCTAAACCGCACCGCCACATCTAACTCAACTTGATGTCCCACACGCCGTCCTTGCGGCAGGCGGCGACTTCCTCGCGCAGGAGGGCGGTGACGGCAAGCGAGGCCGTCGAGACCGGACGGTCGATCGGAGAGGCGAATATGAGTTCGCGCGTCATCGGCTTCGAGACGACAGCCGTTTCCAGCCGCCCGTCCGCGACCTCGCCGTGGACCGACGAGGGCGGCAGCAGCGCGAAGCCGAGGCCTTCCTCGACGAGGCTCGTGAGCACGCGGAACGAATCCGCTTCGAGCTGGACGTTGAGCTTGATCTTGCGCTGGGCCGCCGCATGCTCGATCAGCGCACGGAGACCGTGGGAATGACTGGGCAGCACCAGCCGTTGCCGCAGCAGCCAGCCGACATCGACGCTCTTCTTGCGCGCGAGGCCACAACCGCGCGGACCAACCGCGACGATGTTGTCGCGCCCCAAGCTCTCCACGTTGAGATGCAGATCGGCGGAGCGGCCGTAGAGGATGGCGAGATCCATCTCGCCGCGATGCAGCCATTCGACGAGATGGCCGCTGTAGCTCTCGACGATGCGCAGCGAAATGCCGGGAAATTTTTCGACGCAGCGCCGCGCGAAGCGCGCCGACAGCACGCAGCTCACGGTCAGGACCAGGCCGAGCACGACCTGGCCCGATGGCGGCCCCTTGGACGACTGGATGTCGTCGCGGATCTGGTCGATCTGCCGCACGATGCCGGAGGTGCGCGCCAGCAAGAGGCGGCCGGCATCCGTGAGCACCATGCCGCGGCCGTTGCGGGTGAACAATTCCGTGCGCAGCTCGTGTTCCAGGAGCTTGATCTGCCTGGAGAGCGCCGGCTGCGCCACGCGCAACGTATCGGACGCCTTGGAGAGGCTGCCGAGCTCCGCCACGCAACTGAAGGTCCTGAGCTGACGGAAATCCATGCTTGCCAATCCTGGAAGGCTACTCCATACGCTATAGCAAATGAGCATAGGGGCTGGCAGTGTTTTCACAACGCCAGAGGATCGGCCGGCGTTATCTTAACTGCCGCACATACGGGAAACCCCATGAGTGAAGAACACCACACCGAAGATCACGCCGACATCCGCGAAGCCGTCGCAAAGCTCTGCGCGCAGTTTCCCGGCGAATACTGGCGCAAGCTCGACCGTGAGATGGCCTACCCCAAGGCCTTCGTCGACGCGCTGACCGAGGCCGGCTATCTCTCGGTGCTGATCCCCGAGGAATATGGCGGCGCGGGCTTGAAGCTTTCAGCGGCCGCGGCGATCCTCGAAGAGATCCAGCGCGCGGGCTGCAACGGCGGCGGCTGCCACGCCCAGATGTACACGATGGGCACCGTGCTGCGGCACGGCAATGACGAGCAGAAGGCAAAATATCTGCCGAAGGTCGCGAGCGGCGAATTACGGCTGCAGGCCTTCGGCGTCACCGAGCCGACCAGCGGCACCGACACCACTTCGCTGAAGACCTTTGCGCGCAAGGACGGCAATGCCGGTTACGTGGTCAACGGCCAGAAGATCTGGACCAGCCGCGCCGAACATTCCGACCTGATGCTCCTGCTGGCGCGGACCACGCCGAAGGACCAGGTCAAGAAGCGCACGGATGGACTTTCGGTGTTCATCGTCGACATGCGCGAGGCCAAGAACAAGGGCCTCGAGATCCGCCCGATCCGCACCATGATGAACCATGCCACCACCGAAGTGTTCTTTACCGACATGAAGGTGCCGGCGGAAAATCTGATCGGCGAAGAGGGCAAGGGCTTTCGCTACATCCTCTCCGGCATGAATGCCGAGCGCATTTTGATTGCTGCCGAATGCGTCGGCGACGCCAAATGGTTCATCGCCAAGGCCACCAGCTACGCCAAGGAGCGCAGCGTTTTCGGCCGGCCGATCGGCCAGAACCAAGGCATCCAGTTCCCGATCGCCAAGGCCTACGCCGCGATGCGCGCGGCCGAACTGATGGTGAAGGAAGCGACGCGCAAATACGAGGCCGGGCTCGACTGCGGCGCGGAGGCCAACATGGCCAAGATGCTCGCGGCCGATGCGTCCTGGGAAGCGGCGAATGCCTGCGTCCAGACCCATGGCGGCTTCGGCTTCGCCGAGGAGTACGACGTCGAGCGCAAATTCCGTGAGACGCGGCTCTATCAGGTCGCGCCGATCTCGACCAATCTCGTGCTGTCCTTCATCGCCGAGCACGTCCTCGGCATGCCCCGCTCGTACTGAGGCAGCCATCATGGGAGCACTTGACGGGATCAGGGTGATTGCGGTCGAGCAGGCGGTGGCGGCACCGTTCTGCTCGTCGCGGCTGGCGGATGCCGGCGCGGAAGTCATCAAGATCGAGCGGCCCGAGGGCGATTTCGCCCGCGGCTATGACGCGGCGGCCAAGGGCCAGAGCAGCTACTTCGTGTGGCTCAACCGAGGCAAGCAATCCGCGGTGGTCGATCTCGCCACCAAGGAAGGTTGCGCCGAACTGGAGCGACTGATCGCGAGCGCCGACGTGCTGATCCAGAACCTCAAGCCGGGCTCGATGGACAAACTCGGCTTTTCGCGGGAGCGGCTCTTGAAGGATTATCCCAGGCTGATTTCGTGCACGATCACCGGCTATGGCGACGACGGCCCCTATGCGCACCGCAAGGCCTATGATCTCCTGATCCAGGCCGAGAGCGGCCTTGCCTCAATCACCGGCAATCCCGACGGCGCCTCGCGCGTCGGCATGTCCATCGTCGACGTCGCGACCGGCGCCACCGCGCATGCGGCGATCCTGGAGGCGCTGATCGGGCGCGGACGCACCGGCAAGGGCGCCGACATCCGCATCTCCATGTTCGACGTGATGGCGGACTGGTGCACCGTGCCGCTGCTCAATTCCGAAGCCGGCAATCCGCCCAAGCGCATGGGGCTGCGCCATCCCTCGATCGCGCCCTATGGCGTGTTCACGTCCAGCGACGGCAAGGACATCCTGATCTCGATCCAGAGCGAGCGCGAATGGAAGACGCTTTGCGCAAAAGTGCTGGACCAGCCGGATCTGCCCGCCGATCCGCGCGTGGCCAACATGGTCGAGCGCGTGCGCAACCGCGACTTCACCGACAAGACGGTCGCGGATGCCTTCGGCAAGATGACGCGCGATGAGCTATTGAAGCGGCTGTCCGAGGCCGACATCGCCTTTGCCGAGGTCAACACCATGGCGGACCTCACCAAGCATCCGCATCTGCGCCGCATCGAGGTGGACACGCCGCAAGGACGCGTCAGCTATCCCGCGCCTGCGCCGATCATTGTCGGCGAGACGCGCAGCTATGGTGCTGTACCGGCGATCGGCGAACGACCGGCCAAGAAATCGTAACAACAAGCGCGAGGCGTCATGACCGAGAAGCTCGACATCGACCATCTCAGGCAATGGATCGGCCGCAGCGAAGAGGCAACCGACACCGTCACCGCGCTGCTCGTGAAGGGCCTGCGCGCGACGCTGTTCCAGGAGGTCGGCGCGCCCAAGCCGGGCGACGCGGCGCCGTTCACGGTGCATTGGTGCCTGGCGCAGCCGGTGTTTCCGATGTCGATGCTCGGCCCCGACGGCCACCCCACCCGCGGCGGCTTCCTGCCGCCGGTGCCGCTGCCGCGCCGGATGTGGGCCGGCGGCGAGATCGAGTTCCTGCAGCCGCTGCGCGTCGGCGACGAATCGACGCGGAGCTCGCGCATCGCGGACGTACAGGTGAAGACCGGCTCGACCGGCACGCTGTGCTTCGTCTCGGTCGAGCACAGCATCTCCTCGCCGCGCGGCATCGCCATCCGCGAGCGGCAGGACATCGTCTATCGCGAGATGACGACGACGTCCGCGCCGGCAAAGGCGCCGCCTCCGCCGCCGAAGGCGCAGCATCGCCAGACGCATGTCTCCGATCCCGTGCTGCTGTTTCGCTATTCCGCGCTGACCTTCAACGGCCACCGCATCCATTACGACCGCGACTACGTCACCAAGGTCGAGGGATATCCGGGCCTGATCTTCCACGGGCCGCTGCAGGCAACGTTCATCATCGAGATGGCGGCGAAGCTGCACGGCGGCAAGGCGCCGAAGAGGTTTACTTATCGCGGGGTGCAACCGCTGTTCGAGGGCAGCGAATTTTCCATCAACGCCAACGAGACCGCTGATGGCATGGAGCTGTGGACCGCGAACGCGGAGGGGCAGCCGACGATGAAGGGGACCGCGGTGTGGTGATACACTGCTGCTAGACCCTCACCCTGAGGAGCGCGCCCTTTGCGCGCGTCTCGAAGGGCGAGGCCACCAGCCGGGCCTTCATCCTTCGAGACGCGCGAAGACGCGCTCCTCAGGAAGAGGAATTAGAGGAACGGAAACCATGGCGAAGAACGGCACGACCGGCAGCAAATCCGTCACCGTCAAGCAGGCGACGCTCGACCTGCTACGCTCCTTCGGCATCAAGAAGGTATTCGGCAATCCCGGCTCGACCGAGCTGCCGTTCCTGAGCGACTGGCCCGACGACATCGACTACGTGCTCGCGCTTCAGGAAGCCTCCGCCGTCGGCATGGCCGACGGCTATGCGCAGGCGACGCGCAATGCCGGCTTCGTCAATCTGCATTCGGCCGCCGGCGTCGGCAACGCGCTGGGCAACATCTATACCGCGCATCGCAACCAGACGCCGCTGGTGATCACCGCGGGCCAGCAGGCACGCTCGATCCTGCCGTTGCAGGCGTTCCTGTATGCGGAGCGTGCGTCCGAATTCCCGAGGCCTTATGTGAAGTACAGCGTGGAGCCGGCGCGGCCCGAGGACGTTCCGGCCGCCATCGCGCGCGCCTATTGCACCGCGATGCAGCCGCCATGCGGGCCGACCTTCGTGTCGATCCCGGTCGACGACTGGGCGCATGCGACAGCTCCCGTCGAAGCGCGCAAGGTCAGCCGCGAGATCGGGCCCGAAGCTGACGCGATGAAGGCGCTGGTCACCGCGCTCGGCTCGGCCAAGCACCCTGCCGTCGTCGTCGGCCCCGGCGTCGATCGCGCCGGCGCGGTCGACCTGATGGTGCGCGTCGCCGAGAAGGCCAGGGCCAGCGTCTGGGTCAGCCCGTTTTCGGCGCGCTGCTCGTTCCCGGAACGTCATCCCCAGTTCGCGGGTTTCCTGCATGCCTCGCCGGCGCAATTGTCGGACGCGCTGCGCGAGCACGACCTCGTCGTCGTGATCGGCGCGCCGGTGTTCACCTTCCACGTCGAAGGCCATGCCGCGATCTTCGACGGCGGCGCGACGATCTTCCAGATCACCGATGACCCCGATGCCGCGGCGGTAACGCCCGTCGGCACCAGCATCATCGCGACGATGAAGCCGGCGCTCGCAATGCTGCTCGACCTCTTGCCGGAGAGCAAGCGCGCGGCACCGAAGGGGCGAACGCTGCCGCCGACGCCGCAAGCCGCCGATCCGTTGCCGGTCGAATTCCTGCTGCATTCGCTGTCGCAGGCGATGCCGGACGGCGCGTCGCTGGTCGAGGAAATCCCCTCGCACCGGCCGGCCATGCAAAAGTTCATGCCGATGCGCGGCCAGGACAGTTTTTACACCATGGCGAGCGGAGGCCTCGGCTACTCGCTGCCGGCCGCGGTCGGCATGGCGCTCGGCAAGCCGGCGAGCCGCACGGTGTGCCTGATCGGTGACGGCTCGGCGATGTATTCGATCCAGGCGCTGTGGACCGCCGCGCAGCGCAAGCTGCCGCTCACGATCATCGTCATCAACAATTCCGGCTACGGCGCGATGCGCTCGTTCAGCCAGGTGATGCAGGTGAGGAACGTGCCGGGACTCGAGTTGCCGGGGATCGATTTCGTGCGGCTGGCCGAGGGCATGGGCTGCCATGCGGTGCGGGTGAGCAAGGCGGCCGAACTGGGCGAGGCGCTCAAGCGCGGGATGGCATTCGAAGGGACGAGCCTGGTGGAGGTGGTCGTGGATTCGGCGGTGCCGGTGCTGTACGGGCAGAAGCATTGAGGGCCGACCGTGGGGGGGGGGGGGGGGCGGGGGGCCCCCCCCGGCGGGGGGGGGCGGCGGGGGGGGGGGGGGGGGGGGGGGGGGGGCCGGGGGGGGGGGGGGGGCCGCCGGGGGGGGGGGGGGGGGGGGGGGGGCGGGGGGCGGGGGTGTGCCCCCCCCCCCCCGCGCGGGCGCCGCCCCCCCCCCCCGCCCCCCCCCCCCCCCCCACACCGGAGGTCGTGGCAGGCCCCTTCCTACGTCCCGAAATCTTCCCGCATCTTAGCCTGGATCTTGGCCATGCCGCCGATCCAACGGTCGTAATTCTCGGTCTTCTTGCGCATGTAGCCGAGCACCTGCGGGTGCGGCAGGATCAGGAACGTCTCCTGATCGAGACCGGCGAGCACGTCCTTGGCGACCTGCTCGGGCGACAGGTCGCCGTCGCCGGATTGCGGGCCTTTGGGGATCGAACGCAGCATGTTGGTGTCCACGCCCTGCGGGCAGAGGATCGAGACACGGATGTTGTGCGCCTTGTGCGAGATCGCGAGATTTTCGGCAAAGCCGACCGCGGCATGCTTGGTGGTGGAGTAAGCCGGGCTGCCGACCTGCGACAGCAGGCCGGCGGCCGAGATCGTGTTAAGGAAATAGCCGCCGCCGCGCGCCTTCATGCGCGGGATCAGATGCCGCGCCGCATAGACATGCGCCATGACGTGGATCGCCCAGCTGCGCTGCCAGGGCTCATCCGAGGCGCCGCCGGCATTGACCGACATCGGGTCGAAGCCGCCGCCGATGCCGGCATTGGAGCAGAACAATTCGATCGGGCCGAACTGACGCTCGGTCTCCTCGATGACGTGGGAAATATCCTTTTCCTGCGCGACATCGCATTTGAAGGCCGCGCCATCCACCGTGGCCGCGACCGCCCGCGCGTTGTCCGCGTCCATGTCGGCGACGACGACCTTGGCCGCACCCGCCTTGTGAAAGGCTTCGCACAGCGCCTTGCCGATGCCGTTGGCGCCGCCCGTGACGACCACGACCTTGCCGGTCACCTGCATGCGACGTCTCCTCTTGTCTTGTACCGTTTTGGCTTATTGCGCTTCGCGGAGCTTGCTCAGCTCAACACGAGGTCGAGCACCGCGGTATAATGGCACGCCGCGCCGGCCAAGACAAAGCCGTGCCAGATCGCATTCTGGAAGCGCAGCCGCCGCCAGGCATGAAAGATCACGCCGAAGCTGTAGAGCAGTCCACCCGCAAGGACGAAGCCCAGCACCAGCGCAGGCAGCGCCTTGACCACGGAATCGTAGAGCATGATGCCGCTCCAGCCCATCGCTAGGTAGATCCCGACCGCAACGCGGTCGAACCGGCCGGGGTAGAGAAGTTTCAGCACGATGCCGAGGAGCGCCACGCACCAGACGCCGGCGAGCAGCACCAGCGCGAACCCACTGTCCTTCACCTCCAGGATGAACGGCGTGTAGGTCGCCGCGATCAGGAGATAGATCGCCGAATGGTCGAAGCGCCGCAGCAGCCATTTGGCCGGCGAGACTGGCCACAGATTATAGGTCGCCGACAACACCAGCATCGAAAGCAGGCCGGCGACGTAGATCGAGACGCCGACGATGTCGGTCGCGTCGGCAAAGAGCACCGTCAGCACCACCAGCACGGTCGCGGCAATGATGCCGCAGAGCACGCCGATCGCGTGGATCACGCCGTCGGCGATCAACTCGGCGCGGTCGTAATGCCAGCCGACCGCGTCGGCGGCTGCGTGGACGGAGGAGGATGCGAGCTGTTTCAATTGGAAGACGGTCATGGCAATCCGCAAGGTGAGTTAATACCCTCTTGTATGGGTGTTTCGGGATCGGCGCGTCGTTCAAACGGCTGATTTGCCGACAAAGACGGTGGAAGTATGAAGCTTGATTTTCCTCAGGCAGTTGCCACTTTTGTGATTAGTCCTTTTTGCCTATCCGCCCTCGCCCGGGATTCCCAACGTTCATATGGCATTTAGTTTCCAGGATATGATCGAGGAGGCGCGCCTGTCGGCTCGGGCGCTGATCGACTACGGCGAGCATTTCTTCAATCCGACGGTACGATTGGGGGTTACCGGCCTGTCCCGGGCCGGCAAGACGGTGTTCATTACCGCGCTGATCCACGGCCTCACCCGTGGCGGCCGGTTTCCGGTGTTCGAGGCCTATTCATCCGGGCGGATCGCGCGGGCGCATCTGGCGCCGCAGCCGGACGACGCGGTGCCGCGCTTTGCCTATGAGAGCCATCTGCGCGCGCTGATCGAGGAGCGGCGCTGGCCGAACTCGACTGTCGACATCAGCGAGCTCAGGCTCGTCATCGACTACCAGCGCCAGAACGGCGCCGACCGCACGCTGACGCTCGACATCGTCGACTATCCCGGCGAGTGGCTGCTCGACCTGCCGCTGCTTCAGAAGAGTTTTGAGCAATGGTCGGCCGAAAGTCTCGCCTTGTCACGCGAGGCGCCGCGCGTCCATCTTGCCGCGGATTGGCACGCGCATCTCGCAACGCTCAAGCCCGAGGCGCGCGAGGACGAGCAGGCGACGCTGACGGCCGCAAAGCTCTTCAGGGGCTATTTGCAAGGCTGCCGCGACGAGCGGTTTGCGATGAGCCTGCTGCCGCCCGGCCGCTTCCTGATGCCGGGCAATCTCGCCGACACACCGGCGCTGACCTTTGCGCCGCTCGACGTACCCGCGGGTGGCCAGGCGCCGGAGGGATCGCTGTGGGCGATGATGGTGCGCCGCTATGAGGCCTACAAGGACGTCGTGGTGCGGCCGTTCTTCCGCGATCATTTTGCTCGGCTCGATCGCCAGATCGTACTGGCCGACGCGCTCGCCGCGTTCAACGCCGGCCCCGAAGCGCTGCACGATCTCGAAGCCGCACTCGCGGGCATTCTCGACTGCTTCAACATCGGCCGCAGCACATTCCTCTCCGGCCTGTTCCGGCCGCGGATCGACCGCGTGCTGTTCGCGGCGACCAAGGCGGATCATCTGCATCATTCCAGCCATGACCGGCTCGAGGCCGTGCTGCGCCGCGCGGTCACCCGCGCCGTTGCGCGCGCGGAAAATACCGGTGCGGCGATCGACGTCGTCGCGCTCGCCGCCGTCCGCGCCACGCGCGAGGCGCAGGTCGCGCATGGCCGTGACAAATTGCCGTCGATCTTGGGAACGCCCGCCGCGGGAGAAAGCGCCGGCGGCGAATTCTTCGACGGCAGCACCGAGGTGGCAACCTTTCCGGGCGACCTGCCCTTGGATCCCGAGCCGTTGTTCAACGGCACCGACGCATTCCGCGGCCTCTCGACCGAGGCCGCCGGGAAGAGCGATTTTCGCTTCCTGCGCTTCCGTCCGCCGAAGCTCGAACGTGAGGGGGCCGACCACCCGGCGCTGCCTCACATCCGCCTCGACCGTGCCTTGCAGTTCCTGATCGGAGACAAATTGTCATGAACGACCGATCGAAGCCACGGCGACCGGCGACGTTCCGGCTCGACGACCCCGGCGTCGTCGTCACCGAGGCCGACGAGACGACCCGGCTCGGCCGTACCACCATCCAGATCACGCCGGAGCCCGATCCGGCGAATTTGCCGGTGCCAATCGCAGCGACGCTTCCGGCGCGGCGCGGCTTTCCCTGGGGCCCAATGTTCTGGTCCGGCGTTGCCGGGCTGACGCTGCTCGGGGTCGGACTCGGCGTCGTCCGTCTGATCGAGGATCTGTTTGCGCGCAGCGACAGCCTCGGCTTCGTCGGAGTGGCCCTTGCCTTCATCACCGCGCTTGCGCTCGCGGTGGTGACCGGACGCGAGGCTTTCGGGCTGGCGCGGCTAGCAACCATCGAAAAGCTGCATCAGCGCGCAGCCGCTGTTCTTGCCAGCGACGATCGCAAGGAGAGCCGCATCATCGTGCAGGATCTGCTCAAGATAGCGCATCAGAACCCGCAGCTCGCGCGCGCCCGTGCCGCCCTGGAGAGCCACGCCGGCGAGATCATCGACGGCGCCGACATGATCCGGCTCGCCGAGCGCGAATTGATGTCGCCGCTGGACATCGAGGCGCGGCGGCTGGTGTCGTCAGCCGCGCAAAAAGTCTCAATCGTCACGGCGGTGAGCCCGCGAGCGGCGATCGACGTGATGTTTGTGTTCATCGTGTCGCTGCGCCTGATCCGCCAGCTCGCTTTCCTCTATGGCGGCCGGCCTGGCGCGCTGGGCATGATCCGCCTGCTCCGCCATGTCATCGCCCATCTCGCCATCACCGGCGGCATGGCGGCGAGCGACAGCCTGGTGCAGCAGATGCTCGGCCACGGCATTGCGGCGAAGCTGTCGCAGCGGCTGGGCGAAGGCATGCTGAATGGATTACTGACGGCGCGGCTCGGCCTCGCCGCAATCGACGTCACACGGCCGTTGCCGTTCGCCGCACTGCCGCCGCCGAAGCTGTCGGACCTCGCGACGGATCTGCTGCGGAAGAAGGACGAGGAAGAGTAGAACGCCATCTTGCGCGGCGGACTCGTTTTCCCCTCTCCCCTTGCGGGAGAGGGTGGCGCGAAGCGCCGGATGAGGGGTCTCTATCCGCTAAGACGACTGCGAGAGGCGCGCGCGGAGAGAACCCCTCA
>NZ_JBVVPP010000068.1:0-36963 GCF_055811315.1 Bradyrhizobium sp. MI1.4 | reverse complement strand
CGCCGTATCCACCACCGCGATCTCGCGACACAATGTTGATCGCTGGGTGCTTCGATAGCCACGCCCGAACGGTCGCAGTTTCCCTGTCGGGCAGCAGGGTAACGATCCCCCGGCGCTCCAAATCGCACACGATCGTCCCGTATCGATGATTTCTCCGGAACGCCCAGTCATCGATGCCCACAACAAGCAATGGATCTGTCGGCATCGCCGTCCGCCGGCGGACCACCCGCAGCAAGGTATCGTTGCTGACGGGCAGCATGAGCCGCTTGGCGAAGCTTGCCGCCGGCCGGCCGCCGAGCGCCAACCCCAAGTGATGGACGATGTATTCCAACCGTGCCGTCCGGCGCCGTCGAAGCGGGACGATGTCTTCTCCAAACCGCTCCGCGAAGATCCGCCGGCGGCAATGCAGCACCTCACATGTGAAGCGCCGCGTGAGCAATCGGAGGCGCACCCTTCTGCCCGCTGACGGCAAATCAGCCACGTGCCGGATGTATCGGCTATGGATTCGGCGCGACGCTGTCGCGCACAAAGGGCATTGGGCCTCCGCAGCCTCTGACCGAACAGCCAGAATAACCGAATCCATTGAGTCACTTACACCATCAAACACCAAACCACTCGGTGCTAGCGATGAGATTTGAAAGCCCGTCCGCATGGCGCTGATTCTCCGTTTGAGAACCACAGTCGCCCGGCAAACTTCATCGGAAATGAGTCAGACCCAAAATTGGACGCCGATACGGGGTCAACTTTGAACGCCGATTGACAGCCGAAGCAGCCCGTGAAAGGGCCAAGTCGCTGTAATGTGCTTGTGAACTCGGAAGGAAGGCGTCGCGAGGCCCGCGGCGACTTTTCTGAATTACTCCGCCTACAACATCAGCGCATCAGCTGGTTAAGGCAAGCCGCTGTCTGTGACGCTGCTTGGCTCCGGAGTGCGCCGTCCGTCCAGTCTCTCTACGGAGGGCAATTCGAGCAATGGCCGGCCGCTCTGTGCCGGTGCGCTTCATTGCAGCCGCCGGGTGGCGCCTTAACTTCCACCGCTTAAGCCGGAAACCTGGGGGATGCCAGTTTGTCAGGCGACCCGCGCATCGGAGTGAACTTCGTATCACTCCGCTGAGCGCGTTTGCAGTTTGGGCAGACGATAAGGTGGGCGATTATCGACTTTCGCGTACGAGCTCCGAGCGAATCCATCGAGTCCTCCTGCAGGAATAGCCAGAGCGGCTTGAGCGCTGAGAGACGCGATGATTGAGATCGAGCTGTGGGAGGCACATCTACTAAGTGATCAGCACCTATGGCTTTACAAAAAATGCATCGTTGTGGACGCGCCAGGTCTGGTCAGAGAGCCACTTGTAGTCTTGATCAGGCATCACAGGGACAGTTTTCATGACTTCTTTTGCAATAGGAAGAAAGAAGCTCGATCGATCCTGCGTCACCTTGAGAGATCGGATCGGGACAACAATACTGTCCTTGCCGGTGGTGAAAAACCCTCCGGACGCGACAATCGCGTAGTCCGTTCCATCTTTGGTGCCGAACACGATGTTTCGCACCTCGCCAACGATTTTGTCGTCGGAGCTACGAACTTCGGCCCCAATCATCTCGTCGGTCCTCAAGCCGGGCGTAAGTTGATCGATTTTCATCAACGGCTTGGCGCCTTTCTTGTCCCTGCTCCCTGACGATGCCCCGCGCCTGGCTTTGGGTTCGCTATCAGCCATTTGCTTGTCGGCCGCCTCTTCATCATTGTCCCCAAGGGATCCCATAGGCGGTCCGGCGATAAGTTCACGAATGTTGGCGAGGAGACGCTCACAGTCTTCGTGACGTCCATAGGACCGAAGCGTGAAAGCGGCATCTCTCAAACTTCGGAGGTCGCGCACGGACTGACTGTTGGCCGGGCCTCGAAGCCGGGGATTTTGCTGAATCGCCTCCTCAAGCCCTGCGTCCGCAATCTGGCAATCAGCCAGCGCCTGGTTGACACCGGCGGCAACCATTAGCGCAGCCATGAAAAGTGTTCCTAGGGTCTTCATTGCAACCTACCTTTCGGCCGTTCGAATTGTTCATCACACCGTGCTTGTTAGCTCATGGATAGCGTCGATAATTTGGATGGGCATGTAAGGCTTGGGGATAAATCTTGCTTCCGCAGGAAGATCACCGGCTCATATTTTGAAATGCCCTGAAGTTGCGGGGCATATCGATGTCGGTGAATATAAGGCGGACATTGGAGTGGTTTTCGAGCAGCAGAATAGCCTCGTCCGCGTTGGCTGCCTCCAGAATATCGAAGCCGGCGGCTTGGAGCATGTCGACCGCATCCATGCGAATGAATGCTTCGTCTTCGACAAAGGACTTGGATGGTTGCACGGACCATGGGCATACGAGGGGAACTCTCAAGAATCGACGCCGACACCCGGGAGCGAGGTTTCAGCTCGCATCACGCGGACGTGCAGGATGGTCGAGAGCAAATCTGATCGTGAACAGCGCTCCCCTTGGTATGTTTTTTGAGATCGTGAACTCGCCCATAACTGTTTGACGAGGCCGCTGATAACTCGGAATCCGAGGCTCTTCCGAGGCTGATTGATGTCAAATCGCTCGGGTAGCCCTGCGCCCTCATCGGAGATTTCGACGCGCAGATGGCTGTCGATTTCGCGGGCGTCTACCATGATGACACCCGGCCCATCGACGTAGGCGTATTTAACCGCTTTTGTGACGAGCTCGTTGACCAGCAAGCCCAAAGGAATGGCCTTGTCGGCGGGTATAATTATGGGATCCGATCGCGACTGAAGCCTGTGTTCCGGCGTCGAACTCTGAAGGTTTTGGCAAAGATGACTGACAAAGTCCGGGAGATCGACAAATCCAATCTTGCTGCCTCGCCAGAGATGATCATGAACTTCCGCGATTGGACGCGACGGGGCAGGCCCACGACTGATGTGAGGCTGTTTTTGACCCGATGGCTCATCTCTCGCGTCAGCAAGGCCTCGTGATCGAGGGCTTCCTGAAGCTTGGCATCGGCGTGTTGGCGTTCGATGGCGATTCCGAGCAGACCTGCAAAGCCTGCGAGAAAATCTGCATCTGCGTCGTCGAATTGTCCGGGATAGTGACTCAGCTTCGAGGACACCGAACGGCGCGTCGCCCTCGCCGCCGCGCCTGATAAGCACGTTGATCGCGCCCTTGATGCCATGTTCGGCGAGAAGATTCGGGGTTCGGAAGCGAGTCTCATCCTCCAAGTGGTTGGAAATCACCGATTGCCCCGTCTGATAGGCAAAGCCGGCGGGCGATTCGATATCGGCGCCGAGCGTTACATGATCGACCGTGCCCGCCGGCCAACCGATGCCGGCACGTACTATCAAACGCTGTTCATCGGGAAGATATTCGAGAACCTTGGCGTAAGAGCATCCCAGACCGCGAGCACTGAGTTCGACCGCGTGCTGAAGAATCTGCCCGAAGTCTCGGGTTTGAGGTGTAGCCGCACCGAAATCCCTGAGGAGAGCCTGTTGGCGGCGACGGTATGGAAGCTCATCCTGTCGATCCTTGAAAGCATCGACGGCCGTAGACGAAACCAGCCCCGGTTCGGAAGTCATTTAGTTGCCAGTTCTGGGTAGCGTTCCAACGGCCGGAGGAGGACATCGACAACGCTGTCGGCAGCTCATGGTTCCTATGCAACGTCTGCCTTCTCCTCAGTTTCATTTGCGGCGACAACAAACAGGAACGGCGCTTCGTTCGTGCGGCTTGCTTATCCGAGCAGCGGCCTGTCCGGCGCGGCTCCGCTACATGCCTACGATGGCTTGCGTTCGGATCGGTTGGCGCCGCCGATAAGCCGTAGTGCTATGAATACATAACGAGGTGGGGCCGAGCTCGATTGGAACAAGAATGAACGCCGAGCAGCTGGCTGAAAAATTTCGACAGAAAATATCCGCAGCGGTCGCCGAAAAAGAGAGGCAGGCGATTATCGCCGCAGAAAACAAGGACAAGAGAACCGCTGACATCGAGCACTGCAAGCAGGCGATGGAGCGGGAAGTCATACCTTTTCTGGAGGAGCTGAAGCATCATTTGGGGGAAGAGCAATTCTCCTTTGCTCCGCAGATTGAACGCAACGATCACCGTCCGGTCGGGGTTTCTTTCACCGTGGGTAATGGTGCTCCGACCAGCATCTCAACCGCATTCGGCAATATCGTTGTGACTCGCATCGGCGACAGCGGAACCAAAAAGGGTATTCCTTTTGTTTTTGCCCCTGATGTCGAGCCCTACATTTCCAACTCCGGTGATCTGACGCGAGCTAAGATCGCCAAGCTGGTGGAGATGGTGATTGAGGAGTAATGGAGAGCCAACACGGACTGACTCTTGAGGAGAGTCCCGCGGACAGAGATTAACGCAGTCACTGGGACACCTGAGCACCATGGTACGTTCTTTTAGGTGTGCTTCCGATATGCGATCCCCTACCGTCTCCCGTGACGTTCGCCGAACGGCCCAAGGGCAAGTTCCAATGAGCAGCCGCCGCCGCAACATCAAAGGTTGAAGACATGTCCGATTCCGACGCTCACGACGATCAAGAACGGCGCATCCAAGAGCGGGCCTACCAGCTTTGGGCACTCGAGGGCCGCCAAGAGGGGCGAGCGGAAGAATACTGGCATCGGGCTATCGAGCAACTGGACGCCGACACACATGCTGCCTATCCGCCCGTTGCTTCCAGGGGACACAGGACTTGATCTCCTAGAAACAACTTCGCGGCCATTCAAGAGCAAAGACGGTCCTCTGAACCGTCTCGCCTTTTGGCGGGAAGTCTCGTGTTCGGTGTTATGCGCGATGATGATCGCCGCGTCATCGACGGGTCGTAGAAGCGGCTCAGCCTAACGCATTCCGCGCATTTGAAGATGCGAACTCTTTTGACCTGCCGGCTTCGTCCCGCGGGAGGGCTTGGGTGATGGCTTCGGCTCCTGCGGTTCATTGTCGTTAGACAAGGCACGCCCAAAATCTATGGGCACTAAGGTCGGCAACAGATCAGTACCTGCCTCTACCTGGGAACAAGTACGCGACATCATTTAGCAGCGCGGCATCAAGGGCGGCCATTGAGCAGCCCCTTGCTCAAGGCATCACCGCCAAGGACGGGTGAAGTTCACTTCCTTAGGATAGGTTTCTGCGCGTCCCAATTGTTTTTGCCGCGGCCACTTCAATTGTAGCTGACACGGTCATGATCGGGCCCCTTTAGTTCTTACGAGATAGACAGCTTCTCAGTTAGCTCCGAACGGCTGTGGTCTCACATCCCCTCGGCCAGCTATCTCTCATCGCAGCGTCACGCGCAGCCGCGAAGTCCGAAAGGTCTTCGCCCTGCTCGTCGAGGATGGCCGGCCGAGTCCTGACAGTCGAAGTAGAAGCGCATGTGGGCCAACACTGTCCTGGGTCCGGGCGTTCCTATCTGACCAAGCGCCGTCCCAGGCGATTGTACTTTCTCAAAATGAGCCGTTCGCTACAAACGCGCATCCGTTCACTCCCTCAGGGGGAGCGCGATGCGTTGGAGTCCGCTTTGAGTCAACATGCGAAGAACTCAACCTGAGCAAATCGGGTCCGCCATGCCTCAGTGAGCGGACCTCGTGGGGCGCCGCTGCCTCTTCGCTGATGGGCCAGTTCCGGGCACCTCCCGATTTCACTCAATCAGTTCGTCGGCCTCTATGAGAATGGATGGTGGTACCGTGAGGGTGAGTGCTTTCGCAGTTCGCATGTTGATGACCAGCTCGAACTTCGTCGGCCGCAGGACTGGAAGATCGACCGGTTTCGCTCCGCGGAGGATCTTGCCCGCATACACTCCGACCTGGCGGTAAGCGTCGGCGAGGCTGGCACCATAACTCATTAGCCCGCCATCCGCTGGAAACTCTCGAATGTGGAAGATGCCGGGCAATTTGCGAGTAGACGACAGAGCAATGATCTTGCTCCGCCGAGAGTCGAAGAATGGATCGTTCTGCACCATCAGCGCCGAAACGCCAGCTTTAGTCAACGCGACGAAATCGGCCTCGATCTCAATATCGGTTGTTGCGCTCTGCACGATTACCTCGCGGTCGAGCGACTGAGCTGCGCTGACTACCGACCGCCGGAACTCGTCGAACGCTTCCATTCCGAAGGCCGGGTTGAGCAAAAGCCCCACAACGCGAGCCGAGGGGACCAATGTGCAGAGAAGCCCCAGCCGTTTGGCGCCCAGATCGCCCGTGAAGAAGTTTACACCAGTGGCCGTGCCTGGCCGATTCATACTTGCGACCAGACCGGCGCGCACTGGATCCTGGCCGACGACGAAGACAAGCGGCACAGCGACGGCCTCCGCCTTGGCTGCGAGTGCGGCCGGATCGCCGGTAGCAACAATGACCGAAAGCGGTCGGCTCCGCAGATCGGCGACAAGGGGTCCCAATTGACTGCAATCGCCCTTCGCCCAGCGATACTCGATGGCGACGTTACGGCCTTCGACATAGGCCATTTCTTCGAGCCCGCGGCGGAAGGCATCCATGTGAATCGTAGCTTCTTCGGGCGAGCGCGTACTAAGAAAGCCGATCAGCGGCTGCGCAGGTAGTCGCTGGGCGCTCGCAGCAACCGGCAACGTTGCCGAAACAGCCGTAATTCCTCTAATGAAATCTCGCCGCCGCATTTGTCGCTCCAAAAATACGCTGCGATAGGAACAGCGATGCACAATTGTCAGGACTCGCTTCAAAGGTGAATTTGCGCTGAAGTTCTCAGGCTGTCCATCTTGCGTCCCCGTCAATCGCATCGATCGACCCTGAGTTCGTGATTTCCGAGCTACCGCCGGGAGCGGACATGTGGCTGCACTTCCACAACTGACGCAACGGGCCACAAGCGGAATCGCAGCAACCGCGATGGTCTATCAGAAGAAATTAAAAGATGAGATCTGAGGAGCGAGCCAAGTCAGCTGCGATCACTCCGGCAATCAACGGATACTTTGACGGTCGACGTCCTGGTGCTTCACGGCCAAGCAAAATTACCGAAAGCAACGACGCCGAAAATGTGGGTGACCGTCCGGGTGGAGCACGAAGTTCATGTCACCGCCAAGGTGTTGCAGGCATAAGCCGGCTGCCTACTAGCCGATATAACCCTGTGCTTTTCACTACGTTACGAATTGAGGTCCCAAAAAAAGACTCTGTCGTTTGTCACTGCCGAATACCAACTGCCAAAGTACAAGTCAGCATCGTGTATCTGCCCATTTACCCAGATGTCCGTATGGCCGATGGTACTGGTGTCTGTTGGTTCAAATATGATCACCCCGTTTCGGCTCCCCAGTTTAGATGTGTTCGGAAACATCTGTCCGGAGCCATACCTATTATTGAGGTACTGCCGAAGATCGAGCGTCGAAAAAATATACTCCCAACCGTCGTCGTCCATAAGAAACCGAACTTTTTTGACGAGCACGCCACCTTTTCCGTAGTCGCCATCGCAATTGATATAGTGACCATCGACGTGGTTGAATGCCCAACTGATTTTCGAACCGCAGGTATTCTTGTGCCCTGGTTCGTCGTGAAATTTCTTTATGGACCCGTTGATCATTGTTTTGAAATCGTCGGTCATACTTGGATGGTTAGCCAGCAAGGCGTTGTAGCCTATGTTGATAAAGCCCATGATTAACCCTTGCCGTTGAACCCTCAGCGTCGCGGTATCCGATGAGAGAGGTATGCGTGCGCACACTGTGGTTTGGCTATCTTGCCTTAGCCATTGAGCGGGTCAACAGCTTTTGCCGAAGTAGGGTGTTCGTTTCGCGCCGACTAACCGGCCGCTGTCGCGTTCGCAAGCATCTGGAACGCCGGGAAGCAGATATGGCCTGACTTCGCTTGTGGGTCATTCGCGTCGACTGCTCGGGTCTTCCCAATGTCCGGTCTGGCCTCAACTGCCGACCTACAGGGCGCGATAGCGATCTTCGCCGTCGGGCCAGAAGTGGTCATCGATCACCCCGTCCGCACAGCGCAGGAAGGTTATTCGGGCAGCCCCGCTTTCCGAAGGCCCTCGATCAACAGCTTTGAGCTTTTGGGGACCCGGGCGATATGCGCCGATATTGTAAAGACGGGATCGATCTCAAGCACACGCGCCGCCGCGGCGTGCGCCTCAGCGTCGCGTCCGAGGTGGGCGAAGGCAGACGCGAGTCCACGGCAAGCCGGCACAAAGGAAGGATTCTGACGAAGCGCTTTCTTCAAGACAATGATCGCCTCGTCAAACCGGCCAAGGCCTATAAGAGCATGCCCAATGCCCAGAAACGTCATGTGTAGCAGCGGGTCTACCGGGCTCATGCGAATTGCACGTTCAAAGCTTTGGATAGCCTCTTCGGGCAGTCCCGCGATTGTATAGACCCAGCCTCTATTGTTCCAAGTGCGCCAGGAATTCGGGTTGAGCGCGACCGCCCGGTCAGCCATTTCGATTTCGGCTTCACTATCGCCGACCAGGCCCGCTGAGATTACGGCAACCCTTGACAACGTGTCGGGGTCATCATCATCGAGGCTCAATGCCAAACGTGCAAGCCGAATTGCTTCCTTGGCGTCGAACTCGGGATCCTTGGCATAGCCTAAAGCGAAGTTGCTCGCGTGACAGTCACCTGCCAGAGCCGCTGCAGAGCTAAACCTCGGGTCTAGCTCCAAAGCGCGATGAGCCAGCTTAATCGCCTCGGCCAAACTTTCACGGGTCGTCAGGTAATACTGTTGCATGGCTCGGAGAAAAAAATCATAGGCAGTGAGGTTCTCTGGTCGCCGCCGCACAGCCGTTGCAATCTCTGTTTGAAGCATCTTTGGCTGAACGGCCGAGACAACGGCGAGCGCAACGTCGTCTTGGAGAGCGAAAATGTCCGTCAGATCACGCTCGAATCTGTCCGCCCATAGATGCGCGCCTGTCACCGCATCAATTAATTGCCCTGTGATGCGGACCTTCCCCGATGCCTTGCGCACAGCCCCCTCAAGCACATAGCGCACGCCGAGCCTGCGTCGGACTTCCTCGATATCGACAGCTTTGCCTTTGAAGGTGAAACTTGAGTGACGTGCAATAACGAACAGAGACTTAAAGCGAGAAAGCGCAGTGATGATCTCTTCCACCATGCCGTCGGCGAAATATTCCTGCTCGGGATCGCCGCTCAGGTTCTCAAACGGCAGCACAGCGATAGACGGTTTGTCGGGGAGCGCAAGGTCGGCTTTCTGAAGTTCTAACTGATTATCGGCAACTGCTGCGCCTGCCGGTTCCTGCACTTCCCGGACTGCTCCGACGAAACGGAAGCCCTTGCGCGGTAGTGTTTTTATGAAGCGCTGCTCCTCGCCGGAATCGCCGATTGCAGTCCGGGCGGCATTCAGGCGGGTTGCCAGCGCCGCGTCGGATATGCTGCGCCCATTCCAAATGACTTTGATGATGTCGTCCTTGCTGACAACTCGCTCCCTGTTGCGGATCAGGTAATTAAGCAGATCGAACACCTGTGGTGCGACAGGGACGAGCTCCCCCTCGCGATGCAGCTCGCGCCGATCGGTGTGGAAGACGTACTCCTCAAACAGATAGCGCAACTTCCATCCCCGTTGCCAGTCTCGGAGCGACGCTGCGCCCCTGCGCCAGTCGGAATGAAGAGAATAAGCCGCCGATAAGGAAAATGTAAGCCGCTCGTAAAGCGCACCGGACCGCGCTTCGGCAGTCTAGCCGAGAAAACGTAGCGGAGGCGACGATGAGTGCGACCTACGACTCCAAGAGAATGCGACGGGCTGGTGCATTTGCACAACGGAGTGCCGGCCTACTTGTCTGCTCTGCGCTTGTCGTCGCCTGCGCCAACGCTGCTGAAGCCCAATGCTCGGCGCAGGATGTCCTGCGCAATCACCTGGCGCTCAAGGGGGCTCCACCAGCCCGCGACACTCGGACTTCATTCAGCTCCGCCGCGGAGGTTCCTTTCTGGAAGAGGATTACTGTCGGGACCTTTAGGGATTTGGCCGCTCTTCGCGACGCGATGAGTGCACTGGGCTGCAGTGTTGGGAGCTCGGCTGACGAGCTTATCGGAAGACCGGCCTTTACCCTCAGCGGGAAGAAAGCCGAGGTCGAGCTTGTTGCCGTGTCGCCAGCCGAACTTGGCTTTGAGGGCAAAACGGCAGCGCTGCGGGACGTCTATGCGCGCGCGCAATTGCTGGGCCTTCTGCTTGCGCCCGCCGAAATCGCGCCGCAGCTAAGACTTCAGTATCTGGACCAGCCGATCGGCGAATTCCTTATCCTGGCGATGGAGCCGATCAGGACATGGGCTGGTGAACCGGTCATCCTAACAGTGGCGAATGGTGGAGCGGGCCTCATTCTGATCGGGCAGGACGGCGAAGACGGTTTGGACCTGCCGGTGAGGTCGCGTTTTGTATTCGTTCGCCCTGGTACACCCAGCCTTCCACAGGCAGCGGCATTTGCTCCATAGCCAGAGGTAAAAGCGATTTTGTCGCTTCCGTTCTCCGCATATCGCAGAGCGAGACAGCAGATCGGCGCATAGCGCGCTTGCAGCACGGTAGAGAGCAAGAAATGTCCGCTAGAATACAAGCAGCGCTGATGGTTGGCCTGATTGCGGTCGCCACACCGGTGCTCGCCCGCGATGACGGACGCTACGCCAATTCGCCGCTGAAGCCATGGTTCGAGAGCTTGCACAGCGAGTTTGGGCAGTGCTGTACGAATGCCGATGGATACATCGTCTTCGACGCCGATTGGGAATCCGACCGTGGCCATTACCGCGTCCGCATCGAAGGTGAGTGGGTCGTGGTTCCTGAGGGCGCCGTCCTAAAGCAACCGAACCGCGCCGGTCCGACTATGGTATGGAAGCACTACATCGATGGCCATCCGCGCGTTCGCTGCTTTCTGCCCGGCAGCATGATCTGAGAACGTACGTCGGAATTCCATGCAGGGAGTCCGGGTCGCGGCGTTCTGAATGACCGTGCTTGAGCCAGTGAAGTCGTGGCTTTGCAATTCAGAGGAATTGCAATGAGATCAGAACTTCCAGAACAGCCGCATGCAATTAGGGGGGGAGACCCATGATGCGGCAAGCTATCGTTATTTTTTCGAGAGGTTTCGGCTGGTAAAATCTAGCGAGCTTGGGAACGAGCGTCGAGAGGCGCAGAGCCGGCCTCGCTTCTATCAGGCGTGCACCGATCACTCGGGCTTCCTCGACCCTGCCAGACATTGCGTGGCAAGCCGCTAGACTAAACTGTGCGTTGAGATAGTTGGGCCGGTGCAGCACAGCCAACTTGGCCCATGATGAACCGTCTTCGTATCGATCTGTCAAAAAATGAGCAAACGCTATTCCGGTCTGCATCAGAAAAAGAAACGGATCCATAGGGCTTAAACGCACGCCGGCATGGAACTGTTTGAGCCCCTCCTCAACATTGCCGCGCCGTATGTGTTCCCAGCCGATACTATATCGTGCAACAGCCAAATTTGAATTGAGCTCATGCGCCTGGAAAACAAGGGTCGTGCCCTCGTCGAGCTCATACAGTACGCCGGCAATAGCCTGCCCGACCCTCACAAGGACAGTTGGATCTTCCTTATCGAGCTCAATTGCGCGCCTCGCCAGCCGTCGGGTCTCATCGCGTTCCTGATCCGCATCGACGGTCCAGCCGAAGATCTTTCGTTGCAGGCAGCAATAAGCGCCCAGCGCGTATGCTGCGGCCAATCCGGGATCGATCTCGACGGCAAGCCGGGTCAGTCTGAGGGCTTCAATGTTTTGTTCGCGAGTGAATTGATAGAAGCTTGAGAGTGCACGAAGATAGTAATCGTAGGCCTGAAGATTTTCGGTTGGCTTGCGTTTTGCGCGCTCTATCTCGGCCCGCTCCAATTGAGGAACGAGTGCGCCAATCACGCTACCCGTCACTTGGTCCTGCAGATCGAAGATATCACTGAGTTGGCTGTCGAAGCGGTCCGCCCAGAGGTGGGCGCCCGTCGTGGCCTCGATCAACTGTCCGGAAATGCGAACCCGGTCGCCGGATCTGCGCACGCTGCCTTCGAGCACGTACCGAACGCCTAGCTCGCGCCCGACCTGCCTAATATCGATAGGCTTGCTCTTATAGCTAAAAGTAGATTGTCGCGCGATGACGAACAGCGATTTGGACCGTGAAAGGCCGGTGATGATGTCCTCGACCATACCATCGGCGAAATACTCCTGCTCTGGATCCGAGCTCAGGTTGGTGAATGGGAGAACGGCGAGCGACGGCTTGTCGGGAAGTGTGAGGGCAGGTTTGGCGGTCTCCCTTTGGAATTCGTTTACTGCCACCGGGGGGGCTCTGTCGGCTTCCTGCACCGTACCAATAAAGCGATAGCCCTTCCTCGGCAACGTCTTGATCAGACGCTGGCGCTCTCCGGAATCGCCAATCGCGGATCGAGCTGCATTTAGCCGGGTCGTCAGCGCGGCATCGGACACGAACCGTCCCTTCCAAATGGCGGTGATGAGCTCGTCCTTGCCAACTACGCGCTCGCGGTTGCGAATGAGATAGTCGAGCAGGTCAAAGGTCTGTGGCGCCAGGGCAACGACGTTTGTGTCGCGGTATAGCTCGCGGCGGCCGGAATCTAGTTCAAGATCTTCGAAGAGATAGCGCAAGATGCGAAATCCCTCTAGGCGGTCGCCGGTTAAAGGCGGCAACAATTCGGAAGTAAAGAATAAGCTGTCCATAAGGAAAATGTAAGCAGCACGTCAAGCGTGTTGGGCCAAATCTTGGCAGCTTATCTGGGTGGAAACAAGGCACCCGAGGACGCTGCAAATGAGCACGATTTACCAGACAACGGGCTTGGTCCAGACGACCGTAGAGCAGCGAGGCAACGTGGGTGCGTTCATCAATTGTTGGACCGCCTTTCAGGAATGGCGAAAATGGGAGCGGCTGCGGCGCGACCTTTGCAACCTGAGTGATCGGGAGCTGATGGATATGGGCATTGCGTATTCAGAGATCGATTACGTGACCTCAAACCGAACTACGAACCCGCGAGGTATACGATCGGCCGAATGATGTCGATCGACGGCAGCGATGGACAGTCCCTCGGAAACAGGCCGACGCGAGCCGCGTCGCGGCCCAGACACCGACTTCCGGTATGGATCAAAATGCGAAGAACTCAACCTGAGCAAATCTGGTCCGCCATGCCTCGGTGAGCGGACGTCCCGGAGGGCTGCCGCCATTTCCCCGATGGGCCACAAGTTGACGTAGCGTTTCGCTCAGACACGACGAACCAACCGCAGGTGAGATCAGGAACGTTTTGCTTCGTCGAGAAATGCTTGGACGGCTTCGAAAAGCTTCAGCCGATTTCGCTCCAGGCTTATGGAGTGGGTACCCTCAGCCAATAAGACATAGCGCTTATCGGGTGCGTTGACCAACAGAGGGAACAGGGCTTGCGCCATGTAGGGCGGGGCGTCCTTGTCCCATTCGGCCCCAACCAGCAAAGTGGGCACCGTTATCTTTGAAGGATCGTAGTAAGGCTTGCCGGCCCCAGAAAATTCCATGCCGTCTTGTACGACCCCGTTGGGCGCCCGGACCACCGCTGGCGTCATTTGAGCGCCAACGGGATCCGTCGCGAAGGTTGCATCAGCCCAAGCGTCGAACCATCCAGCCGGAATTAGGGTTGCCTTCTTCGCCTCCGGGACGCCGGTGTACCAACGCTGCTTGGACTGTTCGCGGTTGACCATCCGATAGGCACCGAGCGGCCCCGGACCGGTCTGCACCAGCGAGGCTGTCTGTCTGATCCAAATCGACGCATACAAAATCAGCCGCTCCACTTTCTGCGCGTTCTGGGTCATGTATGTCGCCATAAGCGTGGTGCCCCACGAAAAGCCTAGCAAGTTCAGCCTTGATATGTTGCGCCGCTGTAGGATGAAATCGACAGCCGTACCAATGTCCTTTACGGCGGTGTCACCTCGCACAATGGGTGGATTAGCTTCAGGCTTGTCGGCCATCTCAGGTGGGCGGCTCGATTTGCCGTAACCGCGCAAGTCCAAAAGCCAAACGTCGTATCCGCGCGCGGCCATATACTCCATCCACGAGACACCATCGAGCTTGAGGTCGAACGCGGTTTCTGAGGGATATGTCGCGCCATGAACATACAACACCGTCTGCTCGGGACGGAATATTGTCATGTTTGCTGGTCGCTTGTTGCGGACGTAGATTTCGATCCCCGGATCGCCCGTTTTCACCATCATCTCGTCTGTGACAAGTGGGGGCATTTGTGCGATTGCAGGACCAGCAATTATAGCGAAAATGAGCGCTCCGATTGCAGCAATTTGAAATCTCAATATCGCCTACTACATTTCGTTAATCAAAATCTTCCGGATGTTAATTGTAATCTCGAATCACCGCCATCAAGAAACGATCAACATTTCGGTAGACCAAGTCGGATCAACAACCGGACTACGTTAGCGCTGTTGACACTCTCTCCCCTCTTTTCCCCTTCGTTGTTTCGTTGTGCAGCAATGTGAACAGGTTCACGTTGGGCGCTGACCAAGAGCGCCTAGAATTTGCGGTGCGCCAAAGACATTTCAGCAGTTATTTAAGAGGAGAAACGGAATGGCCGAAAAACAGAGTCAGCACTCCAGTCATCAATCTTGCTCCAGGTTCACTTGCGTTTCCGCTGTTGCTTGGCGCGATGGTGGCATGTGGCCTCTATGCGGCTTTCATCGCTACTCCCGACATGCGCGCGGCGGCACAACAGCAACTTGTGCAAGCATTAACGGATGAGAATCGTTCGTTTTGCGAAAGGTTCGGAATGCGTGTGGGGAGCAACGAATTTGTTGCGTGCAACGAGGGCCTAGCGATTGTTTGGCAAAAACAAGCTGCGCGCGACAGCGCGGCGGCGAACGGCTTTTAGCGTTCGCCTGCTGTTTGGTTGTGCTGCGTGACCGGGGCTCCGCATTTGCATATTGAATGGGGCGTGAGGTGTCCCGGTCAAGATGATCTGCTGGGTCAGTAGATCAGCGTGAAGGACAACCACGCCGCGACCGACGCGCAGAGACAAATTCCAAGATAAGGCAATGCAAGGCGCATCGGGCTTTCCCCTCCGAGACGCAATCAAATATGGACCATCATTGTGTCATGCTTGGACGACGACTGCTAGGATCTTGAGTCGCCATCGGCGGTCCGCTAGATACCGAGCGATGGTGCCTCGGTTTACTGTTGCGCTGGCTCGCTGGAGCTGCCGGAGCGGCCCCCCGCCGTTACCTCCAAAGCCTCCTGAAGCCGGGGCCGTTCTCGTACTTGGCGAGATCGGCCTCACCGCGGCTTCCTACTCTTTGAACGGCGGTCGCTGCCCAAATTGCGTTCGCTGTCCCGCGGAGGCAGTAGGCTGGGGCTGCGTCGGTGTTTCCGCTCGTTTGCGTTTCGCACGCGACTTTATAGCCAATGCAGCGACGTACGCGGCCGCAAACAAGACTAGCCCAACCACGAGCTCAAGGATCAGAAGCTCCATGCCCACTGGTATGCAATGAAATCGTCAATGGTCTTTTAAGGAGAGCCGAAGGGCAGATCGACGCCCCCGGGGCAGCCAGATCACGGTTCGGTGAACGAAGTCATTTGCTGCCCTCCCGAAGCAGTCCGGAAATGGTCGGAGTTTAAATTCTGCTCGTTTCCGAGCAACGAGTGGATTTCAAGTGTTCGCGCGTTAGTTGATTGCAGTGGTGCTTGGCGCCGGCATTCTCTTTTCGCTGTTTTCGGGCGATTTTGGCGCCGACGTGGTTCTCGCCCTCGTCGCTTGCCTCTCATAGCGAGAAGCCCCGCCGGCGCGAACCGGCGAGCCGTTCGTTCGGCTCTTGATGGAAGCGCTTGCTTAGGTTGGCTTGCACTACATACGGGCTCCAGAAACAGACCGGCTGCGGGAATAGCGTGCAGGATTGAGCTGTGGCGCGTGGCGATTATTCGATCTCCTTCGCCAACTCCATCTTAGAAGATCGATTCTTTCCGTCTCCTGCCGAAGAAATTAATCCTTGGTAACGCTTCGCGGCCGCCCATGGCAGCGCAGCGCTAACGTCTGCAGTGGGTCACAGGCTGCCCTTGGTGATGATCTCCATGTTTGTGCCGGTCAAATCTGCTCGCTTCAATTCCTTCCGGAACGGCGAGTCCTGGGCGTGGGCTGCAAACGAGCAGAGAGAAGCAAACAGAATTCCAAGTATGAATCTCATCGTATCCTCCCACTTTGAAAAACTCTGCGGCCTAACAGACGATGCATTAAGCCCGAGAAGGGAGGTACAGCTCAAGGCTGATCGATTTTGCGATGCGCCAAGCTGTGCCCAGGAGCTTAGCCTTCTTGGACGGAACGTTGCCCTTGTGACAGCCGCTAGCCCGCGAAGAGCGGATTAACGTTCGTCATCCGGTGCTTTGGCGTGCAGGAGCCAAAGCGTCTGTGATCAAGTCCGGGGCAGCTACAAGCTTGCTGCATTGCAGGAGTGCCTTCAGAAGCTCGCAACCACTAATGCCCTCCAAGCGCAAAAAGCGGTCTTTCCGCCTTTCGATGCTAACCGCTCGCTGCAAAAAGATCCCAGCGGCCAGGAAGACCCTTCAGTTCGAAGGAGCCACGCTCGGCAAACTTCAGACCAGCACCCGCGACGAGATCGGTGACGACACGAGACACCAGCACCTCGCCGGCCCCGGAATGCGACATCACACGCGCAGCGGCGTGTACCGCAATGCCGCCAATGTCATTGCCCCTGATCTCGATCTCGCCCGTATGCAGTCCGGCGCGGACGGGAAGACCGATCTGTTTCGTCTCCGAACCGATTGCGAGCGCGCAACGCACGGCGCGGCCAGGCCCATCGAACGTCGCGACAATACCGTCGCCAGTGGTTTTCACCAGGTTGCCGCGGTGCTTACCCACCATCTGTTGCACGAGCTGATCGTGGTCCCCAAGCAGCCGGAGCCAACGCTGGTCGCCCATCGCTGCGGCGCTGCGGGTGGAATCGACGATATCGGTGAACAGTACGGTAGCGAGCACACGTTCCAGCTCAACCATTCCGTGATCACGATGGCCTGTGATGAACTCCTCTATATCCCCGAGCATGGTCTCGATATCGCCCAGCCAGAACGCGTGGTCGTCACCCGTCGCGTATTCGATATACTTGCCCCCCGGAATTGCTCGGGCGAGCTTACGTCCGAACTCGACCGGCACCTGAAGATCAGCTTTGCGATGGAGCACCAACGTGGGTACCTGCAGTGTCGGCAGAATTGCGGTGACATCAATCTGGCGATTAAGCTGCAGGATCGTCCGCAATGCGCCAGGGCTGCTCGCCAGCCGCTCGAACCGTCCGAATTGCGCGACGGCCGAGGGTTTGCCCGCTTCGCTGGGAGCAATCGTCTTGATCAATTGGCCGGCACCCCAGTGCTTCACGATCTGCTCGATGCGTACTTCCCATGCTTCATCTGAGAACCGATCTGCGGAGCGGCTAAAGCAGCCAATCAGAATGAGATGGGATACTCGCTCGGGATATGTTGCGGCAAACATGATGCTCATGCAACCGCCTTCGGAGAACCCGACCAGGGCAGCACGCCTGGAGCCGATTGCGTCCATGATCGCGCGGAGATCATCCATGCGCACCTCCAGCGACGGTGCACCCACCATCCGATCCGACAGCCCTTGCCCTCTTTTGTCGAACGTCACGACGCGCGCAAAGCTCGCCAAACGACGGACAAAGGAGGTGAAACCGTTTAGTTCATGCACGAATTCGATATGGGAGACAAAGCCCGGCACCAGAATCAAGTCGATTGGTCCCTCGCCCATGACCTGATAGGCGATACTGACATCGCCGCTTTGGGCGTAGCGCGTCTCGGGCAGTTGGAAATCGGTCATCGTGCGAACCCCGGGCCAACCCCATTGTTGCCGCTCGAATCCAATCCGATCAACCCCGCACACGCTTCGCCGACGTCATTTTTGGAACGGCACATTCTGGCGTTTGCGCCGCTCGACGCTGCGAAAATGCAGGATCTTCGCACCCTAGGAGCACATCTCCGACAGGAATGCGAAGTCCACTCGTCGCAGGGACTTTGCGTCCGGTACGATGCGAGGATCGGCCGAACAGATTCCGTCCACCTCCTTGATGATTTCACGGCGCTCGGCTTTCAGCGCGGCCGCCATCGCAACAGCCGTGGTGTCGCTGCCGCCGCGCCCGAGCGTGGTGATTTCCTGGTCGCCGCGTTCACGCCCTGAAATCTTGCCAGCACCACGACGCGTCCGCGACCGAGTTCCTCGCATAACCCAATGGGCCGCACATCCAGAATGCGCGCCGAGCAATGTGAGTCGTCGGTCATTACGCCGGCCTGGCTGCCGGTGAAGCTGATGGCGGGCACGTGATCGGAAAGCGCTCCTCGGGGACATGCTGATGCGCTCACCGGTCGTTAGCAGCATGTCTAGCTCACGGCGATTGGGGGCTGACCTGATGAGCCATCTGGATCAACTGGTTGTGCCCATAGCAGAGACGATCGCCACGGCCCGATGACCACGGCCATCGAGCTCGGCAAGACTGCGGGCAACCGCACGAATTTTCGCCGGCGTTTCAAGACATACACCACCATATTTCTGCACGAGGATGGATGGTTGTGCATCTAACCTCGCTGAGAAGCCTCGCCCACCTCGCTGATCGAACCGACGCCGCAGATCCATGTGCCAATGACTTCGAAGTTCCGAGTAAAGGCCACTAGATCCGCGCGGTAGCCGAGCGCGATCCGTCCAAGCTCGGACTCGAGGCCAAGAAACGCCGCCGGCGTACGGGAGGCCATGATGAGGGCATCCACAAGGGATATTCCGAGCAGCGCAACGGCATTGCGCACCGCCTCGATCATGGTGAGGTGAGCGCCCGCGAGTGTACCATTGGGGCCCGTCAGGCGGTTGTCGTGCAAGGTGATTTGCCTCCCTTGCAGCATGAATTGCCGATCTTTCGTGCCCGCCAGCGGCATGGCGTCCGTGACCAGCATCAATCGATCGCGCCCCTTGCAGCGGAACGCAATACGCAAACCGGCGGGGTCGACGTGGATGCCGTCGCAGATGATCCCTGCAAACAGCCTGTCATCTCCAAGCGCGGCGCCGACCAGGCCCGGCTCCCGTGCCGATAGCTGTGACATGGCATTGAACAGATGGGTCACGGCCGATACGCCACGATCGACCGCCTGCCCGATCTGGGCTGCGGTAGCGTCGCTATGGCCGGCAGCGATCCGTAATCCGGCGCCGATCAATTCATCAATCATGGAGGCGGGCACGCATTCCGGGGCCAGCGTCACCAAGGAGCGGCCTCGGTTCGCAAAGCTTTTGATGGCGGTGAGGTCGCGGCCGTTGGGCACGCGTATCTCGGCTTCTGGATGAATGCCCTTGCGGGACTTGTTGATGGCCGGTCCTTCCAGATGAAAGCCGAGCACGCCGGGAATTTTGAGGCACACCTCGGCTGCTGCAGCCAATCGCTCAATGACCTGGCTACGATCGGTGATGAGGGTCGGCAAGCATCCCGTGGTCCCCGCCTTACGGTGCGCTGCGACGATGCGGCAGACGCCGGCCTCGGTTGGCTGGTCGTTGAGAAGAACGCCCCCGCCTCCGTTCACCTGAACGTCGACGAATCCGGGTGCAAGGATCGCATTTGGGGGAAGCTGGACCGAAGCACCACGTCCCGAGTCGCCGAAGGCGATGCTCTTAATGTGGCCTTTCCAAATTCTGATGGTTCCCCGCCCGCGCATGGCGACACCGTCAAAGATTTGCGGCGCTGCAATCGTAAGAGCGGTGGAAGAGGAGCAGTCGTCCATCGGTATTCATCCGAGAGTGGCAGTCACAGACCTGTGAGACGAGTGCCATAACTCGCACGTGCCCAATTACGCATGGGACCCCGGCCCCAAGCCCTCGCGTTAACATGGGATGGGAACAAAAGGTACCACGTATCTCGGCATTGATGGCGGCGGAACTCGCTGCCGTGCGCGCATCGAGGATGAAAACGGCAGGCTGCTTGGCGAAGCAAGCTCGGGACCTGCGACGACGCGGATTGGCGTCGACAAGGCTTGGCGCTCCATCATGGAGGCAACCGAAGCGGCCGCCAGACAGGCTGGACTCGCGCACGAGGATTTTGCGCAGATGCGCGCCGGAATTGGGCTCGCGGGGCTTGGCCGCCGAGGCGCGGAAGCGGCGCTCAAGGAGATCGCACATCCTTTTGCGTCCGTTATCTTCATCAGCGACGGCATGACTGCCTGTCTGGGTGCCCACAGCGGCGCGGACGGAGCGATCGTCGTGGCCGGCACGGGCTCGGTTGGCGTCGGCCTGATCGGCGGCTGCGAGATCCGCATTGCCGGTTACGGATTTCCAGTCTCGGACGAAGGCAGCGGCGCCGACATCGGCCTACAGGTCGTGCGGTCGGCGCTACGGGCCGCGGATCGCCGGGGCGAGTTGACTCCATTGCTTGCAGAGGTGCTGGGCGCATTTGATCATGATCCTTATCAAGCGGTCGCCTGGTCTGAAGAAGCCCGGGCCACCGACTATGCCGCGTTCGCGCCGACAGTGATGCGGCACGCCAATCAGGGCGATCCGGTCGGCCGTCGCATTGTCGAACGGGCGGCCGATGCCATTGGCGATCTGCTCGATCTGTTCCTGGCGAGAGGAATTGACCGGCTCGCGCTGGTGGGTGGGCTCGCAGATGCCATTACGCCTTGGCTGACGCCCGATCTATGCGCCCGGCTGAAGCGTCCTGATGCCGACGCCGCCGCGGGCGCCCTTCTAGTGGCGCGGGGGCGGCTGGACGTGCCCAAAAGAGAAACTGACCACAAACAGGTCTCAAAGTTCCGCGGCTAAGGACACAGGGATCAACTCTATGGCAACCGAAGAAGTCGACCCCCGCTTTGCTGATCTCGACGCATGGTCGCTGACGTCAGCGATGGAAGCCATGTGGGAGGGCCAACTTGCGGCAATTGCGGCGATTGGCCATGCCCTT
Organism: Bradyrhizobium sp. MI1.4; assembly: GCF_055811315.1. Lineage (NCBI taxonomy): Bacteria > Pseudomonadati > Pseudomonadota > Alphaproteobacteria > Hyphomicrobiales > Nitrobacteraceae > Bradyrhizobium > Bradyrhizobium sp. MI1.4. Next base: position 16,094 of record NZ_JBVVPP010000068.1, on the reverse strand, counting down.
CCCGCGATCACCGCGGCGACCGAAGCGGCCAAGGCGGCGCTCGGCGATCATGGACGCATCGTGTATGTCGGGGCCGGCACCTCCGGCCGCGTGGCGGTGCAGGACGGCGCCGAGTTGACGCCGACCTTCGCCTGGCCCAATGAGCGCGTCTGCTTTATCGTCGCTGGCGGAGACAGCGCATTCGTCACGAGCATCGAGGGCGCGGAGGACGACGTCGATGATGCAGTCGCGCAGATCAACGCCGCGCGGCTCACATCGCACGACGTGGTGATCGCGGTTGCCGCCAGCGGAACGACCCCCTTCACGGTGGCGGCGCTGCAGCAGGCTGGCTCTTTCGGTGCGGTGACGATCGGGGTCGCGAACAATCGCGGCACCGCACTGCTGGCATCTGCAAAATTTCCGATCCTCATCGAGACCGGCCGCGAGCTGATCGCCGGCTCGACGCGGATGAAGGCGGGCACCGCGCAGAAGGTCGTGCTCAACCTGATCTCCTCAGGGATCATGTTGCGCCTTGGCCGGGTGTATCGCAGCATGATGGTGAACATGCCGCCAAGCAATGCGAAGCTGAAGCGGCGGGCGGAGGCCATGGTGGTGCAAATCGCGCACTGCGATCCATCACAGGCGGCACGCTCGCTCGAGCAGGCCGAGGGAGACATCAAGACGGCAGCCCTTCTGGCGTTGGGTGTCAACAGGGCCGATGCACAGACGGTTCTGGATAATTGTAACGGCAACCTTCGGCGCGTGTTTGACGAGCTCGCCGAGAATCGCGACTCGAATCGCGACCGCCATTCCAAGGAGGTGACTGCACGCAACCCCGACGGAGCGGTTGAGCCGTGACGTCATCGGCTATGGCGAGCGAAGTCGGGGAAAGCCCGGATGTTGTTGCCAACATCCTTCGCAGCCGCCCCGCCACACGCGACATCGCACAGCGAGTTGGGATCGGCTCGGCGCCCCTGTGCGTCATATGCGGCCGGGGAAGCTCCGGGCATGCCGGGGTCTACTTGAGGTACCTTGTCGAGACGCGGCTTCGCCTTCCCGTGTCAGCCAGCGCTCCCTCGGTGATCACGGCATTTCGCACGCCCCTGATGCTGCGCCATGCGCTGTTCATCGTGATCTCGCAATCCGGGCGCAGCCCGGATCTTGTCGCAGCGACCAGGTCCGCCCGGGCGGCGGGCGCGCGCACCGTCGCCATTGTCAATGTGACGTCCTCGCCGGTGGCTGACGAAGCCGAGTTCGTCGTTCCGATCGACGCCGGCCAAGAGCACTCTGTGGCGGCGACCAAGTCTGTGATCGGCTCGATGGCCGTTGGTGCCGCACTCGTGGCCGAGCTGGCGGAAGATCATGCGCTGCGGTCCGCGCTCGACAGGTTGCCCGAGCGCCTACATCGCGCGCTCGCGCTCGACTGGTCCGAGATTGCCGACGACTTCGCCAAGGCATCAGCGGTGTTCGTGGCAGCTCGGGGCCTGGGCCTGGGCTCGGCGCGAGAGATCGCGCTCAAGCTTTCGGAAATCCTGCGCCTGCCTTCCATTGGACTGAGCGCCGCTGAGTTGCAGCATGGGCCACGCGCCGCGCTATCATCGCGCACGCCGGTTCTCATGATGCGCCTCATGGATGAAACGGCGGCCACCGTGGACGCGCTGGCAGAGGAATTGCGCGAGCAAAAGATCTCGCTGCATCTCTGCGGTGGGCCGCGTGGCTCGCTGCCCTGGTTGACCGAGGATGACGCCGCCACCGATCCGATCACCATGCTTGTTCCGGCCTATCGGATGATCGAGCAGGCGGCGCACGCCTGCGGATTCGACCCGGATCGCCCCCCTCGCCTGAGCAAGATTACCGAGACGTTTTGACGGCAGAAACTCTCGCTTGCGGAAATTGCCAAGATGTCCGGCTTCGGCAACCAGAGCGACTGCCCACGCAGGCTGCGGACCAACGTGGAAGACGACCCACATGTAATAAGCACGCATCCCACAGGGCGGCGGAGTATCCAATCACCTCCGAACTCTCCGCTCACCACCATCCGCCCGAAAATGGGACTGTCGCGCTGCCAACCACACCATTGCTCCAACCGACGCCTGCGCGAACAAGCAAACGCTTGTCTGCCGCAATGTACTCCAAGATTTTGCAAAATTCGGCATTCAAGCCTTCGGCCGTCATGCGCGCGGCGTGACTGAGAAGGTCGGCGAAGCTCGTGCGTTGCAGAGCCAAGACCCCCGAGTTCGGCGAGCAGCTCCTGCTGCCGAATACGTAATCGGAGCGCACTTCCGGTCAAATCCTCAGGTTCGTTGCCTGGCTTTCCCTCAACTACGGGTTCGGCTGGGTCACGTGTCGGGCTCATTCTCCCCGATAGCACAACGGGGATCAAAGCTCTCCGGAACTTTGCTCATCTTTGCTCGGGCATCCCCAGACCGCCTCGATGTCGGTTTGGGGTCAAAATGCGAAGAACTCAACGTGAGCAAATCTGGTCCGCCATGCCTCACTCAGCGGACCTCACCCGGTGCGCTGCTACTTCGCCGATGGACCACAAGCGGGAATGCCAATGAGTAGCTCCTTGCTCAAGCCTCATCGCGCAATGAACGGGTGAAGTTCACTCCCCTCAGGGCAGCTAGCTACAGCAGCCCTTGCCGTTCTCTTGAACCGGCGGACAGGGAACGGTGCCGAAGGAACAGAACACGCAGCAGTCGCCGGGGAGCGGCCTCAGGCGCTCGCCGCAGCCTCTGCAGTCGTAGAAGAATTGGCAAGCGTCGGTCGGCATAATTTCGGCAGCAGCGTGACCGCACTTGGGACACGTGATTGTGGAGTTCAGGATCATTTACCTTCAAGCGCGTGGCAGGCACCGAGCAAGGATTGCAGGCGAGCCTTCTTCTGATCGGCCGCCAGTTTTATCTTCTCTCTCAAAACGAGGATTTCGGAATTTTCTTTTTGGATCTCTGTGGGGATGCGAAGTGCTTCAAGCTGCTGGGCGGTCAGTTTTAATATCGCGGCATATGCGTACTCTGGATGTGGTGCATTGGATCGCTCTCTTCGTCGAGTCAGCGCTTGGAGAGGTTTTAGGAGGAAGCCCACCATTGGTCGGGGAATGGCTCCAGCAAAGTCCAATCGACTTGGTTGTCGTTGTCAGGGGGGCTGATAGCTCCTGCATTCCCGTTTAGTGGCGCGTGGCGACGGAGGCGAACAGACAAACCGCCCCGTTCACGACGTCGAACGCGGCGCGACGGTGGATGTGCCAAGCGTAATGGAGGCACACCGCGGGCGCTTCGCTCAGCTTCTTGCACCAGATCTCGAAGATCTTCCAATTCTGAGAGCTGAGAGGTGAGTTCGCTAAGTCGTTCGGCGTAAAGGATTGCGCGAGAGCCTCGCATAATGTCCTCCCCAACACAAAAAAAGCACTATCAGGATGGCGTCAGAGCAAATAGGCGCGAGTAGTAAAAGTAGAAGACTACCATCGGTATAGCGGATTTCAATATGTCAGGCTCACTGCCTCATGGTGTCGCTGTTTCAGTGCGGTCCATGACCGTTGGACAGGAAGGATCGAGCGATAAACTTGCATCATGCCCTCGTGAGGTCTGCAGTTATCCAGACAGCAAAAGGACCCGAGTTTCAGGGCGGTGAAGCTGGGGCTGTTAGCTGCTTGGCGAAGCAGCTGCCCCCTTGGGGAGGGGCGCGAGGAAATCTCGCTACTCCCTCAGGGGCAGCTCGATGCGCTGGAGTCCCGCTTTGGGTCAGGAGCGGCCAATTTCCACTGCACTGGTCGGCTCCCGCTTTCACATCGAGAGCGGAAGAGATGCTGAGTCTCCTAGATTTTGTTCTCGGACTCCTCACGGCGGATATCCTCTGGAATTTCCCGCAGAAAGCTCTGCCCCTTCTGCAGCCGGCGTCCGAGCGCTTCGACGAATCCCTCGAAACGCTCCCGACCCTTCACTTGCGCCGCAGCCTGGGCTTCGTTGGGCAGGGGTGGCGTGATCGTCAGCCAGAAGCGGATGAACAGGGCGAGGGTCTCTGCCGTCAGACCGACGTCACGCTCCAGCCGCTGCATCTGACGCGATAGCCGGTCCAGGCGACGGGTAAACGCCGCCTCCCGTTTGTCCGCTCCGTCCGGTGACAGAAATGAAACAACAGCCGCTTCCACGATCGCAGACCGGGAAAGCTTCTTGCGATCGGCGAGGTCCGAGATCTGTCTCAGAAGCTCTGGCGGAAAATAGACGTTTATCCGGTCGCGCATGTTGCCTCAGAGCTCCATCCCATCATTCGGGTCCATGGCGATTTGACGGGCGACGCCGCGCATCTGTTGACGTATGAGCCGGGATTGACGGACCGCATCCTCGTCATCGTCAAGAACGGCAGCAAATTCTTCTGCCGGCGTCGGCTCGGTCGTCTCCTTGGCAATCGCGACGTGATCGGGGAGTTCGGGCTCGCGACGGAGACCGCTGTTCGCCGCGTCTTCCTCGGTTTCCGCAAGTTTATCAGTTGGGCTTCCCGTCGGGTTGAGCATTCCGGGCTCTGACCATCCGTCCGTTCGCGATGATCGGCCGGCCGTCGTCGGATCAGGCGGCGGAAGAACCCGCTCTGTGAATCGCCGGTCCTCGTAGTAGCGGACCTTCCTGGCCCGGATCGGCGCCGTCCCCGCCACCATGACAATCTCGTCCATTGGCGGAAGCTGCATGACCTCGCCGGGGGTCAAAAGTGGCCTCGCCGTCTCCTGCCGCGAGACCATGAGATGCCCCAGCCAGGGATTCAATCTGTGCCCGGCATAGTTCTTCATAGCCCTCATCTCGGTCGCTGTACCGAGCGCGTCCGAGACACGTTTTGCCGTCCGCTCGTCATTGGTCGCGAAGCTGACCCGGACGTGGCAGTTATCGAGGATGGCGTTGTTGGGCCCGTAGGCCTTCTCGATCTGATTGAGCGATTGCGCGATCAGGAAACTCTTAATGCCGTAGCCTGCCATGAAGGCGAGCGCGGATTCGAAGAAATCGAGCCTTCCCAGCGCTGGGAACTCGTCGAGCATCATCAGAACACGGTGCCGGCGATCGCTGGCATGCAGGTCCTCGGTCAAACGCCGACCGATCTGGTTGAGCACGAGGCGGATCAGCGGCTTGGTCCGTGAGATGTCAGAAGGCGGCACCACGAGATACAGCGTCGTCGGTCTGACATCGGCAGTCAGGTCTGCGATTCGCCAGTCGCAACGGCGCGTCACCTGGGCCACCACGGGATCGCGGTAGAGCCCGAGAAACGACATAGCGGTGGAAAGAACGCCGGAGCGTTCATTCTCCGACTTGTTGAGGAGTTCGCGCGCCGTCGAGGCGACGACGGGATGGGCGCCCTGCTCGCCGAGGTGCGCGGTGGTCATCATCGCTTTCAGCGTCGCCTCGATCGGCCGCTTCGGATCGGACAGAAAGGCGGCGACGCCAGCCAGGGTCTTGTCCGCTTCGGCATAGAGGACATGGAGGATGGCGCCGACCAGGAGCGAATGACTGGTCTTCTCCCAATGGTTCCGCTTGTCGAGCGAGCCCTCGGGGTCGACCAGGACATCGGCGACGTTCTGGACGTCGCGAACCTCCCACTCCCCGCGCCGCACCTCGAGCAGTGGATTGTAGGCTGAGGATTTGGGATTGGTCGGGTCGAACAACAGGACGCGGCCATGCTGCGCGCGGAAGCCGGCGGTCAGTCGCCAGTTCTCGCCCTTGATATCGTGAACGATGGCCGAACCGGGCCAGGCCAGCAGCGAGGGGACGACAAGACCGACGCCTTTGCCGGACCGGGTGGGCGCAAAACACAAGACGTGTTCTGGTCCGTCATGGCGAAGATAATCGCGATCGAGCTTGCCCAGCACCACACCATCCGGACCGAGAAGTCCGGCTGCTCGAACCTCCTCCGCATCGGCCCAGCGCGCCGAACCATAGGTCTCAACGTTCTTGGCCTCGCGGGCCCGCCAGACCGACATGCCGATCGCCGCCGCGATCGAAATGAATGTCCCCGACGCCGCGATGAAGGCGCCCTCGACGAAGACCTGAGGCGCATAGGCATCAAAGACGAACCACCACCAGAAGAAGACTGGTGGGTAATAGATCTTGAAGCCCAACAGTTCGAACCAGGGCCGCCCAAGCTCCGGCTGCCAGGCGAGCCGCCAGGCTGTCCACTCGGTCGCGCCCCAGATGGCCAGCAAGACGATTAGGCCGACAACGATCACCTGTCCCCACAGGATTTTGGTTCCGGACATCCCGAACGCCCTTTCCGCAACCGAATTGGAGAGATTGCTAGAGGCCGAGGTCGCGCTTGCGACCAAAGCTCCATTCGATACCGCCGCCGTCCTTCACCACGCCGGTGGTGTGTTGGCCGAGCCTCTTCTCGAGCTCGCGCGACCAAGGCACGAGTTGGAAACCCAGCCCGTTATCGATCATGGCGAAGCGCCCCGAGGAGAGCGTCAGACGCTGGCGATACGTACCTGCCACATGCTCCCCGGAGGCCGCCTTCACGTAAGGCAGGCCGGTGTCGGCCGAGACTTTTGCGGCCACCTCGTCCAGTTCACGTCGGCGCAACGTGTCCAGAAGGTCGCGCTGCAGGATGATGCGTTGGCCCTGCCGCCGAGCCAGACCCTCCTGAACGAGATGCTCGGTACGGGCTTCCATGGCGTCGCGGGTCTCGCGACCGAATCCGCCCATGGCGAGCGGCTTGGGATCGCGTTCGACGAGCCTGTGGTCGAGCCAGGTCGCTCCTTTAGCCGTGACCTGCCCACCGAGATCGAGATCGGAACGGGTTGCGAGCACCACGGTCGGCCGCGGATCGCCGACGCAGCCCAAGCGTCGGACTTCGACGATTCCGCCGATCGGCGGTGCGTGTTCGAAAGCCTCGATGCCTCGCACGCGGACGTGGTGCGCGCGCCCATCAGTTCCATCGATCAGCGCGTAAGCCTCACCCGTCAGCTCATCGTGCAATCCCCGATCGACTAGCCGTCCAATGATCTGGGACGAAGGCTGTCCACCTTCGATGACAAAGTCGGCAACGCCGCGCGCTTCTCCACGCTCCGTAAAGGCGCGGTGCATGGTCTTGATGATGTCGCCGCGCATGCCGAGGTCGCGCAAGCTGCGCTCAGCCTCGAGCCCGACCATCCACTCTCCGGGTGCGGCGGATGCAGCAAGGCCCATCTTCTCCAGATGTTGAAGCCGACCGACCATCAGGCGCCGGATCTCGGGATCGGACTTGCCGGGATTCTCGAGGCGAAGATCGATTGTGCCGGTCTCATCCGCCGCCAACCGGATCTCCCGATCGAGCCGCGTCCAACGTTCCGCCGTGACCTCCATTTCCAGCGAATTGCGGATCTCGTGCTCCGGTTTGGGGCCCAGTTCGATCGCGACCAGTTCCTCGGCGCGCGAGCGCAGGCCTTGGCTGATGTAGTCGCGTGAGATCACGAGATCGGCTCCATCCTGATCCACTCCCCGGATGAGAAGATGAACGTGAGGGTTGTCGGTATTCCAGTGATCAACGGCCACCCAATCAAGCCGCGTACCGAGATCGGTCTCCATCTGCCTGGCGAGATCGCGGGTGAAGGCCTTCAGGTCGGTCAGGTCGCCGGCGTCTTCCGGCGAGACGATGAACCTGAAATGATGGCGGTCGTCCTTGCACCGTTCTGCAAAGGCCGCGCTATCGGCGCAGTCGCAGCCCTCATCAAACATCTCGGCCCGCTCGTCGCTTCGCGTCACGCCGTCGCGCTTCAGATACGAGAGGTGGGCGGTTAGTGGTGCAGAACGGAAGGCTCGCCCCTTGTGCCGAACCACCCGCGCCTTCATCACGACGCGCCGCGCCGGGCTGAACAATCTGGCGCGGCTGAAACCGAGTCTACCGCGGCCAAAGGTCGAGCGCCCGTAGACCGCAGAGCGCCTGCCAACCGCAGACTGGCTCGATGTGTGCCCGGCTTTGTTCGCCGCGCGCAGCACCTTGTTGATGAAGCTCTTCGGCTTTGGCGCGCGGGTGCTGCGGATGCGGCCAGGCCGGATACGCAGTTCGCTGTCACCTGCTGTCATCCTTAGCGCTCCCCACGATCAAAAGCGCACACAGTGCCGAAAAGGCCTTTGATTGCATTCGTCAAAATGCAAGGTGCGGCACGCGCCCCGACCGACCGGCACGCCAGAACCCAAGCCATGCCAATGGCTTGCGGTTCGACCGGCGAGCCCCTTTTATCTCGCCTTCCTAATCGGGCGGGCAAAGTCAACTCATTCCTACGCTTTTCTTCGACTCTTCGAACTTCAGCCATTACCGACTCCCTGCACCAACAACGCGCAACTTCACCGCAGCCGCGTACGCGACTTGCATTCACCAGGCGGGGTCCATGCGTACCTTCGCGTTCAGCACATCGGCCGTCGCATGCTCTTCATCAGGTTCGTAAACAGGGCTGTCCAAGCAGTCCGGCGCTCTCGTCCCCGAAGGGCGGCAGCAGGCAAGAGATAGCGGACATTCCCCGTTTCGCGGCCCCGCCAGGGGACGCTCACCGCGCGCGCGGATCTCTAATTTTCGCTCCTCCTCAACATGCCGGGCGCAAACCCAGCGCTATTCCGTCGTCACTTGCAGCGCGGGCTACCGCGCAGGTTTCAACCGCAGCCGCTGCGTGACTTTGGCGCCAAAACCAACGTGGAAGTCGGTCTCGCTGATCCACATCCGGTGCAGAATGCTCGCGAGCTTCCGCGCGACCGCGGTGATCGCGCACAGCATGCTCGACCGTTTAGCGATCCGCAGGCCCCAAGCCCGCAGGGCCGACCATTTTCTGACCCGCAGCAGGAGGCTTGCGGCCGCTTCGCAAAGCGCCTCGCGCACGGCAACGTCGCCCTGTTTGCTGATGCGTCCTTCGTAGTCGATCGACGTGCCGGACTGGTGCCGCCTCGGCGCCAAGCCAAAATGCGCGCCTACCGTTCGCGATCGTGCAAAGCGATGGGGGTCGTCGACGCCGACCTTGAACGACAGGGCCGCGACGGGGCCAACGCCTGGAACCGTCATCAGACGCCGGCAGACGGGGTCATGCTGGACCACCTGCAAGAGCACACGATGCAGCCGATCGAAACCCTCGAGGATGGCGCGGCGCACGTCCAGCATGGCCTCGATGGTCATTACGAAGATCGGATCGCTGCGCTCAATCAGCTCTCGGATGCGGGCTTCGTAGGCACCGCGGGCGACGGCTCCAACGAGCAACCCATAGGCCCGCAGCGCGCCACGAATGTGGTTCTCGAGGTCGATCAGCTTGCGCTTGAGCAGCTTTCGGCTGGTCAGCAGCGTGCGCATCTTCTGCATGTCAATGTTCTTGACATGTACGGCGCGGTACCAGCCCAACCGCATCATCTGCGCGATGCCACGCGCATCATTCCGGTCGGTCTTGTTCCGCATTGTCGACAGCGACACGCGCATGTGGCGCGCTTCGACAACAATGATCGGGAGCCCCGCTGGCTGCAGTTCGCGATACAGCCAGATACCTAGCGATGACGCCTCAACTCCGACCCTATCGAGGCGATCCGCGTAGTCCTCTACAGCGGAGCGGATCGCCTCCGGCTCCGTGCTCACCTTAACTTCGCGGAGCGTAAGGCCCTCGCTATCGACGATGCAAATGCTGGTTTCTTCAAGACCGACGTCCAATCCAACGTACAGCTTCATCGGAGCTCTCCTGTGTGGCAACGACGACCTAAGTCGTTGCACCGGGCTCCGGATTCGGCCACACGGCGCCTATCGCCGTGCACCGGTTTTTCGAAGCCCGATTTGAAGAGCCGTCCTGCTGTCGTGGTCTCCCGGTCGCCGGTTCCCGAAAGAGTCGCCGCGACCTGGCAGGCAGCTCGTGCAGCCCCCACTGCTTCCGAGCGCTTGCGATAGCGATCATTACCCGAAGTGCCGAGACACCCGAAGGGTGGCTCGATGAGGAGCGAAGCGACGCGCAGAGCGCGGGCCGAAGGCATCGCCCGTACGCCATCAGCACGTACCACTTGCCCGGTGAGGCACGCTAAGGCTTGCGAGCCCGAAAACTTGGTCATTGCGATACTCCCGCATCCGATCGACGGACGAACACGCCAATATGCCGCGGGACCATGGGCGAAACATCGGGCGCCGGGATTGCGGTCCTGACACCGCTCGACGGCACAAGCGCCCGCAACCGATCCCGCGTTTTCATGAGATCGGATCGCGTGACGAACAGCGTCGCAGCTGCTGATGACTGTCCGCTGGACGTCCACCTTGGCGGTAGTTCGATGGCAAGCAGATTGGCAAGCTTTGCGAGGTATGCGTGCGTCTCGTCTGGCAAAGAGCCGCCTGCGAGATGCTCTTCATAGCGAGCTGGTCCCGCATTGTACGCGGCAAACACGCCAGGCGAGCCATAGCGATCAAGCAGTTCGCGCAAGTAAGCCGTGCCGGCCAGAATGTTGTCGTGCGGGTCGTAGGGGTCGTTCCCGAGATTGTAGCGCTCGCGAAGTTCCGCCCAGGTCGCCGGCATGATTTGCATCAGGCCCATTGCGCCTTTTGGCGATCTGGCGTGCACGTCACCGGCACTCTCGATGCCTTGGACTGACCGGATCCAGTTCGGCGCAATCGCAAAGCGTTGTGAGGCTTCATTGATGAAGCCGGCAAAGGAGTGAGCGGCCTGACTGATCGCCGGCTGGGCGGCTGATCCGCTCTGGGCCAAAGCAGCACCGCCACACGCGGTCAGAAGAAGCATCAGGGGCACGACAGTAGGAACGCGCTTGCCCAACCGACCCAAGCACGCGGTTAGGCTCGCGCCAGCCTTGCGGACATCGACCGCGACGGAGGAATGATCCCGCAATCGATCGAACAAGGGAATGGCAAGGAGAACACGTCGAAGACGCACGATCACCCCTCCCACGTCCACACCGGGAGCGCACGGCCGATCACCGCAGACCCCGGAAGAAATCCAAAATACCGGCCGTCAAGAGACTCGTCGGACTGCCAATTCATGAGAAAGAGCTCGCCGTCGCCGACGACGTGACAGCCCTGCCATTTCGGCAGCGGCCTGCCCCGTCTGTCGTGATCTTTCGCCTCGCCGACCGCCACGTCGTCGACCGAAATCGTGAGGCCGGTTCTGCAAACACTCTGCCCCGGAAGGGCAAGCACGCGCTTCAGCATGGGGACGCCAATGGGCAAATAGCCGTTAAGGTCGAGGAAGGTCGCGAGCGGCTCCAGCGGCTGCACGGCGACCAGTTCAGTGACTTGGAATCGGTCCGCCTTTCGGAGGCGGTAGAGACCGACCGGCACGCTCGTGGATGCGTTCCAGATGTAAAGCGGAAGCGGCTCCAGGACGACCGTCGCGGTCAGCGCAGCAGCGACCCCAGCCGTTACGGCCAGCATCATGAGGCGGCCCGTCATCGCATCACCTTTTGGCGATGAAGCCAGGCCTGATGGCGCGCTTTCGTATACGAGCGCGGGTTTTCGTTGACGGACAGGCGGTTATGAACGTGATGCCAATGATCGGGAGCTACGTCGGCGGGATCGATGCCGAGTGCTTCTACGGCGTCAATCATTTGCAACACGCGCTCGACCTTCGGCCAGCTTGACAGGCGCAGCAGAATCTCGCCGCCGGGTGTCACATATGGTACCGTCGAGCAGCGCTGTCCCGCTGCAACCGCGCGCAAGATGTCGATGCGCGAAATGATCGTGCCGAAGTCGTTGGAGGTCCAACGGACGAAGGCAAAGATGCTGCCGGGCGCAAATGACAGGACTCGGCGGTGACGATCAAGCTTCCGCTCCTTGACGATACGACCGAACCGAATGCGGTTTTCGATGCGCTTCTCAAGCCACAGCACTTCTACTTCGGTAAGGTCGCTCATGCCGCCACTCCCTGACGCTGGAGCTGGCGGCCGTGAGCTTGGTGCTCGGTCGAGAGTGTGTATGGCCTGCAAAGGCAAGCTGGCTTGTCGGACTGCCGTTGCCGAGCGTTGCCAACGCGACTTTCGGCCTGTTCCGTTAGAAGAAATCCGAAGGATTTCCGGTTAGTGAAGTTAGAGCGGCTGCAAAGCGCAGGGAAACAAGTACTTATGCTTGATTCCGCTCCTCGATAGCACGAGGATCGGGTCCCCGATAGCGCGAGGGTTGCGGTCCTCGATAGCACGAGCTGATTCACAGGTTGTCCTCCGAATTTGGAATGAGTCCGCGCCGGCGCAGGCGTGCCGTTAAGGGAGCAACGAGCGTGGGCACGAAGTTCAGCCGCTCGGCACCGTTCGGGTCGCGCGTGAGCACGAGCTGATAGCCGGGCAATGTCTGACGCTCGACGATCTGGCGTATGTCGTAAGCAAAGTGCTTGAGCGGCGAGAGGGTGCCGGACTTGCCGTGGAGATGCACAAGGTCAAAGCTCCAGCCGCCGTCCTGCCGGGCACCGTGCTTGCGCACGAGGCGGTAGAGCCAGCGCTCAAGCCCGGCCGTCAGATGGAAATAGGCGCGGTCGATCGTCAGCACGAGTGCGTCATCAATAACGCCGGCGTAGAACCAATCCGGCAGGATCAGCTCGAGCCCAAATGGACGACCATTTGCATCGGCCGTCTCCTTCCACTCGTTGATCCAGGAGAAGCGGTGTCGCCGTCGTTCTGCCGGCTGACGGATCGAGGTCAGCACGGTCGTTGACTGAAGTCTGTCAAGACCAGCCTTCAAGCGGTCATAGTCACGTGCGCTGGTGCCGCGGCCAACAAACGTCAGAATTTCGTAAGGCATTGCAGCCATCAGGCGCGACGTCTTCAGGCCGGCGTCACGGGCTTCGACGATCTGGGAAGCAGCCCAGATGAGAACGTCTGCATCCCAAATCGTTGCCATGCCGTGCTCCGCCACGGCTTCGACACGAATTGCGATCGCACCGGCACGGAAATCGATCGGTACAATCCGCTTCGTTTTTGCAAGCGAGAAGAACGGGTAAGCCATGAGATCCTGCGCATCGCGGGGCGCGAGATCGCCGGGCAGCGCCCGAAAGAGTTCCAGCTGGTCGGGCTCGGAATGTTGTTTGCGCCGCATGGTCACTGCTCTCGCCCGCGATCAGCGACGTTCCTGGCCCGCATATGGGCGCAGCACCGGATGCTTCCTGGCCGGCAGCACGGTCCCCTTCCCGGGGTCAGACGTCGATGTCTTCGCGCCCAGGTCAGCCCAGGCTTTCAGATCGTCCAGAGCGTAGACGACGCGCCCGCCGATCTTCCGATACGTCGGCCCGGTGCCGTACGTGCGGTGCTTCTCGAGCGTGCGACCGGAGAGGCCAAGGTAGCGCGCAGCCTCCGGTGTTCGCAGGAATCGCGGAGGTAGACCGGTCATCGGATCGGGCATTTGAGAACTCCAAGAGGACAGCGCACCGCGGATGGCGGCGCCGGCGTGCGTGCGGTCATCATGGAGAAGTGCGATGTCGAAGGGGGATGCCGAAAATTGAGGGGGCGATTTTCGGCCACCCAGGAAGGGCGCTACTCGACCCTGCGCCTGGGCCGAAGCAGCTTGCGATAGCCTCCGCGCACAAATGCGAGGCCGCTTTGTACAAGGCGACGGGTTCGGCTGCGCAGATCGTGTGTTTTCCAGCCACGATCCGATATGCGCGGCTTGCCAAACAGAGCTTCTGCGATGCTGCGATAAGTCGCGCCGGCGAGATACGCCGCGGCCGCGCGAAGGGCTGCGCATAGTCGTTCGCGCCGCTGTTTGGGCACGCGATGAAACGGAGCCCCTGGCGCGCGTCCATTCATCGCGCGCCACAGCCGCGTAGCGGCATGCGCACGCGCGTCGAAATCGCCGTCAAATGGCAACTCGGCCGCATAGCGAGCGCCTGCGGTCAGCGGCTGTTTCGACCAGATGCGATGCTCCACCGAACCGATTTGCAGCACGGCGTGCCAGCCGTCAGCGGCACGGCGCACCTGACCAGATGCAAGATCAAGCGGCGCCTGGGGCGTTGGGCTTGGACCAGACGCTGAAGCGGTTACAGTGACCGGGACGACGGTCGGGAGAACCTCGGGCGCCCAAAAGATTGTCTGCTCATGGAACGACCTCTGCGGGTCATGAGCGAAAGCAGAGGCCCCACCTCCTCCTGAACTCCTCGGTCACCGCGCCATCTGAGTTGTTAGCGATGATCGCCTCGTAGTCACGTTGGTAGTCCACGTTCATACGAAGGCCTACCCAGGCGATTTCAGTGATCTCAGCGTTCTCTAGGCTCTTAAACGAATCCGGCGATCGCCAGTCGAATTCAGCCATTGCTTCCGCCCCATTGCACGTAAGTAACAACGATTGCGGCGCAATACTTATGAAATATGGGGTTGTGGGAAGCCCCTCGTTTGGCACCACGTGGTGCACGAGAATGACCACCGGTTAGCGGGGGAAAAACGTTCTGGCTGCGAGCCTGTAGTCGGCGATTCTTTTCTATTTTGAGCCAGTACCGCGTAAGAGGCGTCCCTGCTCCGTCACCCATTTGGCGCGCGCAAGATGACTCTGATATGCGCTCTGCGCGCGTTCCGGCTCTCGCTCCGGATCGATATGCAAGACCATTCGAGCGACCTCACGCCAGTCCGCCCCCTCGCCCTCCGCCTGTAGAAGGCGAATGTACGTGACGACATGCTGTTCGTCATAGGCCGTCAGCACCGGCTCATGCGGGGCAACATCCGCGATATCGGGATCTAACGGCGGGCCACTCATAACTTGATTCACAGCATTCGATTGAAACGCGAGATCAAACTATCCGAATAGATCGGTTATAGCCAGTGGTTTGATGGTCTACACAGTGGCTGCTTTTGCGCATGAAAGCTCGTGCGCTCGTGGCCTGGAATGTCCGCCGAATACGCGTCCATCGCGGTATTCCGCAAGAGCAATTGGCATATGATGCTGGGATTGATCGCTCATATATGAGCGGCTTGGAGCGACAAACCGAGAATCCAACCATTGATCTACTGGAGCGACTGGCGGAAACGCTAGATGTTCGGCTGTCAGAATTCTTTCTTGAGCCGCCTAAGGGAGCCTCCACGCCAAAGCCGTTAGCCAAGGGCCGGAAACGGATTCGACCTAGCCCTAAGAGCAAGTAGTTGCTGCATGCTGACTCGGCTCTGATCTATTCAGAGCGCAATAGGAGGCGAACGGCGCCCACCGCGCAAGTATGTGGCTAGAGATCGAACGTAAGCCTGGGCAGCAGTCTGCCAGGTATGGAGCCGGACGGAACCTCCCCGGTGGCACGTGCTCCCAATCTACTATAGAACGGCGCCGCGTCGGGATCGGCCTCAATAACCATTTGGGTTGCGCCCTCGTCCCTGGAGACCTCCGCTGCCCAAGCAAAGAGGATTCTCCCTGTGCCACTTCGGAGTGCGTGCGGCTCGATGAAGAGCTTCAGCAATTCAGCTTCTCCGGAACTCACTTTGACCTGCACAACTCCAACAATTTCTCCATTCTCTTCGGCAACAGCGACTTGGGTCTCTTCAAGATCGCGCCGACTGAGAGATAGCTCCCTCCGACACGCTTCCAGAAACGCTTGATCATAGCCCCACACAGCCTTGGACCTGAGGCAAAGATCCGAGAGGCCTGCCAGCTCATCGACACATGGTCTTCGGACGATCAACTAAGACAATCCCTGTTCGTTCGAGCAGGCGCCAGCATATCACTTTCCGTGGCAGTTAGGTTAAAACGATCCACTTCGATCTGGACTCGACGAAGCGTCGTGTCGATGGCGCGTCCGTGTTCGCCTTAGGCCAAGCGAGCGCCGCATACAGACATGCGTCACCACGGCCGATCCGATTGACGGATTCTGCCGTGGCGCATCAGGGTGGCGCGCCTAAAACGCCGTTCTCGACGGACGGAGCAGGCATTGTGAGAAGCCCCGCCCGGTGGACCGGACGGGGCTTGGCGGAGCGTCTACTCGCCGTTCTTGCGCGGCCGCGACCAGAGCAAGGTGTAGCCTTCGCCGCCTTCATCATCGAACAGGTTCGCGTAGATCGGTGCGTTGAACGAGGGATCATCGAGCTTGAGCGAGAGGTAATCGCGGCCCTCTTCGGAGCGCTTCGACCAGGCTGCCCCAATCTCCGCCTTATGCGGTGCACCGCATAAAGCGGATTATGCGTAGCGCGGGATTATGCGGAGTCGTGGACTGGTAGCCGCGATTTTCCCGAGCTTTTGCGACTGCG
>NZ_JBVVPP010000067.1:0-37188 GCF_055811315.1 Bradyrhizobium sp. MI1.4 | reverse complement strand
AGCCTAACGGTCCAAACCGAACCGCAGACTCGCAGATCACACCGTCATCGGGTAGGTGGCCGCTGAACAGCGCTTACACTCAGTCCATAACGGCGAACGGCCCTTAACGATGTGAGGGCCGCCCCATATGCCCTACGTCTCAAACGGGAAGATATTCGCGTCTTCTACCTTCGAGATCAAGATGAGCATGACGAGATTGCTGCGCGCCGCGTAATCCAGGTGCCAGAATCGATCGGGCCTTATCCTGCAAGAAGGAGGGGAGTTACGCCGCGGTCGCCGGCGGCAGCGCGAGCACCGAATAGATCGCCTGGGCATCGCGCGAGGCGCGGAGCTTCTTGGCGATGTCCTGGTCGCGGAGCAGGCGGGCGATGCGGGCCAGCGCCTTGAGGTGATCGGCACCGGCGCCTTCGGGGGCGAGCAGCAGGAAGACGAGATCGACCGGCTGGCCGTCCATCGATTCGAAATCGATCGGGCGATCGAGGCGGGCGAACATGCCGAAGATCTTTTCCAGCTTGGGCAGCTTGCCGTGGGGAATGGCGACGCCGTAGCCGACCGCAGTGGTGCCGAGCTTCTCGCGTTGCAGGAGTACCTCGAACACGGAACGCTCGTTCTGCCCGGTCAACTCGGCGGCCTTGGCCGCGAGTTCCTGAAGCGCCTGCTTCTTGCTGTTGACCTTCAATGCCGGGAGAATCGCCTCGGGCGCGACCAGATCGGTAATCGGCATGGAAGTTTTCCGAGGTGAATGAAAACGTCAGGTTCCGAATTGGCCAGCCTGGACAAAGAACCTGGGCGGGCCGACGTCAAGAAGATGAAGCAGGAGGCGGACTTAGCTCGCCCCTGATGTGGGGGGCTTCTACTCCAACGCAATCCCGGTGCCAACTCCCGCGTGCAGCTTTGCCCCGGTCATTGTTAAGGCGGAAAGGGGCCCCGGCGCGGTGCCCCCAGAGCGTCGCCCGACGGCCTCACGCCTTGCCACCCACCTTGCCGTCCGTCTTGACCCCCGGGGGGTCTATCCAGCCGACATTGCCGTCGGCCCGGCGGTAAATGATGTTCACCCGGCCGGAGGAGCCGTGCTGAAACACCAGGCAGGGCGCCCCGCTGAGGTCGAGTTCCATGACCGCTTCGCTCACGGACAGCGGCTTCAGCGAGGTGGTGGCCTCGGCGATGATGACGGGGCTGTAGCCGGTGATCTCGTCCTCATCCTCATCCTCGCCCGGTGCCTCCAGCACGTAGCTGGTGGCATCCATCGCGGCCAGCGCCGCGGAGGCGACATGGGCCTTGCGGGCGGAGCGATCCTTGAGCCGGCTCTTGTAGCGCTTGAGCCGCTTCTCGATCATCACCAGCGCCTGGTCGGCACTGGCATAGGCGTCCGGTGCGTTGGAATCGGCCTCGAGCGTGATTCCCGAATCAAGATGCAGCGCACAGTCGGTGCGGAAGCCGAAGCCGTCCTTGCTCAGCGTGATGTGACCAGAGTAATTGCCGTCGAAATATTTGCGCAGGACCTCTTCAGTCCGGTCGTTGACGCGGCCGCGCAGGGCCTCGCCGACGTTGACGCTCTTTCCCGAGATGCGGAGAGTCATGTGAACCTCACTTGGTTCGTGCCTGGCCTGGATTTGGGCCCGATAGCAGATCGAGAGTAGCGCGATTTCGCGCCGGCGCAATCAGGCCGGTTCGGGATTGCGGGAGCGATCGGCCATGGCGGTGGAGACGACGTTACCAAGAGCGCTCTGCTTGTCGCGACGGCGTTGCACCGAGGAAGGAATGCGCATGGCTTCGCGGTACTTCGCGACCGTGCGGCGGGCGATATCAATGCCCGAGCCGCGCAAGCGTTCCACGATGGTGTCGTCGGACAGGATCGCGGAGGGCGCCTCCGCATCGATCAGCTGCTTGATGTGGTGGCGCACGGCTTCGGCCGAATGAGCCTCGCCGCCATCGGCCGAGGCAATCGAGGCCGTGAAGAAATATTTCAGCTCAAACGTGCCGCGATTGGTCGCCATGTATTTGTTGGCGGTGACGCGCGACACCGTGGATTCATGCATCTGAATGGCGTCGGCGACGGCCTTCAGATTCAGCGGTCGCAGATGCGCCACACCATGGGTGAAGAAGCCGTCCTGCTGGCGCACGATTTCGGTTGCGACTTTCAGGATGGTGCGGGCGCGCTGGTCGAGCGCACGCACCAGCCAGGTCGCGTTCTGAAGCGCATCGGTGAAATACGATTTGTCGCCGTCCTTGCCGATCTTCTTCGAGAGCTGCGAATAGTAGGTCTGGTTGACCAGCACGCGCGGCAAGGTGTCGCTGTTGAGCTCGACATGCCAGCCGCCATCGGGTCCCGGGCGGACATAGACATCGGGCACCATGGTTTGGAGCCGGGCCGTGCCGAACTTCATGCCGGGCTTGGGATTGAGCCGGCGGATCTCGCCGATCATGTCGGCGATGTCCTCATCGTCGACGCCGCAGACCTTGCGCAAGGCTCCGATGTCGCGCTTGGCGAGGAGGTCGAGATGCTCGACCAGGGCCTGCATCGCGGGATCGTAGCGGTCGAGCTCGCGGAGCTGGATCGCCAGGCATTCGCTCAAATTGCGCGCGCAGACGCCGGGCGGATCGAATTTCTGCAGTACGGCAAGAACGTTCTCGACGTCCTGTTGCGATGCGCCCAGCCGTTCGGCGGCCTGGCCGAGATCCGGCGGCAGATAGCCGGCTTCGTCGACGAGGTCGATCAGATACTGGCCGATCATGCGCTGCGCGGCCCCGGTGAAGGCAACCGAGAGCTGCTCGGCGAGATGGTCGCCGAGCGTGGTCTCCGCGGCGACAAAGGCTTCGAGATTGTAGTCCTCGTCACCGGAGGCGCCGCCGCCCCATTCGGTATAGGTGGTCGGCGCCGCATCCTGGGCGTTGCGCGCGGCCGCCTCGGCGGGTTCCTCGGAGAAGACGTTGTCCAGCCCGGTGTCCATGGTCTGCTCGATCTCGGCGCGGGTGCCGAGATCCTTGCTCATCCACTCTTCCTGGCCGGGCTCGAAGGCTTCGCCCGGGCCGCCGCCCGGCTCGTCGTTGTGGCCGCCGTCGCTGTCATTGAACTGGCCGGTCTCGGCCGGGCCCTCGCCCGCGGGCGGCTCGTCATTGGCCCGTTCCAGCAGGGGATTACGCTCGAGTTCCTCTTCGACGAACGTCGTGAGATCGAGATTGGACAATTGCAGCAGCTTGATCGCCTGCATCAACTGCGGCGTCATGACCAGCGACTGCGATTGCCGGAACTCTAATCTCTGCGAAAGCGCCATGAAGCAAGAACCGATCCCAAAAGTTGGTCCGATTTTTGCTTATCCTAGTCCAAGCCCGATGTACACGTCTTGACGAATTGGAAAAACGGGCTAGAGGCGGAATTCCTCGCCAAGGTAAAGGCGGCGCACGTCCGGATCGGCGACGATCTCATCCGGGCTCCCCTCGGTCAGGATTTCACCTGCATAGACGATGTAGGCGCGATCGGTAAGTCCGAGCGTCTCGCGCACATTGTGGTCGGTGATCAGCACGCCGATGCCGCGGTTGGTCAGATGGCGGACGAGGTCCTGGATGTCGCCGACCGCGATCGGATCGATGCCGGCAAAGGGCTCGTCGAGCAGCATGTAGTTCGGACGCGTCGCTAGTGCGCGCGCGATCTCGACGCGGCGCCGCTCACCGCCGGACAACGCAATCGACGGCGATTTCCTTAGGCGCGTGATGTTGAATTCGTCGAGCAGCGAGTCGAGCTGCTGCTCGCGCTTCTTGCGCGACGGCTCGACCACTTCGAGCACGGCGCGGATGTTCTGCTCGACGGTGAGACCGCGGAAGATCGAGGCCTCCTGCGGCAGATAGCCGATCCCGAGCCGCGCGCGCTGATACATCGGCAGCTTGGTGACGTCGTGGCCGTCGAGCTCGATCGCGCCGCGATCGGCCTTGATCAGGCCGGTGATCATGTAGAACACGGTGGTTTTGCCGGCGCCGTTGGGGCCGAGCAGGCCGACCGCTTCGCCACGGCGCACATAGATGCTGACGCCGCGCACGACCTGGCGGCTGCCAAAACTCTTTTCCACGCTATGCACAGCCAGGAAGCCCGGCCGCTTCAAGAGCTGAGGCCCGCCGGACCCGTTGGGCCTGCCGGCAGCCCTCACGGGATGAACCGCCTGGGCCCGGGGCTGCTCGGCTTGATAGTCCCCTTGGAACTGATCGGGTGCGTGCATCGGCTGGTTACGGGCGATCGGCGGCGCGTCCCTGACAGGGCTGGCCACGAGGCCGCCGACGCTGTCACCGAGCGCGGTGATGTCCTGGCGCGCAAATCCTGGCCGGCCGCGTTTGGCGGGGCGCCGACGGAACATGCTGAAGAGATCGACCATCCCCGCCTTCTAGCCTTTCGCGACGATCCTGCGCGGTCTTCGCGCGATCTGCCGCGCCGGCTTCAGAATTCGCCGACGCAGCATGAATGAAGGGATGTCTCATGCCCAGTGAAACACGCCCGAAAAGCGGCGAACCCCGCTTCGAAAGCCCTTCGCGCTAGATACAGTCTCGGCACGCAAGCTTCAACCTCGGATCGGCGATGATCGACCCAAGCGTCTGAAATCATTCTTCAAATTTACTTTGACGGGCTTGGGTCTACGCTGACTTATTTGGGTTTAGTTGCGCCAGGCAATTGCAGAGGTCCCGCGCCGGGCTTGCCCGCGCCTCCGGATCCGCAATCATTGCCGCCGCCCTGCGGCAGCAGCGCCTGCACCCGGCCGCTATCGGATTCCACACGCGACACGCCCGTGGTCATGTCGACCGCCAGCCGGTCGCCGCGCAGCACGTTCTTGCACTGCGTCAAGACGACGCCCCCGAGCATGGTGATGAGGTTGGTGCGGGTGTCGAACACGGCGGTCTCGCCCGTGACCACCTGGTCCTTCTGGGTGACGACGACATTGCCGCGCGCCTCCAGTCGCTTGATCGAGGAGTTGCCGCCCGGTCCCGGCGTCGCCGACTGCATCGGCGCCCCCTTTGCCGCCTTTGCCGCAGGCTGCGGCGCGGCCGGCTTGTCGCCGCCCGAATCGTAAAACACCACCAGCGTCTTCGAGGTCATGGTGGTGTCGCCCTGAATGACCTTCACATTGCCGGAAAACGTCGCTTCCTTCTTCTTGTCGCGCATCTCGAGCGAGGCGGCCTCGATCTGGATCGGCTGATCGCGGTTCTGCGAGAAGCCCTGCATCGCGTTGGGCACGCCTTGCATCGTGCTCTGCGCGATCGCCGCACCCGTTGCGACCAGTGCGATGCCGACGGCGAGCGCGGCCGCACCCGGGATGACGCGCCGCTTGCCGTCGTTGCGCGGAAAAAACCTGATCATGAAAATCACTTTGAATTGGCGGACTTGTTCTGGGGCGTACGTGTCTTCGCAGCCGGCGCGGGTTCAGTCGGCGCGGGCTGAGCGGCGGCAGGATCGTCCAGCTTGTCGAGGTGCATCACCACATTCCCTTCGAAGCGGATGACGTCGCCGCCTTCCGTGATCCGCAGCCGATCGGCCGTCAGCGTTCCGTTGGTCAGCTTGACGTCGACATGCTCGTCCGAGGAGACCGTGCCCTTGCCCATGTCGACGAAGGCCGAGTTCAGCCGCGCCTCGTAGCCGGTCGAGGTGCGCAGGAAGATGTCCTTGTGCAGGTCGAGCTGCTGCTGCTTGTTGTCGAACCGTCCAGTGCGGGCATCGAGGAACAGGGTCGATTGGTCTTCCATCAGCACCTTCGCGCGCAAATCATGGAGATCGACATGATCGGGATCGGTGATGTCCTGGGTCGCGGTCTTGGCCCAGAGCTCGTAGGGCCGCTGGTCCGGCGTGAAGCCGGACATGTGCGGCGATTCCATCGTGATCTTCGTGCCAGTGACCACGAGATTTCCGGAGTCGAGCTTCACGGGGATCTGGAACGGGTTGAAAATGGTCGAGATGAGGACGAGCAGACCCATGGCCGCGGCCACTGTCGTCGGCACCGCGATGCGCAGAATCCGCACCAGGCGGCTGTGGCGCGCCGCGCTGGCGAACTTCGCCGCGAGCGCGGCGTCGTAGGTGGGATTATGGGCCGAATTCACCTGGGCTCCTGAGGTGTCGCTCGCCTGGTCCGGCTGGCGGGCGCCCCATTGTAGCCGGCAACGCCAAAATATGCAGCCCGCGACAGGCCGTTACGAAAGTGTCTGAAACGGGGCGACCGCCCAGCTTGCCGCCGCGCTAAACGCTAGGAATGCGCGAAAATGTCCTCTTCGGCCCAGCCCTGGAGATCGAGCAAAGCGCGGGTCGGCAGGAAGTCGAAACAGGCTTTGGCCAGCGCCGTGCGGCCTTCCCGCGCCAGCATGGCATCGAGCCGCTCGCGCAAGCCGTGCAGATGCAGCACATCGGAGGCGGCGTAGGCGAGCTGCGGCTCGGTCAGGCTGTCGGAACCCCAATCGCTCGATTGCTGCTGCTTGGAGAGGTCGACATTGAGCACCTCGCGCACGAGGTCCTTGAGGCCATGGCGGTCGGTATAGGTGCGGATCAGGCGGGAGGCGATCTTGGTGCAGTAGATCGGCCCGGTCATGACACCAAACGTCTGGTACAGCACCGCGACGTCGAACCGCGCAAAATGGAAGATTTTCGTGTTCGCGGGATTGGCCAAAAGCGCCTTCAAGTTCGGCGCGTCGGTATGACCTTTGGGGATCTGCACCACGTCCGCGCTGCCGTCGCCGGGCGAGAGCTGCACCACGCAGAGCCGGTCGCGATGCGGGTTCAGGCCCATGGTCTCGGTGTCGATCGCCACCGCTCCGGTATAGCGGGACAGATCGGGCAGGTCGCCGCGGTGCAGGCGTACGGTCATGGCGTTTCAAACCTCAATCGAATCGGTGCGCTTTGCAGGCCAATCCCCGGGACAGATGCTGGCGAGGGCCGGCCGCGATGTATCCGCTGGCAGCCGCCGGCGCAAGCATCAGGCGCGGCTGGTCATACAGAGCCGCGGCGCCTGTCGTCATTGTCTTTTGGCTTCGCCGGCCAAACCGGATTGCGGCCTGACGTAAACGGTCTCGTAAGCGCCGGTGTATTGCTCGCGCCAGCCTCGCCGCTCCACCAGAAATCGCCGCAGCTGTTCGTGCGCCTTGACCCACAGCACGGCGTCGATCCGGTATTTGTCGAGCACCATGTCCCACGCGGCTTCGTCGATCTCCCAGCTCACCAGCTCGAAATAGTCGCGCAGCAAATCGTCCGGATAGGCGGTCGCGGCGCGACCATCGACGAATGGGGGGACGGTGCCGTGCGTCGCGAAGATCAGGTAGCCACCGACGTTCCAATTGTTCAGGACCCGCCGACCTGCGAGATGCTTTTGCAGATAGCCGGCATCTTCGCTCGACAGCATCGGCGGAAGTGCGAACGCCGGCGCAACGTTCAAATAGGCCATCGGCAGGGTGCCGAGACCGACGATGCCGGCGGCCAGCAACGCTCCCCTCACGTCCCGACCGGTGAGACGCTCAGGCAGCAAGCGGCTGAGGTGAAGCGCCATCGGCGCGGTCGAGAAGATGAAGAAAAAAGCGATGTACCTGAACTGATACAGCCCCAGAATCAGGAACAGCCAGGACATCAATCTCGGCTCGAGCGGGATCGGTCTGGAGTTTCTGTAGCGAAGCTCGAGCGCGACGAAGGCCAACATGTACAGGATGCCGGGAATGCTGCCCGGCATTTCCATGTTGTGATAGTAGGACAGCCATTCGCCGATATTGCCCTGGACGAAGTGCCCCATAGTCGCGGCGGCACCGGCATAGATATTCCAGCCAAGCGGATTGACGAAGGTCGCGGCAAGGCACCCGATCCCCGCGAGAGCAAGAATCCTGAGGTCGGCCCAGGCCGTTCTGAGCACGGCGCCGCCGCAGAAGACGCCGATCACGAAAAAGCCGAGCAGAAAACCGCCGTGCAGATTGGCCCAGAGCACCATCAACACGGGAAGCACGAACCATCGCGTTCGTCGCAGGCATTCGCGATAGAAGACGACGCAGAACAACATCGTGCAAGCATTCGGCGAGACCGCGAGATACATGTTCGGCGAAGCTTCGTAAGCGGGATAGAGCAGGCAGGCCAAGAAGACCGAGACGCAGACCGCGATCGCCGACGCGCCGTAGCCGAGAGAGATCGCGGTCAGGATGCCGACGATCGCTGCGCCGCAGGCCACCGTCAGCAGGACGAGGCCGCCAAAGCCTGCGTATTGAAACGTCGCACTGGCAAGCGCGTCCCAGAGCCAGGACAGGTTGAGCCATGGCTTGTCGCCGTGGGTGAACGACCAGGGGTCGCGGAGCGGGATGGCGTTGCGTTCCCGGATGATATCTCCGGCCGCCAGATGCCAGCCCAGATCGTAATGGCCGAGCAGAAGCGGCGCGTTCAAGACGTAGAACAGGCAGATGAACGAGATCAGGAACAGATAAATTCCCGATCTCAGGAGAAACGGGCTGATCGCGTTCGCAGCCTTGTCGAATGCCGGCTCGTGCCAGACCTGATGCTGATCCACCGCTTCCCCCACGACAAAGCGAGCCCGATGGCTCCGCGCTCGCCGACGGCCGGATGCGAGCCTGCCCGCTGACTTAGAGCTAGTTTGTCTAAAGCGGGGTAAATTCGGACGATGCAACCGAGGGGGGATTGGCGGAATGAAATTCCGCTCAACGGCGGGCTTCCGAGGCCTCCCAAGCAGCTGTTTACACTTGGAAATCTTCGAAGCGAACCTGCATCGTCTCATCCCCGAGCTGTTATTAATCGCATTGCCGGAAAATGCCCGAAATCGCTTCAGCTACCGGTTTCGGCGGCGGCGGCGGCCGCAGTCACCGGCTTCGGGGGCGGAGGTGGTGTCACCGGCGGGAGCGATTCAACGACTTGGGTTGGGTGTGGTGCCCAGGAAAAGACTCGATCGTCACCTTCAGTTGTCCAAATGGAGGCCCCCGCGAGACCGCGACCGCGCAGCGTGGAGATCGCCAGTGCGTGCCTTAAGCGGTCCCGCCGTCATTATTCGTCAGCGTAGCTCCTGTTCCACATTCAGGTGAACCAACGCTGGGCCTTCGATGACCAAAGTTGCATGTATCACCTATTGGTCGAAAATCCCGTAAGTCAGGTCAAGGCACATCAAAGGCATTGATTGGAGAGGGCGTAGCCGAAGCCGCATACCCCCTCGTTTTCCCTTCGCACTCGCCGTCCGGCCCTTCCGCCACATCCGCCGGTCTACCGTCTCGCTGAGCTTCATGCGCTCGCAGTGGTGTTCTGTTCCATATTTTCGATGCGTCGAACGGAGATCTCCAATGAAGCTCAAACTTGCCGTCGCGATGCTCGCCGCAAGCCTCCCGATCGCATCGATGGCTTTCGCCCAAGGCATCGCGCCAGCCGAACTTGCGGTGATCGATGGCTGCCTGAAGACCGCGGAGAAAACCGGCGGTTTCGGCGGCGCGTGCGTTGGGCTCGTCGCCGACCCCTGCATCAAAGCGGCAGAGGGCGCGAATGACGATGTCGCCAAATGGAAAGCCTGCGCGGCGCGCGAACTCGCCATTTGGACGCTGAAAACCAATGAGGCGCTAAAGAAGGTTCAGGCCGGCGGGTTCGCCGACGTGATCAAGGCGGTCAATGACTCGCAGAAAACTTTCGCCGCGTCGCGTGATGGCTTCTGCGCGGTCTTCGACAAGGTCGATCCCGGCATGTACCGGGGCAGCGCGAGCTACTGCCGCCTGCGCGAGACCGCGAACCGCTCGCTGAGCCTGATCAAGCTCGGCGCCGCGGTCAACGAGCACTGAGAGCTCTTAGGCGCTTGGGGTCATCAGCTTTGCCGACCTTTTCCCACATAGCGATGACGGCTTCGGCCGCGAGCGCGGTGGACGTCGGCGCGTAGCGCTTGCCTGAACGACTGAAGCCAGCCTCCAGATCGCCTGCGATCGCCGTGCCTCGGTTTTGAGTACCGGTCAGCAACTCAAATTCCCTGCAAAAGCGATTTCAATCGCTTGAGTAGGAGATGGTGCCCAGGAAAGGATTGGCTGACCCATCCTGTATCGTATTGAATAATCTAATGTTTTACAACCGCTCCCACAAGAATGTTACACAGTCTCGTTACTTGCTCTTGGTTCCAGAAGGGGTGCGCGGAGCAATAAGGAATCAATTCCGCCACGAAATTTCCCTTCTCAACTGTCAAGTAACTTGTAAAGTGTCAACTGAAGTGTCAATTGAATGCGAGCGTGGAGCGGTGGCCGTGGGCAAGAAAATGAAAAATGCGCCGATTTACTTCGCGCTCGCCCAAGTCAGATTCAACCCGCTGGCGGCTCTCGACACTTATGTCCCTACGATCCAAGAGAGCTTGCGAAAGGCGGGCTATCCCGACTTCCAAAAGATCCAGATGGCGCATCTGGAGCTGGGAGCGGCCGTGCCAAAAACTTCAGTTGTGACGCGCTATTTGTTCGGCAATGCGCGGAAGACCTCAGCCTTCGTTCTCGACCAGTCTTGGCTGACCTATCAAACAACCGACTACGATACTTTCGCGCCCTTTCTATCCGCTCTTCTTATGGGGCTTCAGACTGTTCATAAGGAAGCCGGTCTGAGTTATTCGGAACGGGTTGGCATCCGAGTATTGGACGCTGTGCTGCCCCGGTCCGGGGAGACGGTCTCAGAATATCTTCAGCCCTGTGTCCTAGGTCTAAGCAGCAGCTTCCCAGATCGGCAACTTGCTCATTCGCTCTCTGAAACAAGAACGGTGAACGGCAATTCGACACTTGTAAGTAGATCGGTCATCATCAGCCAAAAGGAAGGGGGGTTAGCCTTCCCAGAAGACCTGCAGCCCCTTCATTTGCAACTGCCCGATCGCTTCTCGCATCAGATTTCCGGAGAATATGCTGTAATCGATACCGATAGCTGGACTGAAGAACGTTACGATTTTGAGTTGAATCGGATAGAAACGACACTCGATTCGCTGCACAGTGATATTGGCCGATCTTTTGAACAAATGGTAACGCCCTATGCCCTCACAGTTTGGGATTGAAAACGTGGATCGCACGACTCCCAATCATTGGAATGGGAGCGTTTTGGTCCCTCTCGTAACCTTCACTATGCTGCTCAGTGTGGGAACGGGCGGTGACTACACGCCTGCTTATCATGCGCTTCGCGAGAGCAAGAACATCTTCAGCAAGCCGCGTGACCTCCCAACCACACCGCAAGCACCCGCTATCACTTCCGACATCGAGAACATTAGGTCGACGCTGAACCTAACAATAGCGGATTTGGCTCGATGCTTAGGGGTGTCCCGTCAAGCCCTCTACAATTGGTTGGATGGCGGCGCGATCAAGCCTGAGAACTTGGCGAAGGTGATGGAGCTTAAGTCCGCATCGAATGTGATCACGGCTGCGAATTTGCCAGAGCGCGCGCTGTTCCTCAGGCGCAAATTGCCCGGCGGCAAAACGCTTTTGGACGTAGTTGCCGGGGGAGGCAGTGGAACGGATGCAGCGCACGCTCTTGTGGAGCTGGCTCGGGTAGAGGCCGAACAAAGGGGTGCACTCGCCAAGTTGTTTGCTGATCGAAAACCACAGAACCTGCTCGGGCATGGCGTTCCGACGTTGGTCGACAAGTCATGACCAATGCAAGAAACTCGGAATGATACTGCTTGGGAGCAAGGCTGCGTTTTAAGCGCGACGAGTGCTGCAAAGCTCGGGCTGCTCGCTTCGGATGCTCATGATGCGATCGCTATGCTCGTCTCGCACGACTGCGACGTGCTGGAGAGTGCGGCCGTAGAGCCGGTCTGCGAAATCATTATTGGCCGAAAGATTAGCGCCGTCGACGGCCATTATACAAATGGCAAAAGCCCTCGCCGATTGCACCTGACTTTCTCGGCAGGTGCGACCTCAATTGCTGCCGATTTTCTGGCAACCGATAAGAAAACCGTAAATAAGGAATTGCTGTTAGCCGAGACCCCTCAGCAGGACGTGAGGCTAACACAGGACGAACATTTCACTCTTCAATCTTGGTTATCGTCTCGGTATCATCGATCTATCTTTCCGAATGAGTTCGATCGTAGGCTTAAGGAAAGGCCTGCCGAAACGCACAAGAAGATTGCTAACGCCATCAAGGGCACCGGAACCGATATATTGGCCGTGCTGTTTGATATCGACTCGGGCAGAGATGTAGTTCACGAGGGCCCGGATGACCCCTACTCACTCTCCATATTGCTCGTCTATAATGTTTCGGAAGAGCCTGCCCGAGCAGCCGCAGCTGCGACTAAGGCCGCGAGCTTAATAAAGAGCCTCTTCAGACAATACTTTTTCAAGGATAGGAAATGGAGAGACATTGAGCTGAGAGAATGCATTGCAGTCTCCGCCGATGCCATCTCACTCTATCAGCTCCGCGCCACGAAACCATGGCACTTTGACTATCTTGAAATTGTAACCGCCGACTGATCGAACGCCACCGCTCCTCGGGGCCCCCCGGCCGAAAATTGCGCGTGGGCCAAAAATCTGAGGCGTCACCTCGCGGCATCAGCTGCGTGCTTTCCCCCCCGTGCCCTAGTAGTGCGAAGGAAGCGTGCAGCCGTATATCCACCGTTTGCGCCCCTTAATGTTTCACCTTGTGCAAACAGAGCGCTAGCTCTGCGAGTGGCCTGAGTCCATTTGACTCATGCGGCCCCTCTTGCCGGGCGATTCATCCGAAAAATATGGTGACAACGCTCGTTGACTAAGTTTTTCGCGGGCCACCATCGAGAGGGGAATGACCGTGAAGCGCCGATTTGTCGCCTACTATCGAGTGTCGACCCGCAAGCAGGGCCAATCAGGCTTAGGCCTCGATGCACAGAGAGCCGCCGTTGCGAACCACGTAGGGGATGGGCTCGCGAACGTTATCGCTGAGTTCACCGAGGTCGAGAGCGGACGTCGTAACGATAGACCTGCCTTGGATGAGGCACTCACGGCAGCGCGTCTGCACCGGGCGGCCCTTGTGGTCGCCAAGGTGGACCGCCTGACCCGCTCGGTGGGGTTCCTAGAGAGGCTCCTAGAGGCGGGGGTGGACGTCCGCTTTGCTGACCTTCCTGCCATCGAGGGACCCACCGGGCGCTTCATGCTTCAACAGATGGCGGCAGTTGCAGAGCTAGAGGCCGGTCTGATCTCTGCTCGCACCAAGGCAGCACTGGCAGCAGCTAAGGCAAGGGGACAGCGGCTGGGGGGACACCGCGGAGGGAATCTGTCTAGCGATACACAAGCACGCGGGAGGGACGAACAGTCACGACTTGCAGATAGACGAGCGGCGGACCTAGCGCCTCTCTTGAAGAAGCTGAGAGCGAAGGGGGTTACTTCACCCACCGAAGTCGCACGCGCCTTGACCACTCAGGGTATCCCTACGGCTAGGGGCAGAGCGAAGTGGTCAGCACCACAGGTCAAGTTGATCGAAGCACGACTCGCTAGGATGCAATAGGACCAAGCGATAGCGAATCATACGGTCCGATAACTTCAAGCGACAAATTTCCAGCATCAATTCCTCGAAATTCGTCGCGCGGATTCCTACATTACAGAGATTGCACAATCGCTCTGGAATAGGGAAATGCCCAAGAAAAATTCGACACCGCTCATCGAATATGATGCGCCAGCTCGTGAGACCCTTGCTGCCTGCCTTGCATACTTGAAAGAAGAGGTCGCCTATGTGCAGGGAAAGCGAAAGAAACTGCCGGACGCCTCGCGTATAGTCCGAGCCCGCTTTCCCACTAGCTCGATACTTGAAGCCGACTTCGTCCCGGACGCTCGCGGACTCCCCCTACCCGCCGTTGCCGTTGTCATCGAGGACCCGTCGGCCGAAGCGGGCAAATCCCGGAGCAAGCGATATTTCGACCCTTGGTATTTCGTGGTCATGCTGTTGCTGGAAATTGCTGGGGGACGGTTTCGGTTTGATTGGTCCAAGCAAAAATATCTTTACGTGGCCTACGCGGGTCCCGGAGGCCGCCAAGGGAACTTCTATCTGCGCCGTATCGTGGCGAACACTCCGGCGCTGGCAGACACCCGTGAGCAAAAAGACGGTGGGCACTACGACTATCGCCGCGCGACACTAAGGTGGGTTTACAAGGACGTTGTGCGGGCTATGGGGCAAAATACTCGCCGCAAAGCGCGTGTGCGAGAAAGTGCCATTCTATTCGCAGTCACACTGTTCAAGCGTCAGCTTGTCGCTCATGGAAAACGGGCTACTAGGGCAAGCAAAATGCCGGGGCTCGATATCACACTGGGGGCATACGAAGAACTGCTCCGCTACGCTTTGGATTTGGCTGACGCGGTGCATGAGCGGTTTTTGCTGGAAGGTCGGGGCGATGCCCGTCCCTAGCCCTCGAAACAGGCGCAGGGCGGCCCTGAAGGAGAGCATTCGACTGGGCCCGCTCGCAGCATCAGCCAAGTGCGCCATTCCCGGCTGCGGGCGCCCGACCATGAAGGCGGCCCGCGAAGGCCTCGCTCCATTCCATTGCCGACGACACGTAGAGCACCGGGCGCGTCATGGGTCCTATTGGCGGCCGAGCTTCAAGGCTTCCGAGTTGCGGCCATTCATCACGGCAGCGACCGCGTATGTCGGCCTTCGGGCAGCTAACGATACGTTCATCGCCGCCGCGATTGCGGACATGGGACGGGCCCTAGAGGACGCTGGCCCGGTGGAAATTGTGACGCGCCTCAAAGGCATGTCTGCCACAAGGCGGGCCAAGATCGGACTGGCGAGGCTCCGCGTTGAAGGCGTGCCTCCGCAGCGAATAGTCTCCATCGTGCTCGCTGTCTCCGCGCTGATCAAGGCTGACGCCACGGCGCCCCGGGCGAAGGAGTTCCGCACGGTCCAGATTTGCAAGGCGGTTCACCGGCTGGCCTCGGGCACGCATCGTGTTTGGGTCGTGGAGGACCACCAAGGCCGCAAGCGGCGGACCGAGATGCACGCCTTCCCCAAGTCCACAGGACGGGTGCTGCGGGAGATGGGGTGGATGCTGGAGCGGCCCTGCGAATGGGTCATCGAGAAGCATGTCGCGGGCGTCCTGGCCCATCGGCAACGCTACGGGCGGCCCCGCGCGGCGAGCTGATTCATGTCCGGAGGAAATCGCAAGCCGCAGTGTTCGCACGAGCTATCTGGTCGGAATGAAGCAGTGCGTGCATGTCGAGGGTTCGGGGAGGTCATTTTCAACACGCGCCTCACGCCCCCATCATGACGCAAACACCCAACATAATGTGGTTCGATCCACTGCTCCGGGCCAAGACGACCGAGCTTGCCGGTGCGGTTCAACGTTTGCGCGATGCGCTGTTGCTGCACGAGACCAATACCGGCGCGAGGGAGCGAGCGCGAAAAGAGGCGGACAAGGAGAAGTTCGGCCTCGCCGTTGAAGCGCTGGCCTGCAACTTGATCCTGCTCAGCGCAATCGAGTCCGGCCCCAAGCTCGCGGTGCCCCGGTCGCACGGCTTTCTTTGGCGGGGAGATGGCAGCGCCAACCCGGTATACGGCCAGCACTTCCTGTCCGCCATAGATGGGCTTGCATCGCTTGGCATGATCGAAGAGGAGCGAAGGGGATATAAGCTGTCCGCTAGAATGCGGGTGCCGTCGCTCATTCGACCAAGCACGGCGCTCGCTCAGCATCTTCCGCTGGCACCACCCGATTGGCGAAGCGTTGAGCAAATCGACGCCCGCGCTCTGATCATCTTGAAGGAAGGCAAGGATGATGACGGGCGAGCGGCCACGATTCCCTTCCCGGAGACAGCCAAGACCCGCCAGCTTGCGGGGCAGATGCGGCGCATCAATAAGTTTTTGCGCAGCGCGGATATCGAGGTGACCGGTCAGGACAACGGCCTTTCTTTAGGGAGGGATGGCCAAGTCATCGCGCCCTATCGCCGCTCTCTTCGGCGTATCTTCAATAACGAGAATTGGCAGCACGGAGGCAGGCTCGCTGGCGGTTTCTGGATGGGCATGGAACGAGCCGAGCGGTTTGAGCGCATTCGGATTAATGGCGAGCGAATTGCCGATGTCGATTACATGCAACTCTTCCCGCGCCTCGCATACGTAAGGGCGGGACAACCGCAGCCGGAAGGTGACATATATAATGTAGCCGGTGACGGCTCCGGGCGTGCTGGCTGGAAACGGCTGATGAACGCGATGTTGTTCGCGGATGGCCCATTGCGGAATTGGCCGGAGGGCACGCTTCAACATTTCCCCTCGGGCACTAAGCTCCGGGACGCGATCAAGATGCTAGCGGCGCGCCATGCGCCTATCGCTCATCTATTCGGGACCGGGTTGGGCTTTCAGTTGATGCGCATCGAGAGCGACATGCTGATCACGGTCATCACGCATCTCGCGAGCAGTGGCGTCACCGCCCTGCCGCTGCATGACGCTGTTTTGGTCGCGGAATCAAAAGCCGACTTTGCAGCCGACGCGATGCAGGTCGCCTTCAAGGCGTGGACGGGATCTCCGTGCGCGATTGTCTCCAGAGAATTTTGCACGAAATAACAGATGCTTAGGGCAAAATTGGCCCTTATGCCTCCGCTAATGGAGGAGGAAGCTAGAGGGGAGGGAATCTCAGAGGGTTAGAACTTAGAGGTCCTTCTCGGGGGGGGCCTGTAAGGGCTGCCTTCAAGATGGGAGAGTGACACCGCCCCTCCTCCATTGTCACCCCTAGTGCGGCCTCTAAGGGTCGCCCTTCACCAACCCTGAAGGGTTCACCTCCAAGCTCGGGTGAGTGACCACCACCCCTCCTACATGGCCCCCTCAAAGGACAGCCTAAGACTAACCCTTCGGTCTCCTCTATAGGGCCGAACCATGTGCGCGGACCAAGGCGGTCTCAATTGATCCTCTGACGCAGCTTCCTGATGATCTCGCGAAGGTCATCGGCATACTCCTCGATGATGCGTCGAGCCTCCTCCATGCGCGTCGGCTTGGGCGTCGGACGTTTCTCGGACTCCGGCTCATTCATGCCTTAAGCTTGGCAAGAGGACGACAGTGGTCATTGAGCTAAATCAACGGTCCTGTTCGGGCCCTAACCCGAGGTCCAGTGCTAAAAGTGACCTGCCTGACACCGGACGAGATTCAGGCCTGACCCCGGGCCCTCTTGTGGGGGACAAGCAACCGGTCAGGGGTCGTCTTCAGGGCGCGAGCCAAGCGGGCCAGGACGATGATGGTGCAGTTACGAGTGCCCCGCTCGACCTGACTGACATAGGTGCGATCTAGCCCAGCCTCTAGGGCCAAATCCTCTTGGGACAGCCCCAGTTCCTTACGAGCCCTCCGCACGGCCTCCGCCAACACGTCAACGATGCCAGTCTGGTCTTCCATCCACGGGAGCAGGCCGCGATGATGACTTTCGGTCTACGGACTATGAGTCCCAATTTTCCATTGAGAGATGATGACTATCGTCTACATTGCGCTAGCCAATACTCAGGAACGCACGAATGGCCAGCACCGAGAGCACCGCCCCAGAGCCTCACGAGGAGGAGCCCATCAAGGCCCTGTTCGACTACGCTAGCCGTTGGGCCACCATCTGGGGATTCATCGCGCTTTGCCTTTGGCTCGAACACCAGTTTCTCAACCGGCTGGATGTAGAATCGGGCAGCATCAAAGCCGTCATCCTCTTGGTCAGCACACCGGCCATCTTTTTGGCGACGGTCACCCGCATCGAGAAGGACCCCAAGGCGCGGCTCATCATGGAGCGGCTCCGTTACTTCGTGATCTTGGCCGCAGCGGCTTTGCTCGGGGCCTATCTTCACGCGAACCACAAAGACGATTCCTATGAGAGTGCCCTGCGCGACGGCGCTGTGCTGGCCTGCTCAAGGATGGCGGCCTGCAAAGCGGCAGCAACAGACTATGCGAACACGCGCTAGGAGCTAAGTCGATGTCGGCTTGCGTGCGCGAACCGGACCATATCTGCTCGATGTGACGAGGCCGCCTGTGACCCGAGCGACAATGAGGGCCGCTAGCCGGGTGGACGGCCGGTTCTAAGGTCCCCCTAGTTCAGCCTGTTTCCGACGCCTAAGTCGATTTAGAAGTAGCCTAATTTCGTTCCAGTATCTGGAACTGACTAGGTGCTGTAAGGTCGCCTGATCGCCGCCTGTTCCTTGGCCTTTCGGTGACTGAGAGTTCTGCACGCTCCCGCCCTCAACAATCGCGGTGAGCTATGTGTGAGAAGTGTGGCGAGATCGACCGGCGCATTGCGCGCTACGAGTTCATAGCATCGCGTATCAACGACCGAATTGCCCTCGATGGAATAGCTGAATTGATAGCAGCTGCGCTCGCCAAGAAGGCGGCGATGCATTGCAAGCCGGAGCAACAGTCAGGCAGCCTTGAACCTAAGCGCCCACGGTCCTGACCTACATCAACTGGAGGATTGCAGTTTCCAGTTCCAGCGTAACGCCATTGAGCATTATTCTGCTTGGTGGCGTTTTCGTGAGTGGCAACCTTCCAATGCAGAGTGGCCTATTCACCGGTAGGACGAGGGGCCGGCCTGTTTGTCTCCGGGTCGGATTTGACACTGGCCTGTTTGGCTTTGTCGCCGTTGCGCAGCTTGTCGAAGGCTTCGACCATCCGGCCCGACTTCCGGAGTGCACGTTCGCTCTCCGCCAAGGCCCGGTAGCTCCGTTCCATGGCTTCCAGATTGTGGCGCGTGAAGGCGTCCTTGGCCGTTTCCAGCACCTTCCGGTATCGCTCCGCCAATTTGAGATATTCGTCTGGGGCCACCATATGGAACAAGTGTTCACTTTAAGACTTAGTGTCGGTCAGCGGCTTGGGTGATAGTAGTGGACCGTGACTTCAAGAACGAAGTGTTTTCGAGTTTTGATCCTAGCTCGATTGCACCCTGCGGCGAATGCGGCCGAAAGCCCAAATCCGTCTTGAAAATGCTGAACCCGCAAAACGGTAAAATCGTGCGGATGTTCAAGTGCGAATGTGGTGCGCAGACTTGGACCGAGGGCCAAGAGTAAACATGATGGCCTCCTTCTCTTGGGCCAGCAAGCGACATCCACACTCGGTGGGCCCTTAGGTGACCTTGCAGGTCCGAAGGTTCTGTAAGCTGCGTGGCTTATGCGACATCAATGGCCGGAAACCGGGCGATAGCGTTCGCCTTAGCCTTGATGGTCACGTCGCCGTAGCCCTCCGAGACATTGCGCGGTGCATGCCCCTGAATAGCATCCAGAACGCGCGTCTCAACGCCCTGCTCAATGCCAACCGTCTTGAAGCGATGGCGCCAACCGTGGCTTGGATCAACGTTCTTATCCTTGACCACCTCACGCACGAACTCATTGACCTTGTTACGCGCCGTCTTGACCGCGTTGCGCACGCCTAACTCACCGGCCTTGGGGTTGATGAAGAGATAGCCGCCCTTCGACTTCCCAAAGAATTCCAAGAAGCCTTCCTCAACGACCTGCCGATGGAGCACGACGTCACGCGCTTCATCCGTCTTCACCGGCCCCGCTTCCGGGGTCACATGGAGCACCCAGAGCTTGCCTTCGCGGCGAATGTCCTCCTTGCGAATCTGGATCATCTCACCCACGCGGGCGCCCGTGAAGGCACACAGCCACGGCACCCACCGCTTGGCCGCTGCCAGCTTGGGGGCTTCCCGACCGGGCACGAACTCGCGGGCATGCTTCAGGATGGCTGTAGCCTCCGAATCATAGAAGCCTTTGGACCGGAGCTTGCGCGACTTGCCGACCTTGATGGTTATGCCTTCGGCCGGATTGCTTGGGAGCCGCCGATTGACGACCGCCCAACCGAACACCGTCTTCATGCCCGCGAGGTCACTGTCCTTCACGGTTTTCGGGCTCACGCCGCTTTGCACTCGATAGTCCTTAAAGCGAACGATATCCTCGGGCGTCACCCGGCTCGCCGTGTCGTGCTTCAGGAATGTGACGAGCCGCGCCATCGAGTTGCGATAGCTTTCATAGGTGCTCGGCTTGCGACCGGCCCGCTTGGCTTCCTTCCACCAGTCCTCGACAAGTCCGGTAAGGGAATTCTTGGAGGCGCCCGGCTTTGGCTTGTCCTTCGACGCGTCTACCGGGGCCTGCCACTCGGGAAAGCGAGCGGCCTTTGGGTCGAGCGAATAGTCTCCCCCTGCATTCCGTTGGCGGCTCGCGAAGGCGTCACGCAGCGCCATCCAAAAGGCGGTGAGCAAGAGAGCGCGCGTTTCTCCATCCACTCGGCGGATGCCCTTGGTCAGCAAGAGGCGGCCCACGAGAGGGCCAAGCGGCTTCTCCAAGTGCTTGGGGTCGCCATCCTTGCCGACCTTCTCCCACATCGCGACGACGGCCGCCCATTGCACTTCCTGCTCTTCCTGGCTGTCGGTATCTCGCGCCCAGCCAACTCCGGGCGTGTGCACCATGGCGACACTCCGGGCGCGGCTCTCGCTGTCCGCCCAAACGCGATAGAGTTCGCCCGCCAAGGCCGTCGCCTGTCGGTGGCTCAGATGCAGGGGTGCATCATTGCGGAGAGCTTGCCAGACACCCTCCAGATAGGCCGCCGCAATTGCGTTAAGCGTCTTGGCCTCACTGGGATCGGCAGTGCGGAGGGAGAAACGAATGGCTTGGGTGCTCTCGCTGGGCGTCACGAAAACGAAGCTATCGCCCAGCGGGATTGCGAGTGCGACACCGATTACTTTGCGGCGGACATCAGCGGGGATGCGCTGAGCGAACCACTTGTTTTGAGACCCGTCCCGGCGCATCGGCCGAACAACCCTGAACAGCAATGTTACACCCCATTGTTACACAGTCGGGGCCAACGCAACACTCTGATTGGGCTTATCTATCTGGATTTGTTTGATATCCAGAATTGTATGGTGCCCAGGAAAGGACTCGAACCTTCACGGCCGTTAAGCCACTGGCACCTGAAGCCAGCGCGTCTACCAATTCCACCACCTGGGCATGCCGGTTAGGCACGGAGGCGGTTACTACGGTTCGGTGACGCGGTTGTCAATTCATGCTTGAACCCCGCTTCGGGATGCGGATTGCGCATCGCAAACCGGCCCGATACAAGCCTGACGAGACGCACTCTTCCCGCAGGATATGGACCCCAGGAATGGATCCCATGGCATCGAATCTGGACACGCTCGTCACGGTTTTCGGCGGATCGGGGTTTTTGGGCCGGAATGTCGTCCGCGCGCTGTGCCGGCGCGACTACCGGGTCCGGGTCGCGGTGCGGCGGCCGGAGCTGGCCGGGTACCTCCAGCCCTCCGGCAAGGTCGGGCAGGTCCACACCGTGCAGGCGAATGTCCGTTATCCGGCCTCGATTGAGGCGGCACTGCGTGATTCGCAGATCGTGATCAATCTGGTCGGCATCCTCGCCGAGGGTGGCGCGCAGAGTTTTGACGCCGTCCAGGCCAAGGGCGCCGAGACCATCGCCAAGGCGGCCGCGGCCGCGGGGGCACAGCTGATCCATGTCTCGGCGATCGGCGCCGACGCGGAATCGCCCTCGCGCTATGCCAGGGCCAAGGCGGCCGGAGAAGCCGCGGTCCTGGCCGCGGTGCCGTCGGCGACGATCTTCCGCCCCTCCGTGATGTTCGGCCCCGAGGACCAATTCACCAACCGCTTCGCGGCGCTGGCGCGGATGTCGCCGGTGCTGCCGCTGATCGGCGGCGACACGAAGATGCAGCCGGTCTATGTCGGCGACGTCGCCACCGCGGTCGCGGATGCCGTCGACGGCAAGGCCAAGGCGGGCGCGACCTACGAGCTCGGCGGCCCGGAAGTCCTGACCATGCGCGAGATCATCGAGGCCATTCTCGCGATTGCCGATCGCAAGCCGATGCTGATGCCGCTGCCGTTTGGCCTCGCCCGCTTCAAGGCCAACTTCCTGCAATTCGCGCCGGGCGCGCTGAAGCTGACGCCGGACCAGGTCACGCTGCTCGCGCGCGACAATGTCGTGTCGGACGCGGCGAAGGCCGCTGGGCTAACGCTGGAAGGCCTCGGCATCGCGCCCGACTCGCTTGAAGCGATCGCCCCGCAATATCTCTGGCGTTTCCGCGCCGCCGGGCAATTCCAGCGCAAGAGCGCGTAACCATCCCCGCAGTCAATTGTTTGAAGTTCGGGGTTACCGCCCCAGTGCCAGCGCGATCAGGCCGAGGGTGCCGACGATCACGCGCCACCAGGCGAACACCACGAAGCCGTGGCGGGTGACGTATTCCAGGAACGTCTTCACCACGATGATGGCGGTGACGAACGACACCACGAAGCCGATCGCGACGATGCCCATGTGGTCCATCGTCATCTCGGAGCGGTTCTTGTAGAAATCGTAGGCGAACGCGCCGATCATGGTGGGAATGGCGAGGAAGAACGAGAACTCCGCCGCCGCGCGCTTATCGGCCCCGAGCAGCATGGCGGAGACAATGGTTGCACCGGAGCGCGACACGCCCGGGATCATCGCCAGACACTGCGCGATACCGATGTAAAGATACATCAGCAGCGGAAACCGGGTGGCGTCATGCTCGCGCGCCTTGAGATCGAGCTTGTCGACCCAGAGCAGGATGGCGCCGCCGACGATCAGCGAGAAGCACACCACCCAGGGATTGAACAGCAGACTCTTGATGTATTTGCCGCCGACG
Organism: Bradyrhizobium sp. MI1.4; assembly: GCF_055811315.1. Taxonomy (NCBI): domain Bacteria; kingdom Pseudomonadati; phylum Pseudomonadota; class Alphaproteobacteria; order Hyphomicrobiales; family Nitrobacteraceae; genus Bradyrhizobium; species Bradyrhizobium sp. MI1.4. The sequence goes on along the minus strand of NZ_JBVVPP010000067.1, from coordinate 14,671 downwards.
AGACCGACGATGACGGCGGGAAGGAACGCCACCAGCACGCCGATCACGAAGCGGCGTGCATAGACGTCACCCGTGAACATCCCGATCGCGACGTCCCACAATTTCTTGAAGTACAACACGACGATCGCGAGGATCGCGCCGAGCTGGATCAGGACCGTAAACGAATCCCAGAACGCGCCTTCGCCGAGATGGAAAAAGCGCTCAGCAAGCAGCAAATGGCCGGTCGAGGACACGGGAAGGAACTCGGTCACACCCTCGATGATGCCGAGGATCACTGCCCGTATTGCATCTGACATATTTACGGTCCATTTCGGCTGGAAAAGCGGGGCTCTTCTCGCCCATCCGCTCCCTTGCTGCAATCGCAAAATGCGGCGTCGCGCCCTTGCTTCGCGGTTTTGAATGACTAGTGTGGCGCCGCACAAAACATTGATGGATTCTTAAGCACCATCACATAGTCAAAGGCTTCATGTTTACGCTGTTTCATCATCCGTTCTGTCCGCATTCGCGGTTCATCCGCCTGATCGCGGGAGAATACGGGCTTGAGCTGAAGCTGATCGAAGAGCGCAGCTGGGAGCGGCGCGAAGCATTTCTGCTGCTCAATGCGGCGGGCACGACGCCCGTCCTGGTGGACGACGAGCAGCCGCCGATCCCGGGCGCGGCGATCGTCGCCGAATATGTCGACGAGGCCTATGGCTCTGAGATGGGACTTAAGCGCCTGATGCCGGACACGATCGGCGAGCGCGTCGAGGTCCGCCGGCTGATGGCCTGGTTCAACGAAAAGTTTTTCGAGGAAGTCTCCCACCCGCTCGTCACCGAGCGCATCTACAAGCGCTTCATGAGCGAGGACAACGGCGGGGGCCCGCCCTCGGCCGACGTGATGCGCGCCGCCAAGGCAAACGTGCGCTATCATCTGGCCTATATCGGCTGGCTGGCGCAGACGCGTAATTTCCTCGCCGGCGACCGGCTCACCTACGCGGATCTCGCCGCCGCGGCGCACCTCTCGGCGATCGACTATCTGGGCGACGTGCCATGGAGCGAGGACGACGCGGCAAAGGCCTGGTACGCACGGGTGAAATCCCGCCCGTCGTTCCGTCCGCTGTTGAGCGAATGGCTGGCGGGCGTGCCGGCGTCGCGGACCTACGTGGACCTGGACTTCTGAACTCCGATCCGACCGAACTGAAGACGGCGCTGGCAAACGAAGCACGTGCGCTCGGCTTCGACTGCATCGGCATTACGGAGCCCGGCACGATCGAAAGCGCCGGAAAACACTTTCTCGAATTCATCGCATCCGGCGGCCATGGCGACATGGACTGGCTCGCCGCGCAGCCGGAGCGCCGGGTCGATCCCCGCGGGCTGTGGCAGGACGTGCGCAGCGTCATCATGCTCGGCGTCAATTACGGCCCCGACCAGGATCCGCTCGCGATCCTGCAACAGCGCACGCGCGCGGCGATCTCGGTCTATGCGCAGGGCGACGACTATCACGACCTCATCAAGAAGCGCCTGAAGGCACTGGCGCGATGGCTGGTCGCGACCGCAACTTGTGAGGTGAAGCCTTGCGAAGTGAAAGTATTCGTCGACACTGCGGCCGTGATGGAGAAACCGCTGGCGCAAGCCGCGCATCTGGGCTGGCAGGGCAAGCATACCAATCTGGTCTCGCGCGAATTCGGCTCATGGCTGTTTCTCGGCGCGATCTACACCACGCTGGAACTGCCGCGCGACGACGCCGAGATCGATCATTGCGGCTCGTGCCGGGCGTGCCTCGACATCTGCCCGACCGCGGCCTTTCCCGCGCCCTACAGGCTCGATGCGCGGCGCTGCATCTCGTATCTCACCATCGAGAACAAGGGCCCGATCCCGCGCGAATTTCGTAAAAGCATCGGCAACCGCATCTATGGTTGCGACGATTGCCTCGCCGCCTGTCCCTGGAACAAGTTCGCGCAGGAGGGCCGTGAGGCCAAGCTCGCCGCACGTGACGCTTTGCGCGCGCCAGGTCTTGCCGAGCTCGCACGGCTCGACGACGCTGCGTTTCGCGCGCTGTTCACCAAATCGCCGGTGAAACGCATCGGCCGCGACCGCTTTTTGCGCAACGTGCTGATCGCGATCGGCAACTCCGGTGATGCGGCACTGGCGGACGAGGCGCGGCGATTGCTGGAGGATGAGAGCGCGCTGGTACGCGGGGCTGCGGTATGGGCGCTGGGGCAGTTGGTGCCGCGGGATGAGTTCGAAACGATGAGAGCAACCGCCATAGCGCGCGAGCGTGATGACGGCGTGCGCGAGGAGTGGGAGCTCGCTTCCTAATCCTCGGTGTCATGCCCCGGCTTGACCGGGGCATCCAGTACGCCGCGGCCTATCGATTCAATCACGAGCGCCGCGGAGTACTGGATCGCCCGGTCAAGCCGGACGATGACACCGTTGTTGTGGTAAGAGCGCTTCGCGCCTCCTCACCACGAGGATTGAGCATCTTGATTTCCCCGCACGTTCCTCCAAGCTCGCGCGTCATGACAAACATGCCTTTCTTCACCCGCGACGGCGACACATTCCACCCGACGGAAGTCGCCAATGGGCCGTGGGATCCGACATCGCTGCACGGACGCGTCATCGTCGGCCTGCTCGGCTTCGCCATCGAGGAGCGCCATTCCGGTCCTGAATTCGTGCCGGCGCGGCTGACCGTCGATATGTTTCGGCTGCCCACCATCGACAAGCCGATCGAGGTGACGACACGGCTGGTGCGCGACGGGATGCGCATCCGCGTCGTGGAAGCAGAGTTCTTTTCCGGCGGCATCGGCATGGCGCGCGCCTCGTCCCAGCTGTTACGGCGAACGCAGAATCCCGACGGCAATGTCTGGTCGCCGCCGAACTGGGACGTGCCGAAGCCGGCCGACATTCCCAAGCCGACCGATCCCAGGCTCGGCATGAACGGCAAATGGACCACGCGACCCATCGTCGGTCACATGGGCTCGCTCGGGCCACGAAAGCTCTGGATGAGCGAGGTGCGCGAGCTGGTCGCGGGCGTGCCGATGACGCCGTTCGTCCATGTCGCCACCGGCGCGGACTTCGCCAGTCCGTTCGCGAACGCCGGCGACAAGGGGCTCGGCTACATCAACAGCGACGTCACGATCTATCTGCACCGCCTGCCGGTGACGAACTGGATCGGCTTCGAGGTGGTGAACCACCAGGCCACCGACGGTGTGGCGATCGGCGAATGCTGGCTCTATGACGAGCAGGGCCCGATCGGCACCGCCACTGTCGCGGCGCTGGCGCAGCGCAAGCCGATGGTAAATCCGTCGAAGCGGTAGGTGCGCAAGAACGACGGCTAACCCAAATGTCGCTTCATCTCCGGCCGCGCCTTGAGCTCCGCGCCCTGTCTGGCGACGATCTTCGCAATCCGTTCCGGCGCAAACTTCAAATCGACAAACGCCGGCGCGGTGTTGGCGACCTCGTGATAGCTGACGATCCTTCCGTCCCGGAGCGTCATGATCGCCACGCCCTCGAACATCGCCCGCGCGCCATCAGCCTCCGGCAAGATCGAGCGATAGCTGAACGTGTAGCGCGCATAGAGCGTGGTGCCGTTCGACACCGGGTCGTGCATGTCCCAGCGAAAGTCGGTCGCCGTGCGATAGAACCAGTCGTCGATCATCGCGGCGATCTTCTCGCGGCCGGCGAAGGCGCCATAGAACACGTCGTGATAGACGCCGTCCTCGGTGAAGAGATCCGCAAAGGCTTTTCCGTTGCGTTGTTCGACGGCGTCGCAGAAGGCGCGCAGCATGGCGGTGGTGGTCATCGGCGATTCTCCCCTCCCATTCTCAGTCATGCCCCGACCGGGGCATCCAGTACGCCGCGGCTTCTCGGCTTGAGCACGAGCGCCTCTGGAATACTGCATCGCCCGATCAAGTCGGGCGATGACACCGAGTGCTAGGTGACGATTTCACCCGATCTCGGCCACGGCGGCAAGAATGCGGGCGATGTCCTGCGGGCGCGAGAGGCGGTGATCGCCGTCCTGGATCATGGTCAGCACGACGTCGTCGGCCGGCAGGCGATGGGTCAGGGCGAACGCGTGCTGCCAGGGCACGTCAGGATCCTGCGCACCTTGCAGGATGCGGACGGGACAGCCGAGATCGATGGCGCTGCCGAGCAGGAGGTGGTTGCGTCCCTCCTCGATTAGATTCCGCGTGATCGGATAGGGCAAGCCGTCGCCATAGTTCGACGGTCTCAGCCAGACGCCTTTGGTCTCGATTTCTTTCTTCACCGCGGCCGGAAAATTCTTCCACATCAGCTCCTCGGTGAAATCGGGCGCCGGCGCGATCAGCACCAGGCCCGCCAGCGAGGCTTTGGCTTGCAGTTTCTTTTGCCGCTTTTTGATCTCGCGCGCGAGCAGCAGCGCCATCCAGCCGCCCATGGACGAGCCGATCAGGATTTGCGGGCCGTCGCAGAACCGCTCGAATACCGCGACGCTTTCCTCGAGCCAGCGCCCGATGGTTCCGTCGACGAAATCGCCACCGGATTCGCCGTGGCCGGAATAATCGAACCGGACCACGGCGCGGCCGTGATCCCGGGCCCATTCGTCCAGCGCCACGGCCTTGCTGCCCTGCATGTCCGACTTGAAACCGCCGAGCCAGACCAGCCCAGGTCCTTGACTTGATTCTTGGGCCGCGCGGCGGCGCGCCGCGATCCGGCGTGCGGACGGGCCTTCGCCCACATCGATGAAGTCGAGCACGGCATCGGGAATTGGGTGATTCATGGAACGTTTACTCTGGCTGTGCGGTTTGAGCTGTCCGGACGTGCTCCGCAGCGCAGCCGGACGTCGTCATTGGCCCTTTGGGACGCTTGCGGAACAGAAGCAAGGTGTCTATGTCCCTCTGCGTGCCCCGCCGTGGCCAAAATGCCTCGCATTTGTTTCGACCGCCGCACGAGCGATTGCTTGCCGGCAACCGTATCTTCCTGCAAAATAGCCGCCTCTTTTCATAACTTTGGAGAACCACCCATTCGCCGTCCAAATAAAGCCCCGCCCACTGCCGCCAAAGACGGGCCGCGCATCAATGACGATATTCGCAATGCGCAGATCCAGCTGATCGATCAGACCGGTGACAACAAGGGCACCATCGAGACCGTCGCGGCTATCCGCTTGGCCCAGGAAGCCGGCATGGATTTGGTCGAGATCTCGCCGAACGTCAGCCCTCCCGTCTGCAAGATCATGGACTACGGGAAGTATAAGTATTCCGCGCAGAAAAAAGCCGCCGAAGCCCGCAAGCGGCAGAAGATCGTCGAGATCAAGGAGATCAAGCTCCGCCCGATGATCGACGACCACGATTACGAAGTGAAGATGCGCGCCATGCAGCGGTTCTTCGAAGAAGGCGACAAGGTCAAGATCACCCTGCGCTATCGTGGCCGCGAAATGGCGCACCAGGAGATCGGCACCAAGCTGCTCGACAAGATCAAGACCGACGTCGCCGAGCTCGCCAAGGTGGAGCAGGACGCGCGGTTCGAGGGCCGTCAGGTCGTCATGGTGCTGGCGCCGCGCTGACGCTGGTTCTTTAGGCTGAAGAATTCAACGGCCCGTCCGGATCTCCGGCGGGCCGTTTTGTTTTTTTGCCTCTCCCGCTTGCGCAAGAGAGAGCGCACCGTCCTCTGGAGGCGATAATTACGTCCTCGTCGCATGCCAGGTGCCGCTGCACTGATCGCCGGAGATGATACCCCTCCACGAACCGGCGCCGTTCACGCCAGCGAGGCGGCCGCCGCCGCTGGCATGGGAGGCCCCGACCGAGACCTGGACCGCGACGGTACCGCTGCGATTGACCTTGCCGGAGACCCGACCGCCGCCGGCGGACGACACCCGGCTGCCGGTGACGGTGAAGGGGACGCTGTAGCCCGAGCTGCAATTGCCGCGGGTGGTGGCGAAGGTGACGTTCCAGACGCCGTCATAGCCGCGGATGCGCGCATTGGCACTCGACGGACACGCGGCCATGGCGAGCACGGCCAACAGCGCCAGGCAGCGCGGGCGAGCGACATCAGTCAAGGACGACAGCGTTTGGGAAAAAGGGGGCATTCTGGTCCTGCTCCGGGTCACACGGCTCGGACATGAGGTTAGCAATTCCGGATAGTCGCCGGCTAGGTTCCACCGGTTCATCGTTGCCAATTCGCCCGTCCTCTGTCATAAGCCCAGCCTTCATTGCCCGGCTGATTAAGGGCTGCCGTGGCGGTGTCCGTGCGGGTTTCGCGCTTGTTCGTAAAACCTGAGCACAATCAACGCTCTAACGAGCATTTTGACGGCCAGCCGCCTTTGCGGGCGGATTGCTATGGCCATTAGGAGAGCCAAATGCCCAAGCTGAAGACCAAATCGGGCGCTAAAAAGCGCTTCAAGGTGACTGCCACCGGCAAAGTGATGTTCGCGCATCGTAGCAAGCGTCACGGCATGATCAAGCGGACGAAGAAGCAGATCCGGCAGCTGCGCGGCACCGCCGTGCTGTTCAAGACCGACGGCGACAACGTCAAGAAGTACTTCTTGCCGAACGCCTGATCGCGTCCACGATCATTGCCACCCGCGCCGCGGCTTTCGCGGCGATCCGAACATCAAGTCATCTTTCGAAGGATTTTTGTCATGGCTCGCGTCAAACGCGGTGTGACCGCCCACGCCAAGCACAAGAAAGTCTACAAGGCCGCCAAGGGTTTCCGCGGCCGCCGCAAGAACACGATCCGCACCGCCAAGCCGGCGGTCGAGAAGGCTCTCGTCTATGCCTTCCGTGATCGCAAGCGCAAGAAGCGGACGTTCCGCGCGCTCTGGATCCAGCGCATCAACGCCGCCGTGCGTCCGTTCGGCCTGACCTACAGCCGCTTTATCGATGGCATGGCCAAGTCCGGGATCACCGTGGACCGCAAGGTGCTGTCGGATCTCGCGATCAACGAGCCCGCGTCGTTCCAGGCGATCGCCGAAAAGGCCAAGGCCGCTCTGGCGGCCTGAGCTAGCGGCCGGCTCCGCCGGCCTTCAGCGCGCGTTGCGAGTAGCGCTGGGCGACCTCCGCCCGGCAGAATGCCGTGAACGACAGATACATGGTGCCGGATTTATTCCGGTACTTCCGGTCGCACACGCGCATCTCGCGTTGGTAAGCCTGTTTCCGCACCATGTTGAGGCCGGACATGAAGTCCGCCTCGCATTTCTTCTCGACGGCGGCGCCGAGCTGGACATCGCCGCTCGCGGTCAATTGGCAATCCTGAAACACCTTCATCGCGCGTTCGCAGCCCTTCTGGGCACCGATGGTGTCGACGACCTCGTCCAGCGTCATGGATTTCTCCATGCAGACCATGGCGCGCGCCGGGTTGCTCGCGACAGAGAGAACGACGGCGAGAGCAGCCAGACCGGATCTTGAGAGCATCGCGAAAGTCTCCTCGTATCCTCCTTGGTGCCAGCCTCCCGCGCGAGGTTCAACCCAGCCGCTCGTCAGCCCGAATGACCGGCTTTTCGCTTGACGTTACGGCCTTCGGGCGGCGACAACCCAGCCGAATTTGGCAGCAGGGATTTGACCGTGTCCGACCTCGCAATGCTCGAAACATCCATCCTCGACCACATCGCCGCAGCCGGCGATGAGGCCGCCCTCGAAGCGGTGCGCGTCGCAGCCCTCGGCAAGAAGGGTTCGATCTCGGCGCTGCTTGCCACGCTCGGAAAAATGTCCCCGGACGAGCGCAAGACGCAAGGCGCCGCGATCAACCAGGCCAAGGACAAGGTCACTGAGGCGCTCGCGGCGCGGCGCGACGTCCTGAAATCGGCGGCCCTCGACGCGCGGCTTGCGTCGGAAACCATCGACGTCACCCTGCCGCTGCGCGATGCGCCGGCCGAGGCCGGTCGTATCCATCCGCTGAGCCAGGTCTGGGACGAGCTGACCACGATCTTCGCCGACATGGGATTCTCGGTCGCCGAAGGCCCCGATATCGAGACCGACGACTACAACTTCACCAAGCTGAATTTTCCGGAAGGCCATCCCGCGCGCGAGATGCACGACACCTTCTTCTTCCACCCGAAGGAGGACGGCTCCCGCATGCTGTTGCGCACCCACACCTCGCCGGTGCAGGTGCGCACCATGCTGAGCCAGAAGCCGCCAATCCGCGTGATCTGCCCGGGCCGCACCTATCGCATCGATTCGGACGCGACCCACACGCCGCAATTCCACCAGGTCGAAGGCCTCGTCATCGACAAGCACTCCCATCTCGGCCATCTCAAATGGATCCTGCACGAGTTCTGCAAGGCGTTCTTCGAGGTGGACCACATCAACATGCGCTTTCGGCCCTCGTTCTTCCCGTTCACGGAGCCGTCGCTGGAAGTCGACATCCAGTGCCGCCGCGACAAGGGCGAGATCCGCTTCGGCGAGGGCGAGGACTGGCTCGAGATTCTCGGCTGCGGCATGGTGCATCCGAACGTGCTGCGCGCCTGCGGCATCGATCCCGACGAGTACCAGGGCTTTGCCTGGGGCATGGGCATCGACCGCATCGCCATGCTGAAATACGGCATCGCCGATTTGCGCCAGCTGTTCGACAGCGACGTCCGCTGGCTGTCCCATTACGGCTTCAAGCCGCTCGAAGTACCGACCCTCGCGGGAGGGCTGAGCTCGTGAAATTCACTCTCTCCTGGCTGAAGGAACATCTCGAGACCGACGAGCCCTTGGACAAGCTTGCCGAGAAGCTCACCATGATCGGGCTCGAGGTCGAGAACATCGAGGACAAGGCGAAGGCGCTGAAGCCTTTCACCATCGCGAAGGTGATATCCGCCGAGCAGCATCCGAATGCGGATCGGCTGCGCGTCTGCATGGTCGACACCGGTGATGGCGGCGCACCCGTGCAGGTGGTGTGCGGGGCGCCGAATGCGCGGACGGGTCTCGTCAGCGTGTTCTCCCCGCCCGGCACCTACATTCCCGGCAAGGACATCACGCTCGGTGTCGGCACCATCCGCGGCGTCGAGAGCCGCGGCATGCTGTGCTCGGCGGCCGAACTGCAGATTTCCAACGACCATGACGGCATCATGGAATTGCCCGCGGATGCGCCGATCGGCGCTGCCTACGCCGCATGGGCCGGCCTCGGCGATCCCGTAGTCGAGATCAACCTGACGCCGAACCGGCAGGACTGCACCGGCGTGCACGGTATCGCGCGCGACCTTGCCGCCGCCGACATGGGCAAGTTCAAGGACCCCACAATCAAGCCGATCAAGGGCGAATTCCCCTGCCCGGTGAAGGTCACGGTCGAGGACGCGGTGCTGTGCCCGGGCTTCGCGCTGCGGCTCGTGCGTGGCGTGAAGAACGGGCCGTCGCCGGAATGGCTGCAGAAGCGACTGACCGCCATCGGGCTGCGCCCGATCAACGCACTGGTCGACATCACCAACTTCATGACCTACGACCGCGCACGGCCATTGCACGTGTTCGACGCGAAGAAAGTGAAGGGCAATCTCGTGGTGCGCCGCGCCCGCGACGGCGAGACGCTGCTCGCGCTTGACGGCCGCAGCTACAATCTCGATCCCGCGATTTGCGTCATCGCGGACGAGCACGGCGTCGAATCGCTTGCCGGCATCATGGGCGGCGAGGCCTCGGGCTGCGACGAGACTACCACCGACGTGCTGATCGAATCGGCGCTGTGGAACGAGATCAACATCGCCCAGACCGGCCGCAAGCTCGGCATCAATTCGGACGCGCGCTACCGCTTCGAGCGCGGTGTCGATCCGGCTTTCATGGTGCCGGGGCTGGAGCTCGCGACAAAACTCGTGCTGGAGATGTGCGGCGGCACGCCGTCCGAGAACGTCGTGGTCGGCAAGAGCTTCGGCGACGACCGCGTGATCGATTTTCCGGTGACCGAGGTCAAGCGCCTCTCGGGCATCGAGGTGCCGATGCCGGAGATGAAGCGCATCCTGACTCATCTCGGCTTCATGATGGCGGGCCCGGGGCCCGTCGTGAAGGTCGCGGTGCCGTCATGGCGGACCGACGTGCACGGCAAGGCCGACATCGTCGAGGAAGTCGTCCGCATCTACGGCGTCGACAAGGTGCCGATGACGCCGTTCGAGCGCGGCGAGGACGCACGCAAATCCGTGCTGACCCCGCTCCAGCTCCGCACCCGCCGCGCCAGGCGCGCGCTGGCGAGCCGCGGCATCATCGAAGCGGTGACCTGGTCCTTCATCACCAAGTCAGCCGCAGAGCTGTTCGGCGGCGGCCAGCGCGAACTCGAGGTCGCCAACCCGATCGCGTCGGATTTGTCCGACATGCGCCCGACCCTGTTGGCCGGCCTGATCGCGGCGGCGCAGGCCAATGCCGATCGCGGCTTGAGCGATGTCGCGCTATTCGAGGTAGGGCAGGTGTTCAAGGGCGATCGCCCGCAGGATCAGTTCATGGCGGCAAGCGGCCTCCGCCGCGGCTTTGCGTCGTCGCAAGGTCTGGGACGACACTGGTCGGGTTCGGCGCAGGCTGACGTGTTCGATGCCAAGGCCGATGCGCTCGCGGTACTCGCCGCCGCCGGCGCACCAATGCAGGCCCTTCAGATCGTCGCGGGCGGCCCGTCCTGGCTGCATCCCGGGCGCTCCGGTACGATCCAGATCGGGCCGCAAAACGTGCTCGGCTATTTCGGCGAGATGAATCCGCGCGCGCTCGAGGCGCTCGGTGCCGGCGGCCCGCTGATGGTGTTCGAGGTGATCCTCGAGCGCATCCCCGAGGCGAAGAAAAAGCCGACCCGTGCCAAGCCCGTGATCGAGCTGTCGGCATTCCAGCCTGTGTCGCGTGACTTCGCCTTCATCGTCGACCGCACCGTGAAGGGCGGCGACATCGTGCGCGCGGCTCAGAGCGTCGACAAGAAGCTGATCACCGCTGTGAACGTGTTCGACGTCTACGAAGGTAAGGGCATCGACGACGGCAAGAAGTCGATCGCGATCGCGGTGACGATTCAGCCGCGCGAAAAGACCCTGACCGACCAGGAGATCGAGGCCGTCGCCGCGAAAATCGTGGCGGAGGTGACGAAGAAGACCGGCGGCACTTTGAGAGCATGATCATGCTCGAGAATCATAGAGCATGAATCTCACTGACTTTCTTCCAAAGGACGTCAGCCTCACCATTGCGATGGCGCTCTGCGCCGTCGCTTTCGTTTCGGGCACCGCGCGCGGCTTCTCCGGCTTCGGCTCGGCGCTGATCTTCATGCCGTTGGCGAGCAGCATCGCGGCGCCGCGTCTGGTTGCCGCGCTGCTCCTCGTGATCGATTTCGTCGCGGCCGCGCCGCTGCTGCCTGACGCCTGGCGCAAGGCCGACCGCAAGGCCACCGCCGTGATCGTGCTGGGCGCGCTGGTCGGCGTGCCCGTCGGCACCTATTTCCTCAGCGTGCTCGAACCCGTTACGACGCGGTGGATCATCTCCTGCTTCGTCGCCGCGCTGTTGCTCTTGCTGCTGTCGGGCTGGCGCTATCGCGGCAAGGACCACGCGTGGCTCTCGGTCGGCATCGGCAGCCTCTCCGGCTTCTGTAGCGGGCTCGCCCAGACCGGCGGCCCGCCGATCGTCGGCTACTGGCTCGGCCGCCCGGTCGCATCAATCGTCGCGCGCGCCAACATCTTGCTGTTCTTCGGCGCGTCGGATTTCTTCTCGATGATCAGTTACGCGACCACAGGCCTGATCTCACGCGAGTCGCTTGTGCTATCGCTCATCGTCGGGCCGGTCTATGCGATCGGCGTCGCCTTCGGTGCGTCGCTGTTCGGCCGTGCCAGCGAGAAAGTGTTTCGCGCCATCTGCTACGCGCTGATCGCGCTCGCGGTGATCGCGGGACTGCCGCTGCTGGACGGGGTGTTACGGTAAGTCTCTCCGCGAGTCGTCCTGGCGAAAGCCAGGACCCATTACCCCAGCGTTTGTACCGCGAGCTGGCCACCAAAAGTCTTCGCCAAACGACTTCTGGGGTCATGGGTCCTGGATCTGCGCTGCGCTTGTCCAGGTCAATTGCCTATTGCCGCGGCGCTCGCCGCTTCTTCGTGGACTGCGTCGGGACATCGGCCGGCTCGTCCTTGAGCGCGCCGATCTTGCGCAAGGCCGCGTCCGCGGCGCGCTCGCCGCTTTCCCAGGCGCCGTCGACGGTGCCCCAGAGCGTCTCGTGCGTGGCTTCGCCGGCGAGGAACATGTTGCCGATCGGCTCGGTCAGGATTTTTCGCGAGAACTGACCGCCGGGCGAGGCCGCCGACATCGCACCCATCACGAACGGCGAGGCATTCCAGCGCGTCACGCTGGCTTTCTGCACGGCTGCGGCGACTTCGCTGCCGAACAGCTTCGTGATCCATTCTCTGGCGAAGGCCGTCATCGCCTTCTCGCCTTGCTGGGTGAGATCACGGCCGAACGAGCCGCCGACATCGATCGAGCACAGCGAGGAGCCGCCGATATTGGCGAACATCAGCGCCGTGCGCGTCGAGTTGCTCTGCTCGATCAGGATGTCGTCGCGCGACAGGCCGAGCGGATTGCCCGGTAGCTGCAGCACGATGTGATCGTAGCTCCCGAGCGTGAGCTTTGATGCGGCATCGAGCGTGCGCTTCGGAATGTCAGGCCCGAACTTGATCGCGCCCGAGGTCAGGACATTAGTCGAGACCGTAATGATGGCCGCGCGGGCGGCGATCCTGCCGGCCTGTGTCTCCACGCTGACGTCGCGATTGCTCCAGACGATCCGGCTCGCCGGTGTCGACAGCGCGACCGGCGCCTGCTCACCCAGTTTGGTGATCAGGGTCCCCAGGCCCTGGCGGCAGGCGATCGCGGCGTTGCGATCCTGTGCACGCGCCTTGTCGATCGCAGACAGCTCCTTCAGGTCCTTGCCGGCGAAGCTCGCACCCAGCATGAACTCGGCCGCCCCGGCCCAGTCGCCGAGATCCTTCGGCAGCACCGAGGCGCAGGCGGTATCGAGCTTGCCGCGCGCGGCCTCGTCGATGGCGCGGTTGGCCCGGACCAACGCCGCCAGGAACTCCTCGGTCTCGCCGGCCCGTGCGTTGCGGCGGCCGATGCGCATCTTCTGGCCTGAGGGCGCCGGCAGAACGTCGAGCCCGGCACTGCGCGCCAGCCGGATCATCGGATTGGTGTCGGGATTGTGCATCCAGCGCGCGCCGCGATCGAACGGCGCGTCGAAGGTGGTCGTATCCGTGATGCAGCGGCCGCCGATCTGCGACGCAGCCTCCACCACCACGACCTTGCGATTGGCCGCCATGATACGCCGCGCCGCGGCAATTCCCGCCGCGCCCGCGCCGATCACGACAATGTCAGCCTCGCGCGGCAGGGTCGCGGCGGTCGCGCGCAGGACCGGCATCGCGGCAAGGCCCGCCGACGCCGATAGGAAGCTGCGGCGCGTGATTGTCATGTCATGGTTTCCGGAGACTTGCGGCAAACGGGAACAGCTAGCGAACCTTGCCGTATCTGATGTTGCGCGGCAACCATCATGGTGAATCAATCGTGCTTGATGTCACAAATCGATGAACCGAATTGCAACACGTTCCGACCATGGTAGAGAAGAGAAAAAGACGGCCGGAAAAGGCCGTGGGGGAGTTTGAAATGGGGACGGTCCTGGATTCAGTCGGCAAGCTGATTGCCGCGTACCTCTCGAAGGAGGTGCCGGGCTATGAGCCGTTCACGCCGAGCGACCCCGAGCATCTGCGCGGCGTCATCGAGCCCGGCGACGTGCTGCTGGTCGAGGGCAACAACCGCATCTCGGGCATCATCAAATATCTGACGCAGTCGACCTGGTCCCACGGCGCACTCTATGTCGGCCCGATCGAGGGTGCGGAAGAGCCCGACGGCGAGCCGCACGTGCTGATCGAGGCCAATATCGGCGAAGGCGTCACCTCCGCGCCGCTGTCGAAATATTTCCCCTATCACACCCGCGTCTGCCGCCCGGTCGGGCTGTCCTATGAGGACCGCACCACGGTCTGCCGCTATGCGATCAACCGCATCGGCTTCGGCTACGACACCAAGAACATCGTCGACCTGATGCGCTTTCTGTTTCCGCTGCCGATCCCGCAGCGCTGGCGGCGCCGCATGATCTCGATCGGCTCGGGCGATCCCACCAAGATCATCTGCTCGGCCCTGATCGCGCAAGCCTTCGACGCCGTGCGTTACCCGATCCTGCCGAAAATCACAAAGGCCGGCAGCCGCGCCGCCCGCCGCGAGATCCTGCACATCCGCGATTCCTCGCTCTACATGCCCCGCGACTTCGACATCTCGCCCTATTTCGAAGTCGTCAAACCCACCATCGTGCACGGCTTCGACTACACCGCCTTGCACTGGGCCGACAAGCAGAAGCCGCTCGAGGAGGTAGCCGGCACCTTCGGTGTGTTTCCAGAAACGTTCAGTGCGCCGCCGCTCGTTCCTGAAGCGATTGACGAAGAGGCGCCGGTTCCGGCTGAAGAAGTGATGCGTGAGGCGGCTGCGGAGATGAGCATCGCCTTCTCCGAGCATTTTGTGCTGCTGAACGATCTCGCAAAGTACCGCGCACGGGCACAGACGCGGGCGATGGCGGCGTAACTCCGCCGTCGTCCTGGCGAAAGCCAGGACCCATTATCCCAGGAAGAAGTTTGGCAAGAACCGGCCGTTCGGTACAGCTACCGCGTTCGATCGATAAACTCCGCGGTATGGGTCCCCTGAGTTCACAAACGAAGTGCAACACTTCCATCTGGAGGTGTTGCCATGGGGCGGACTTACAAACA
>NZ_JBVVPP010000066.1:0-39150 GCF_055811315.1 Bradyrhizobium sp. MI1.4 | reverse complement strand
CCACAAAAGCCACAAAAGCCCGGGAAAACCGCGGCTACCAGCCAACGACTCCGCATAATCCCGCGCTACGCATAATCCGCCTTATGCGGTGCACCGCATAAGGCTGAGATCGGCGCAGCTTGGTCGAAGCGCTCCGAAGAGGGCCGCGATTACCTCTCGCTCAAGCTCGATGATCCCTCGTTCAACGCGCCGATCTACGCCAACCTGTTCGATGATGAAGGCGGCGAGGGCTACACCTTGCTCTGGTCGCGGCCGCGCAAGAACGGCGAGTGAGGCTCGCTCTAACCCCCGCCCGAGTTGATCGGGCGGGGTTCCTATTGGAGCGTAAAGCCGAAATCATCAACGCTGCCGCTGCATTGGCGCTGTCGATTTTTATGATCTTCGGATTTTAGAGCGCGCCGCTACGATCTGCATGGCCATAAAGTCGCTCTTGCGCAGCAGTGCTATTTCTTCTTGGAACGTGGGCTCGCTGGCTTGCGGCCGTTAGAAAGTCTTATGTCGTCGCTCCTCTGGATGGCTGAACATAGAGGCTTGGCCAGCCGGTCGAGAAGATCAATTGTCGGGTTCCCAGAGTGCCTCTCGATGCCACCCATATATGAGCGCGGTCAAGCCGGCATCGTATGCAAGTTGCTCTTGCGGCATCGGACGCCTTGCCGAGCCGGTGCCGGAGCGCGTCTGCCTCACATGTCAACACCGCGGCGCTATCGCTTGCTGATCTTGCATCGGGCAGCCTCAGACAGGCACCGACGATTGGTATGCTGTAGTGCGCATTCAGGGGCTGCAACACCACTTCGGCTCAAAGAGACGCCGCAGCTAGGGGCATTCTATTCCGCGACCTGCCGCTCGATGCAGGCTTTGAAGCACGTCCCCATGCCTCGCTTTTTTCCGCTTCGCCTCCTTTGCTCGAGTGGAGGCTGAAGCATCAGGTGTTGTGCATCGGACCGACAAGGCCTGATGTCCACACGCGATCGGGACCGTTCGGGAGCAGGTGGATCGCTATGGCGCGAAATCCATCGAGGAAGTCGGCCAGATGCAGGATTTAAGCGTGAACAGGCGGCTCGTTGCATTAATCAAGATTACAATATTGTTACAGTCAGCCCAGGCAGTCACTTTCGATCGTAGAGAGCACGTTCGGCGACTGTCACCTCGGGGATTCTCGGAGCGTCGATCCTCGTTGGGTGCCAGCTCTAGTAGCTTTGCAACCGGCGCAAATTCTAAGCGAGATGGCAGGGGGTGTATGAAAGGCTCCAATCTGACGCCGAGATGGCACGCTCAGGTGCGAAACGAGATCGTTCGTTCGCCATGTACTGCTGAGTGGCAAATCCACCGGCCGGCGAGAATTGGGGAAAAATTCATTGTCGCAGCGCAGATGCCGGCCGGCTGAACGACTAAAGCGGTTGGAGATCTATGCGAATGAGCAGCGGCCGGGTTGATCGCTACGGGCGGGACACAGGCCGATCTTCAAATGAAGCCATGCAGTTGTGCGCGTGAAGCTATCGGTCCGACAGTACTCCGTCGAGAGCCTCATCTGGTGGTTGTATTATGGTCGCTCGGAAAACCAGTACAAGCTTTGCGCTAACGCGACCCTGCGGGTCCTGAACATGCACTAACCTCCGCGGGGAGCGGTGAGATGGGCGATTTCAACCAGGAAAGCGTGCTGAGCGTCCATCACTGGACCGACGATCTCTTCAGCTTCACCAACCAGCCGGGATCCGTCGTTCCACTTCCGCAGCGGCGAATTCACCAACATCGGGTTCAACATCGACGAGAAGCCGCTGCTGCGTGCCTGCAGCCTCGCCAGTGCCCATTACGAGAAACGGCTGGAATTCTTCTCGGCCAAAGTGCCAGATTGTCCCTTAACCGCGCGTCTGCAGCATCTGAAGGAGGGTGACGAGATCATCGTCAGTCGCGAGGCGACGGGGACGCTGGTCATCGATAATCTCGAGGACGGCGGGCGCAATCTCTATCTGATCGGCACCGGCACCGGCCTTGCGCCGTTCCTGAGCGTGATCAAGGATCCCGAAACCTATCTACGATTCGAGAATGTCGTGCTGCTGCATGGCTGCCGCCGCGTCGCCGAGCTCGCCTATGGCGAGATGATCACGGAAAAACTGCCGAGCGACGAACTCGTCGGCGACTTCGTACGCTGCCAGCTGATCTATTATCCGACCGTGACGCGCGATCGCTTCTTCAACCGCGGCCGGATCACCGACCTGATCGCGTCAGGCAAGCTGTTTACGGATATCGAGCTGCCGGAATTCGAGCCGCAGCATGACCGCGTCATGATCTGTGGCAGTCCCGCCCTGGTGCGAGATGCCCGCGAGCTATTGGTGGCGAAGGGCTTTGTCGAAGGCGATCAAGGCGAGCCGGCGCAATTCGTGTTTGAAAAGGAGTTCGCTGAACGCAATGCTTTGAGCTCTTCTCGGAAAAGGGGTCTACAGGAACCATGACGGCAAGTAAGAACCGCCATGAAGCGTCTGCAATAACAGACGAACAGCGCGAGCTGGAGCGCTGCAAGCAACAGATCCTCCGTCTCTCACAACTGGTTATGTTTCTCAAACAGCAGGTTGTGCAGCTTTCTGAAATCGTCTTACGCAATGTCGTAAAGAGCGCCGGGGGCGGAGAAGCGGAACGTTCGTGAGTCTCTGAGCGACGCCGAAGTAACGCGGTGTTTCCCAGCCCCGTGGCTCCCTGGCTTTGGGCGGCGGGAGCAGCCCCGCCCTTGTGCTAAATGGGGGAGGGGCTCTCAAATTTTCAGTCGAAACCGCGGTGCGACATGAGGGCTAATGTTCAACAGTGACGGTGAAATCTGGCCTCAACTTGCGGCCTATCTCTGCGCTGTGATTGTTGCGGTGTCTGTGTTGTATGGCATTGGTCGACTTCTAACAGGGGACAATCTTGAACTGTCTCTCAACCTCGGATGAACGAGCGGGTATCTTTTTTCGGATGAATCGCGCGCGGCGTAAGCGAATGAGTGGCGGGACGGGGTCAAACGGAATCCGCCACCAGTCCAGCCGTGAAAATGGCATTTGCAATGAAGTCATTTCCTCTTATGCGTTTTTGGCGGGACAAGGCTGGGGCGACCTCAGTTGAGTACGGCCTGATCGTTGCCGGGATTTCTGCTACTCTTGTCCTTGGGCTGACTGTTCTTGGCACCAACCGCAATGTTGCTTCCAGTTCCCCACCTTCTCGACAAGTGGATCTCGTACGTGAACTCAGCAATGATAGGCAAGGCGAATGACTGTCAGCAAATTTCAGTTCAGGCACGAGCTGCGGCAGCTGATCGAGAAGCACATGAGCTCCTCGAGCACTTTCGAAGACTACGTGCTGATCACAGGGGAGCTGGAAGAGGCGAAGAACAGGCTGGAGCTGGACGCCGAGAGATTCCCGGACGAGGAGGTCGAAGCCTGTGAATTATAGCGCCGGCCCGAGCGCTCAATCCGCGGGCGGAGACTCAATTGGAATGGTAAAGCCCGTCCTTACGCGGCCCACTATGACCATCGTCTTTAAGCCCTTAGTGTCCAGGTCCGCATAGAAGAATTGCCGGGGTGAACTGCTCATAGTCTTCCTTTTAGTGCACAATAAGGCTGAGATAGGCGCAGCGTGGTCGAAGCGCTCCGCGGAGGGGCGCGACTACCTCGCTCAAGCTCGACGACCCCTCGTTCAACGCGCCGATCTACCGAACTTCGACGACGAAGGCGGCGAATGTTACACCCTGCTCTGGTCGCGTCCGGGCAAGAACGGAAGGTGAGGCTCATTATCGCCCCGCCCGAATTGCTCAGGCGGGGCTCGCTCTTGGAGAAAAGCCGACTGAGCAAAGCTGTAGCTGAATCGGCTTGGTCCAGTTGATTTTCACTCGTTTAAGGCACCCACTTACGTGGCGCTTGTCCGCGTGGCTTGAACTCGCCCAATGCTATTGCTTCTTGGAACGTAGACGCGCTGACTTGCGACCTTTAGGCAACGTCTCGGGTGTCGCCGCTCCCTTGGGTGGCTGAACAAAGAATTCAGATAAATGAACACCCAGCGTCTCGGCGAGCCGGTCGAGAAGATCAATTGTCGGATTCTCAGATTGTCGCTCGAGGCCGCTCATATATGAGCGGTCAATCCCAGCATCGTAGGCCAGTTGCTCTTGCGGAATACCGCGATCCACGCGGATCCGGCGCACATTCCAGGCCACGAGCGCACGAGCTTTCATGCGCTCAAACAGCCATTAGGCAGACCATCAAACCACTGGCTATAACCGAACTATTTTGGTAAGTTTCGCTTACGATGCAGATTAGCGAAGTGCGCATAAGCCTACATGACGAAGCCACCGTTAGATCCCGACGTCGCGGATGTCGCGCCGCATGAGCCGGTGCTGACGACCTATGACGAGCAGCATCTGGTAACGTATTGGCGACTTCTTGATGCCGAGACTGACGGCGCCGATTGGAAAGAAGTGGCCCGAATCGTGTTGCACATCGATCCGGATCGCGAACCGGCTCGCGCCCGCAATGCGTTTGATACTCATCTGGCGCGAGCAAAATGGATGGCAGACCACGGCTACCGCGACTTGCTTCGCGGCGGCGCGCCTAAATAGCAAAATCTGTCATGAAGAATTCGCACTCGAGAAACAGATTTCCCGGCTGACGTGTGATCGCCTGCAGGCATCACGCAATGCATAATTGGTGACTTCCCCAACAATCCCAAGCTTCATAGACATTGCGCCGCAATCGACTTACGGCAGGGGATCACAGCAATGTCCGAGTTCGACTGGCGCTCACCGGAGACGTATCAGCACGCTATCAAGTCGGGCGAGATGGCGGATTTCGCCTGGGAGTCACTGCGGCGCAGCCCTAACTATCGAGCTTCCTATCGTCAAAATCAATCGCAGATGACCTCCGGATTCCGAAGGAGATGGGGCGTCTGCTTTCGCTCATGACCCGCAGGGGTCCTTTTACCAGCAGACAATCTTCTGGGCACCTGAGGCGTTGCCGACGGTGGTGCCGGTCGTTCGGAGCACGTCCGGCTCAAAAGCGCTCGGCGCGAGGCTGCCGCTTCCCGACCTTTCATCGGGCACCATCAGACAGGCATCTGACGGCTGGCATGCCGTATTGCGCATTCAAGGGGCACAACATCATCTCTGGCTGAAAGAGGCGCCGCAGTTTGGTGCCTCTTATGCGGCCGAACTGCCGCTCGATGCGGACTTTGAGATCCGCGCCCATGCCTCACATCGGCTGTGGCGCGCAATCAACGGCCGCCGGCCGGGACCTCCCCTTCATCAGCTTTCGGCGCAGCGGCGCGAACGACTCGTCTTGGTGCTGCGAGCGCTCGATGGTCACATGGATGGTGCTTCCTATCGCGTCATCGCCGAGGTGCTGTTCGGCCGAAAACGCATCCCTGAGCGCGCCTGGAAAACCCACGAATTGCGCAGCCGGACCATCCGCCTGGTGCAGGCTGGCTTGGCTCTGATGCGCGGCGGCTATCGCGCATTGCTACGTCCCTCATCTCGCAAGGAGTAGAGTAGGGGTGCCGAAAACCATCGCTCGATCTTCGGCATCCCCCTAAGCACTCTTACTGCGCCATCGTGACCGTCGATGCGCGGCCCGAGCCGGCCGCGCTCCAGACGACCACGGAGCCTCGCAAATGCCCGATCCGAACGCCGGCCTGCCGCCGCGATACCTGCGCACGCCTGAAGCGGCGCGCTTTCTCGGTCTCTCCGGCCGAACCCTGGAAAAGCACCGTACCTATGGGACAGGTCCGACCTACCGCAAGCTCGGCGGTCGCGTTGTGTATGCGCTCGAGGACCTGAAGGCGTGGGTTGACCGCGGCGCCAAAACGTCCACTAGCGATCCCGGCACAGGCACGGTCCTGCCCGCGAAACGGCACACACCCGTTCCGTATGCCGGCAAGGAGCGGCGCTGACCCATGCCGGACAGCAACTCCACTGCAAGCAGGAGGCGGCGATCAGAGCGCGACCAACTCGATCTGTTTCGCGCGCTCCCGGGCGATCTGGCGCCACGCGACGCGCAAGACCTGATGGCGTATCCGTTCTTTTCGCTGGCAAAGTCGAGGCGCATTGTGCCCATCGATTTCCGCGCAGGCACCACCACCATTCGTGTCGAAGCCGTGCCGGAACATGGCATGGCGACGATTTGGGACGCGGACGTTCTGATCTGGGCCGCCTCGCAGATTGTCGAAGCCCGTGATGCCGGCCTGAAAACGTCCCGGCTGATGGCAGCGACGCCTTACGAGATCCTGACCTTCGTCGGCCGCGGCACCAGCGTGCGCGACTACGACCGCCTGAAGGCTGCGCTCGACCGGCTGCAATCGACTACTGTGGTGACATCGATCCGGCAGCCGAGCGAGCGGCGGCGGCATCGGTTCTCCTGGATCAACGAATGGAAAGAGACAGCCGATCCGCACGGGCATGCCCGTGGAATCGAGCTGATCCTGCCCGATTGGCTCTACACGGGCGTTCTCGATGAAGCGCTCGTGCTGACGATTGACCGCGCGTATTTCGATCTAACCGGCGGGCTGGAGCGTTGGCTCTATCGGCTGGTGCGCAAGCATGGCGGTCGTCAGGGCGGTGGCTGGAGCTTCGACGTCGTACATCTCCACGCCAAATCCGGCAGCTTATCACCAATCAAGCACTTTGCTTACGACCTGCGCCAGATCGTCCGTCGGCAGACGCTGCCGGGTTACAAACTTATCATCACGCAGGACCCAAACGGTGCCGAGCGACTGAATTTCGCACCAGTCCCCATCGGTCCATTGAGCAAGCGACTGCTCAAGCGCGGCCTCGTCCTTCCTGCTGGGGATAAGCTGTGAATTCGCTCGTGCTATCAGGGACCAGAACCCTCGTGCCATCGGGGACCCGATGCTCGTGCTATCGGGGACCGGAATCAGAGCTAAGGTTCTGCGGTGTCAAGACTTCCTGCTCCCGTAACTTTACTAACATACTGACACTAACTTCCAGTTGTGAATCAGTACGTTGTGAACAAGTCGGCGGCGCGTGCAGCGAGCATGCCTCATGCACTCACTCTGTCACGCGCAAAGCTTCGCTGCAATACGATTGTTATCTCCAGTCTGCGCGCGCGAACGCGATCGCGCGCAAATCTTCGCGATCGCTGGCGTCGACATCATTGCCAGGTGCGCGTCACGTCCTTTTGCAGCCACTCGCTCGTCGAGGAGAACTCGCTAACATCCGTGGTTGGCACGATGGCCACCACAAGCCGGAATCTGAGGAAAGGGCGGTCAGGCTAACCAGCGCCGTGCTTGATGGCTTCAAACCTGGTCATGAAGCCGCCGGCAAGAAAAGTTGCGATCTCACCCAGATCCCCGTCTCCTCGGGAGACGCCGCTCCGCCGTGGCGGAAGGAAAAGGCGCGCGTGGAAGCGGCCGGGTCGCGGAGGCCCTTACACCGCCGCAGCGACCCGGCCGCGCTTGCCGCCGGCGCCAAACCGGAAGGTGGTGCCACTGGTCCAGATCTTGTGCAGCAGCACGGCGAGCGCGCGCGCCACTGCGGTCGCAGCGCGCTTCAGACCCTTCTTCCTGGCCAGCCGCAGGCCCCACAGCCGCAGCTTAAAGCTCTTCGGAATGCGCGTGAGGATCGCGATCGCCGCCTCGTACGGCATTGCCCGCGTCAGCTCGTCGCCGCATTTGGAGATGCTGCCGATCCGGTCGGTCTGGCCGGATTGATTGCGCCGCGGCGTCAGCCCGCAACGGGCGCCGACATTGGTCGACTTCTTGAATCGCGCTGGATCATCGACGGTGGCGCAAAACGTCAGCGCCACGCGGTGCAGTTTTGCCAACTGCTGCCGCATGGCGCTGCGGGCGTCCAACAGCGGCGCGACGATCGCCTCCAATTCCTTCTTCCCGGCCAAGAGATCGCGCACCCGCGCGTCAAAACGGCCGATCGAGATCTCGCCGACTTTGAAGCCGAACGGGCGCAACAGGCCGCGGATCATGTTCTCCATGTCGAGCACTTTGCCGAGCATCGCCTTGCGCGTGACCAGCAGCGCCCGCAACGTCTGTGGGCTGTCCGACTTGACATGAACCGCGCGGAACCAGCCAGTGCGCATCATCTGCGCAATGTCTTTTGCGTCGCTGCGGTCGGTCTTGTTCGGCATCGCGTTCAGCGCCGCCTTGGCCTGCCGGGTCTCGATGCAGATCATCGGGAGCCCCTTTTCGGCGAGCGCCTTGAACAGCCAGGCGCTGAACGAGAACGCTTCCAGGGCGACGCGCTTGAGATGAATCCCCCATCCCGCCAGCAACAGTTCGATCGCGTCCGGATCGCGGTCCAGCTTCGCCTCTTAGACGACGTTGCCGTCGCCGTCGACCACACAAATGTTCGTCGCCTCCAGCGACACGTCGAACGCTACATAGAAGTCTATCATGCGCCTCCGATGCCGACTGCCGAAACGCACCCTGCGTTCCGCTCGCGAATCGTCGCGAGGCATCATCGTCGCAATGCGACTGCCGATGGGGCACCGGTCAGTACCACGGCTAACAAGGAATCCTTCGGACTCCTTCTAACGAATTGGAGCCAATCGGCTTCGATTCTCGGCAGCAGCAGGAGCGCCGCAACGCTTCGACAGCGCCGATCATCGGTGCATCATCACGACCGTTCTGCCGAAACCACGGCTCTGACGTCGATGCGCTGGCGACAGCGCACCCGTTGGCAGGTCCAAAATTCCTCTCAATACTATGGAGTGGCCAGGTGAGCGACCTCACAACTGTTGAACTCTTGTGGCTCGAGAAGCGGATCGAGAACCGAATCCGGTTCGGCAAGCCTGCATCGGAAAACATCATTGACCATCACCGGCGCATTCTCTCGTTTGTGCCCGGCAGCATCTTCGCGTTCGTGCGTTGGACGTCCAATGACTTCGGAACCGTCCTGTCTCGCATCGACATTCTGCGCGCGATCGCGCCGCGGCAGCGGTATTCGACCGTGCCTTGGGTCAGCCCCGGCGGCGAAAGCCTGCTACGACTGGCTGGCTGGCGAAAGGTCGAGCGCGTTCTCCAGTTGATCGACGCCGTGGAGTCACTCGGCATCAATCCTGCCGATGCGGCCCCCGAATACTGGCATCATGTCCACAACCGTCTTTCCGTCAACGAAACGCCACGACCTTATACGCGTGCGCGCCACCAGGCGTGGCTCCGCGGGCGCAGGATGGTGTTCTGATGGGACGGCTAAGGATCATCCTTGCGATTTGTGGGGCCACAACGCTCGCGCTTTGGCCGCTCAACGATACCGCACTATCGTACATCTGGAACGCTTCCGAAAGTGTGCCGATCGGCCTCTACCGTTTGCAAGGGACGGCACGATTGCACATCACTGAGCTCGTGGCCGTTCGGCCACCAGAGCCGCTTGCGAGCTTCCTCGACTTCAACAGCTATTTGCCGAGCGGTCTTCCGATGCTCAAGCGCGTGCTCGCGTTGGCCGGACAAACCGTCTGCAGAACGGGACTCACTATCGTCGTCGACGGCATCGAAATGGGCCAGGCACGCGAGCGCGACCGCCGTGGCAGGCCATTGCCGGCCTGGCAGGGCTGCCGGGTCGTCGCTGAGGACGAGGTCTTTCTCATGAACTGGCAGTCGGCGGAATCCTTTGACGGCAGATATTTCGGACCGCTCCCGAGATCGGCCGTCATAGGGCAAGCGGTTCCGGTGTGGACCAGGGAGGACTGACAAATGGCGGCATTGCTCCAATGGCTTGCGGTCTCTCTAGTCGGCCGATCGCGCCGTCATTCCTCCATCCCGGCCGAATTGTCGGCAATCGGCGCGCGTTGCGGCCGTCTCGCGCCGTCTCAGTGCCGGCCGGGAAGAGCTCTGTCCTCGACGGCTGTCCGCACATTGCTATCTCGAGCCGCTGCTTGCTTTTTGGGAATTCTGCTGACGTTCGGAGCGCCATCGGCCGGCAGAGCGGAGGTTGGATCGCGCGCACAAGCTGCGCGCTCCTCAAACCTGCTTCCAGGCCGTGCATACGCCGCGTTCGTGACCGAAGCCTCGCATCGGTTCGCGGTCCCGGAGCATTGGATCCGTGCTGTCATGCAGGCCGAAAGCGGCGGCAATGCGCAGGCCATATCACCTCGCGGAGCGCTCGGGTTGATGCAAATCATGCCCTCGACCTGGGTCGAGCTGAGCGTTCGTTACGATCTCGGTATCGATCCGTTTGATCCCCACGACAACATTATGGCTGGGACAGCGTACCTTCGCGAGATGCTCGATCGTTTCGGATCGGAAGGGCTTCTCGCAGCCTACAATGCTGGACCCAGACGGTACGAGGTGCACCTGGCCACCGGTCGAGCGCTTCCGGATGAAACACAGATCTACATCGCTACACTCGCACCATTGATCGGTATTGAGCAGCGCAACAGCGGTGGTCCGGCTGCCAGACGCTTGGCGGCGTGGCAGCAAGGGCCAGTCGTTGTTGAGCGGACCAAGAGCTTATCGGCTGACACCAACTCGGCATCCGGTGTCCGCACAATGAATTCGTCGAAAGGAGCGCCTCGGGCGGGTGCAACTGCACTCGTCCCTCGCGCGACTGGCCTGTTTGTGCGGCGATCAGACGAGGTGCAGTCCCCATGATCGCAATCGCATTGCGTCGCATGATGTCGAAGCCAGTCGCAACTTTGAGAGTGGTCGGCAGAGAGCCGGGAGTGAGCGACCGGGGAGGGCAGGATAAAAGCCGCAAGGTGCGGCCGATCGGTTGTGGGCGAAACTGCAACGATTTCAATGATCCGGAAAACATTGCGAATGGACGACACAACTTGCGATTTGCAGCAACTCCCCGTTGTCGCTCAGTTTTCGACACGTTCCGGCGGGCAAGATGACCGGTCACGACGATTTCCGCATCCGCCCAGGCCGCATCCGTTCGACGCGCGCGCCCCGGACGAAGCCGTTCTTGGCGCAGACGCTCAAGGCTGCTCAGAAGGCCGGCGGTCTGTCGCGGGGCAGCCGCAGCCGTGGCAGCAAGTTTGGGCGCGGTCGCGCGGCGAGCCTTGCCGCGACGCGGCTCCTCAACAACCGCGCGCGATCCGCCATGGTCAAGGCGCGGGTCGTGCGCCGGATGCGTTCGCCGGGCGCGCTGCGCGCGCATATCGGTTATCTCCAGCGCGACGGCGTCACCCGCGATGGGACACCGGGCAAGCTCTTTGACGCAGCGGGCGATGACGCCGACGGCCGCGCGTTCGCCGAGCGCTGCGAGGGCGACCGGCATCACTTCCGGTTCATCGTCTCGCCCGACGATGCTGGTGAACTCGCGAACTTGCGGATCTTTACCCGGGAGCTGATGGATCAGGCCTCGCGCGACCTCGGCACCCGGCTCGATTGGGTTGCGGTCGATCATTGGAACACCGAGCACCCGCATGTCCACATCCTGGTGCGCGGCCGCGCGGATGACGGAAATGACCTCGTCATCAGCCGTGACTATATCTCGACGGGCTTGCGCGCCCGGGCCGGCGATCTCGTCACGCGCGAGCTTGGCCCGCGATCGGACCTCGAGATCCGCCAAGTTCTTGAAGCGGAGGTGACGGCCGAACGCTGGACCAGGCTCGACCGGGCGCTTGCCCGGGAAGCGGGTGCGGCGGACGGGGTGATCGATCTGAGGCCGGACGGGATTGCCGGGGGCGACCCGTTACGGGAGATTCGCATCGGGCGGATGCGGACACTCGAGCGGCTCGGCGTGGCCGCGCCCGCCGGTCCCGCGCAGTGGGTACTGGCCGCAGACGCCCAGCCGCGGCTGCGTGCGCTCGGTGAGCGCGGCGACATCATCAAGCGGCTGCACAATACAATCGCGAAGGATGGCCCGGCGCGCGCGCCCTCGTCCTGGGCACTCGAGGGCGAACGCCATGGCGAACCGGTCATCGGCCGTCTTATGGCGCGCGGGCTCGACGACGAACTTAGGGGCACGGCGTTTGCCATTGTCGACGGGATCGACGGGCGCGTGCATCACCTGCAACTCCCCGATATCGAGTCGGCTGGCAACGGGCCGATCGGCGCCATTGTGGAGTTCCGGCGCTTTGACGATGCGCGCGGTCGAGCACGGATCGCGCTCGCTGTGCGCTCGGACGTGGCACTCGAGCAGCAGGTCTCGGCGGAGGGAGCGACTTGGCTCGACCGACAGCTTGTGGCACGCGAGCCTACCGATCTCTCACGCGGTGGCTTTGGCGCCGAGGTGCGGACCGCCCTCGAGCGGCGGATCGACGTCCTGGCAGAGCAGGGACTCGCCCGCCGTAACGGCGAAAAGGTCACACTCGGTCGTAACATGGTCGAGACCCTTCGCCGCCGTGAGTTGGAAGCCGTTGGACGACGTCTGGCTGAGGAATCAGGGCTTGCGCATTTGGCCGCCGATGCAGGTGAGCAGATTTCGGGGGTCTATCGCCGGCGCCTATCGTTGGCCTCTGGGCGTTTCGCCATGATCGACAATGGGCTTGGTTTCCAGCTCGTGCCGTGGACGCCTTCACTTGAGCACCAACTCGGAAAACAAGTAAGCGGCATCGCGGGACCGGCCAATGTCGAGTGGAGCTTTGGACGCAAACGGGGGCTCGCGCTCTGACCCGTCGATTTCTGCTTTGGGGCCGCCGGCAGTTGCTGGGCGCGACCGGCTATCATTGGGCCGCACATCGTTCCTATTCAACCCGAACCCTGTTCGCGTCAAAGGGGCAATCTTGAGGGTCCGGCATGACGACTGGATCTCCATTTCTCAACGAGAGCTGGCAGAGTTCATGAGGTTTTGAGACCATCCTACCCGTTCAATGTTGAGGCGGTTGGCTTCATCAAGTCGTAACAGTGGAATGTAGGCCGACGACCTTAGGCCAACCCTTGTACACGCCGACATCAGCTCACCAGCTAGAATGCAACGGATATTGCCATTCGGACGCAGGATCTAGCTGTCAACTCAGCATGCATTGCACCAATTGAGATTCGAATCCCCCTTAGGATCGGAAATCGAGCAGCTTCCACTCTCGGCCATCACCAGCCTGCAGCGAACTCAAAAGGGACATCATCAGGAAGCTGCCACAGGTGATGTCGAAAAGGCGCATGCTAATGGCGCGTCTCAGCCGTCTTCTCGGCCTGGGCAGCCGATACCAAATGCACGACTCGATAACCGTTCTTGTGCAGATATCGCAGCAACGCAGGTATCATTACAGCAGTGCGGGCTTGGGCATCGTGCAGGAGGATGATGCCCTTTCTCGCGCTCTCTAGCTGCACCATCACGTTCATGAGCTCTTGGTCTGAGCTTATGTCTTCCCAATCGCTCGCCCAAAGGTCGGTTCCGAACACGACGATTCCGCGCGACTGTAACGCGTCCAGCATTGCAGGCGACGAGTCGAAATAGGGAAAGCGGAAGAATGGCGTCGAAGGGACGTTGGTCGACACGCCCTTGAGCGCCAGTTCATCAGCCGCAATGCCGCGATCGATGTCGTCCATTGCCTGCTCGAACGGCATCTTGGACATCATGTGGTGCGACCAGCTATGGTGCGCAATGCTGTGGCCCTGTGAGGCGATGCGGCGGACGAGCTCGGGAAATTCTGCCGAGGATCTGCCGACAAGGAAGAATGTGGCCCGCACGCATTCCTGCGCGAGTGCTTCCAGCACCTTTTGTGTATTCGGCGGCCTCGGACCGTCATCGAAGGTGAGGACGACCTCGTGATCTGCCAGAGGAAGGGTCGTCGGAAACTCATTCGATCCCACGCGCGGATAGGCCCTCGGATCGACAGCGAGTACGCGCGACGTTCCCAATGCGTCCTGCCGCGGGCAGTCGGTCGCGCCAGCGATGCCGTTGCAGGCAAACACCACGGTCGCAGCGCCGGCAAGCCATGATGCCAATCTGTTCAGACGCCTGTTTGCCATCGTCCCCGGCGCGAGTTTGCTTGCTGCGCAAACCCGTGCGCGCCGTACGATATTCGATGTCGCTGGCGGGATTTCTGCGCATCAATGGCATATCGGGCCAAAAAGCGTCGTTAGGCCCCGGCTGATGCGATGAACGCGGCGTTCTTAATGATTGAACTTATTTCCGTGCCCTCTCTTCTGGGAAGCATCCTGGCCCGACCTTGGGCATAGCCAAGTCGCACGTGTCGAGCACAACAACTTCCGAAAGAGAACGCCACCAGCGCCGGTTGATCGGAGCAAGGGCGAATCCGCCATATCGAGCAAACGTTGGGTAGCGTCTGACGCCGTAGCCGCGGCGTCACGCAACGATAGGATAATCGCCGGCTCTTCCAGTCGTTTTCGGAGCGCGACATGGATCATTGCATGTTGTGGCTAGTATCCCGGTATGTGCCGGACCGTTGGGGATCTTCATTCACGAATGCCACCGTTCGCCTGACCCGCTGATTTCTGCGCCCTGACGCGCGCGAGTACGATTCACGGGCGGCACCGCTTGTGCGCACCCCATGAATGCCTCCACATCTCCAATCCATGTCCGCAACAAAGATCATATGGCATCAGGTCATCCTGGTTTGTCTCGTCGTGCTCGCCTTTCTTTGGGGGGCTACCGAATGGACGGCATGGCGGCTCGCCTTCCAACCGCAGCTTGGACCAGCCTGGTTCAGGATTGGGCATTGGCCGATTTACCAGCCGGCAGCCTTCTTCGCTTGGTGGTTCAAATTCGACGCTTACGCACCGTTGATCTTCCTGGAGGGCGGCGCCATTGCCGCGAGCGGTGGCATCGCAGCAATTGCGCTAGCGATGATGCTCTCCGTCTTGCGGGCGCAAGAGGCGAGGGACGTCACCACCTATGGCTCGGCACGCTGGGCGGATGCGCGCGAGGTCAGGCGGGCGGGTCTCTTGGGATCTGACGGCATCGTGCTCGGCCGGCTTAAGGGCCATTATCTGCGGCATGACGGGCCTGAGCACGTGCTCTGCTTTGCTCCCACGCGCTCTGGCAAGGGCGTTGGCCTCGTCATACCGACTCTTTTGACCTGGCCGGCTTCCACGATTGTTCATGACATCAAGGGCGAGAACTTCCAGTTGACTTCCGGCTGGCGCGCGCGATTTGGGCCAGTGCTCTTGTTCGACCCGACCAATCCGGCCAGCGCCGCCTACAACCCGCTTCTCGAGATCCGTCGTGGTGATTGCGAGGTGCGAGATGCCCAAAACATCGCCGATATCCTTGTCGACCCGGAAGGGGCACTCGAACGCCGCAACCACTGGGAAAAGACCAGCCACTCTCTCCTTGTCGGTGCAATCCTGCATGTCCTGTACGCCGAAGCTGACAAGACCCTCGCAGGCGTCGCCAATTTCCTGTCCGATCCCTCCCGCCCGATCGACGCTACGCTCACCGCAATGCTTGCAACCCCGCATCTTGGAGGTAGCGTTCATCCCGTTGTCGCTTCGGCCGCGCGCGAGCTTCTCAACAAGAGCGAGAACGAGCGCTCCGGCGTGCTCTCAACCGCGATGAGCTTCTTGGGGCTCTATCGCGATCCGGTGGTTGCCAAGATCACCGCGCGAAGCGATTGGCGCATCCGCGATCTCGTGGACGGCGCGGAGCCCGTCTCGCTCTATCTCGTGGTGCCTCCATCCGACATCGTCCGCACCAAACCCTTGATGCGACTCATCCTCAACCAGATCGGGCGGCGGTTGACCGAGAGCCTTGATCCAGACCGGCGCCGGCAAAAACTCCTTCTAATGCTCGATGAGTTTGCAGCGCTCGGCCGGCTCGACTTTTTCGAGAGCCAGCTCGCCTTCATGGCAGGCTACGGCATCCGCAGCTTTCTGATCACCCAGAGCCTTAATCAGCTCGAACGCGCCTATGGGCCGAACCATGCCATCCTCGACAATTGCCACGTCCGGATCGCCTTCTCGACCAATGATGAGCGCACCGCCAAGCGCGTATCCGACGCGCTCGGAACTGCGACCGAGCTGCGCGCCATGAAGAACTATGCCGGACACCGATTGAGCCCCTGGCTTGGACACCTCATGGTGAGCCGTCAGGAGACCTCGCGGCCGCTGCTGACGCCAGGCGAGGTCATGCAACTCTCGCCTAAAGAGGCAATCGTGATGATTTCCGGGGTGCACCCGGTGCGCGCTACGAAAGCCCGCTACTATGAGGATCCGCAGTTCCAGCGACGTGTGTTGAAGCCAGCCCGCTTCGATCCGCGTATCTTGTCCGCAGGACCGGATGACTGGTCGGCCGGCGCCCCAATTCCGCCATCAGTCGAGCTACTGACCAGACGCAAGCGCAGGAGTGATGAGGCGAACGGTGGTTTGCGTCGCGAGCCGGAATTGCCGCAACATGAGGAGATCGAGGTCAAGGCGCCGCTCGGCGAACACGAGTTCGACACCGACCTCGATGAGGGTGATGCCGATGCCGTCCAGGCAGAAGCTCTGAGCCGCTCGATGCAGGGTGTTGCGCGGACCGTCAGCCTCGACGCGGACGATGGGATGGATCTGTGAGCGGGCAGCGTGAAAAAGAGTCAGCTCAGTATCTATCTCGATCCGGAAACCTTCAAAACCCTCGAGGCCTTCGCACAACGCCGGGGGCAGCCCAAGTCCCTGGTCGCCGAGGCCGCGATCTCCGCGTTCCTTTCTCCCGATGATTCCGATCGGCGCGAGGCGGCGATCGCCAAGCGTCTGGACCGCATCGCGCGCCTGCTCGAACGCCTCGAGCGCAATGATGGCATCACGCTTGAGACCATCGCGCTCTTCATCCGTTTCTGGCTGACCTCAACGCCGGCGCTGCCCGAACATTCGACGCCCGCCGCGCGCGCCAAGGGCGCGGAACGTTACGATCGCTTTGTTGAGGCGCTCGGACGGCGGCTTGCAAGCGGATCCACCGTCCTGAAAGAGGTAAGCATCGACATGCACGGCTCTGATAAGCACGAGTAATCAGTACGCACCCCCGATGCTCTGGCAGCTCCTAGCAATGGGTGCAGCGCTGAGTCAGACAAGCCGACTGCAGGTCGGCAGCACGCCACGAAGCACGCAAGGGACCGGCGCGTCACTCGAGGCGCCCGGGCCAGCTGCAACAGGCCGTTAGCTGCCCGCGAATGACATAGGCTTACAAATCCAGCTCTTCTTGAGACCGCCTTGTCTTTCTTTGGCTGCGCCAGACTACGACGCAGATGTTGGTGCGGTTGAAGTGACGTTCGGATTGGCCCTTGTGTCAAGTCCATCATCGCTGGGGGCGATTTGGCCGTTTCGATTCCGAAATCGACGCCGCGCGTGCCGCGGTGCGCGGTCAGGTCGCGGCCGCAAATTGGGAGTGAACAAGCAATGCAAGTCGATGGAGAGCTTGGAGGCCAGCCCAGCTCGATTGTGAATCAAACCGGCAGCGATGCGCAGCCGAGCCCGAACGAAGGAGCGCGAACCAAGAAGGTCACTGTTCAGCTCTCTGAGAGCATGTTTCAGCGGCTTGAAGTTGCGACCGGACGCCCGGGGCTCGGCAAGAGCATAGTCGTCGAGACGGCGCTTGAACGATTCCTGAATCCTGCACCGCCCATCGAAGGACTCGTTCATGAGGCTCTGGACCGGATCAGTGGCCGGATGGCCACGCTCGAGCGCGAGATCGCGATCATCGCCGAGACGGTAGCCCTGCATGCGCGCTATCACCTCACCGTGACGCCGCCCATGCTGCCATCCGGGCAGCGGGAGGCGTGCCTGCTCGGGCAGCGGCGTTTCAAGGTATTGGCGGAGCAGGTCGAACGGCGGGTCCGGCTCGGTCAGCCATTGATCCAGGAGACGATCGATCGGCTGGGCAGGCGCAGTCGACCTGCCAGTGAAGCTCATGGCGGTGCGTCACAACGGGCGGCAGAAGAACAGCCGAGTCTGGAAGGTGTGTCCGCAGTCGCGGCGGATGGAAACTCCCAGCCGAGCGCTGCCGCCGAGGAGGGCGGCAGCAATTCGAACTTTCGAAACCTGCCGAACTCCTTCTGTTGAGGCGACCAAGTGGGCCGGAAGAAACGCGCCGAAGCAAATGAGGGCGCAAACATCGCCCGCAAAACGCGTTGAGCCTTGTCCCTTGTGGCGGCTCATCGCCTGCGTGTTTCTTCCCTTCGCGGCCGGGTACTACCTTTCGTACCTGTTCCGGACCATCAATACACTCATTGCTGGGCGCCTCGCCTCTGATCTCGGGCTTGGCGCTGCCGATGTCGGGCTGCTCACGTCAACCTATTTTCTGGTCGTTATGGCGGCCCAGATTCCGATCGGCATGTTACTTGATCGCTTCGGGCCGCGCCGGGTCCAGAGCGTGCTCTTGGCTGTTGCTGCAGGGGGTGCCGCGCTCTTTGGACTATCGACGGGATTCCTTTCCCTTCTTTTTGCTCGCGCGATAGTCGGACTTGGGAGCGCAGCAGCCCTGATGTCCGGGCTGAAAATCATCGTCCTCTGGTTTCCAAGAGAACGAATGGCGCTCATCAATGGCTATATGATCATGCTGGGCTCATTGGGGGCCGTTACCGCAACGGCTCCTGCCGAGGTGCTGCTGGACTGGATCGGATGGCGGGGTCTATTCGGCGTGCTGGGCGCCGCAAGCGCGCTTGCTGCCATTTTGATCTATCTCGTGGTTCCCGAACGAGCCGCGGGCCCACAAGGCAGCACGAAGTCCGCCACTCTGAAAACAGTCTATTCCGATGCGCGGTTCTGGAGAATGGCGCCCTTATCGGCGACCTGCATCGGCTCCGCTTGGGCACTGCAATCCTTATGGGCGGCGCCGTGGCTTTCCGATGTGGAGCGGCTGGATCGAACGAGACTCGTCAACGAATTGTTCGTGATGGCGGTCGCTCTGAGTCTCGGCGCTCTGATTTTGGGCGTCCTTGCCAACTCGGTGCGCCGCCGGGCTAAGAAGACCGAGGCTCTGTTTGGTTTGGTCGCGGCAATGTTTGTCGTGGCGGAGCTTGTGCTGATCCTGCATCCGCCCTGGCCATCACTCCTGCCGTGGTGCGTTGTGTCGGTGGCCGGATCAGCCACTGCGCTGACCTACGCCATCATAGCGGATTATTTCCCGGCCGAGCTGGTTGCGCGCGCCAATGGCGGTCTGAATGTCCTGCAGTTTGGCTGGGCTTTCGTCGTGCAGTACGGGACGGGACTGATTCTGGAGCAATGGCCTCTGGAGGCGGGGCACTATCCTTTAGCGGCCTATCAGAGCGCGTTCGGTGTGAACGCTTTGCTGCAGCTGGCGGCGCTGGTCTGGTTCGCCGTCCCGTGGCTTGAGGGCCGGAAACGGAAGGCTGGCGCTTCGGTCAAACATCAATCGGCGGGAGGCTGGAACTCGGTTGAGGCCGTTATTGCACCAGCCGAGCTCGCCATCCTGGAGGCGGACGATCATGCGGAATGGTGAAGCCAGCCTGTCGCCGGGCTGATGTCCCGGGTCATGATGTTCGGCGCGCCAAAACGTTCGTCCCGAATCTTTCTTCTTCTACGCCAGGCTACGATCAATTTGGACCCATTGTTGCTCTAGCGCAGGTTCTGCTTTTTCTAGTTGTCCTCATGTGAGGCCGCTGAACGCTAGCTGCCTCAGTCAACTTGGGGGCAGTCGTGGCGATCCATTCATTTCATTCGGAAGCCGAGCTGCGCGGAGCGCGCATGCTCCGCACGGCGCTGGGCTCGGCAATCGCAGGCTTTCTGGAAGATCCGTCCGTCGTTGAGGTGATGCTGAACCCCGATGGCCGGCTGTGGATCGATCGGCTGTCGAGCGGCCTTACCGATACTGGCGAGAGTCTGTCCGCTGCCGACGGCGAGCGAATTGTCCGGCTGGTCGCGCACTATGTGGGCGCTGAGGTTCATGCCGGCTCGCCCCGAATCTCGGCTGAGCTGCCGGAAACGGGAGAACGTTTCGAAGGTTTGCTGCCGCCCGTCGTCGCCGCGCCCGCCTTCGCGATCCGCAAACCCGCGGTCGCCGTGTTTGGCCTGGAGGACTATGTCGCTGCCGGCATCATGAATTTGGGGCAGGCGAACGCGCTCCGCGATGCGGTCGCTACACGCAAGAACATCCTGGTCGCGGGCGGCACATCGACGGGCAAGACGACGCTGACGAACGCGCTTCTGGCGGAAGTGGCCAAAGGTTCGGATCGCGTCGTTCTCATCGAAGATACGCGGGAGCTTCAGTGCACGGCGCCGAACCTCGTGGCGCTGCGGACCAAGGATGGCGTCGTCTCGCTGTCTGATCTTGTGCGCTCGTCGCTTCGCCTGCGCCCTGATCGCATCCCGATTGGCGAGGTGCGCGGAGCCGAGGCGCTCGATCTGCTCAAAGCCTGGGGGACGGGACATCCCGGCGGTGTCGGCACGATTCACGCCGGCACCGCGCTTGGCGCGCTCCGCCGGCTCGACCAGCTCATCCAGGAGGCCGTCGTCACGGTCCCGCGCGCGCTGATCGCCGAGACCATCAACGTCATCGCCGTGCTCTCTGGCCGTGGTGCCGAACGGCGTTTGAGCGAACTCGCTTCTGTCACCGGGCTTGGGTCATCAGGCGACTACAGCCTTTCGAAAATCGGAGATCAGTCATGAACCTACGATCATCTCTCGGGCGAGGTTTCACGTCAGTTGCGGCATTCGCGTGTCTTTACCTGGTGAGTAGCCCGGTCTGGGCGGCGGGCTCGAACATGCCCTGGGAGCAGCCCCTCAACCAGATCCTGCAATCTGTTGAAGGACCCGTGGCCAAGATCATCGCGGTCATCATCATCATCGTGACCGGTCTTTCGCTCGCATTCGGCGACACGTCGGGCGGCTTCCGGCGGCTGATCCAGATCGTGTTTGGTCTGTCGATCGCATTTGCCGCCTCGAGCTTCTTCCTGTCGTTCTTCTCGTTCGGTGGCGGGGTGGTGATCTGATGGATGAGCCAGTCCCGGGCTTTGTCGCCCCTGTCCACCGTGCGCTGACCGAGCCGATCCTGATGGGCGGTGCACCGCGAGCGGTTGCCATTCTCAACGGCACATTGGCCGCAGCACTCGGCCTTGGTTTGCGCTTGTGGCTGGCCGGCCTTCTGCTGGCGTTCATCGGCCACATGGCCGCGGTCTGGGCCGCAAAACGCGATCCGGAATTCGTCGAAGTCGTACGCCGGCACGTTCGGGTTCCCGGTCACCTCAGCGCTTGAGAATAGTCCCATGATGAATCTTGCCGAATACCGCCGCTCGAATACGCGCCTTGCTGACTTCCTGCCCTGGGCCGCGCTCGTCGACGAGGGAATTGTTTTGAACAAGGATGGCTCGTTTCAGCGGACGGCGCGGTTCATGGGACCGGATCTCGACAGTTCCGTGCCGGCTGAGCTCGTTTCGGTCGCAAGCCGGCTGAACAACGCGCTCCGGCGTCTCGGATCGGGGTGGGCGGTTTTCGTCGAGGCGCAACGGCATTCGGCTGGGCGCTATCCGCCCGACACATTCCCGGATGTCGCATCCGCCTTGGTGGATGCGGAGCGGAAAGCGCAATTCGAGGAGGCCGGCAGCCATTATGAATCGAGCTACTACCTGACCTTCCTTTATCTGCCGCCGGCAGAAACTGCAGCTGTGGCCGAGCGTCTCCTGTACGAGGGCGGCCATCGCGGCGCGGGAGCGGATGCGCGCGAGGTGCTGAGTGGCTTCGTCGACCGGACCAACCGCGTGTTGCAGCTCGTTGAGGGCTTTATGCCGGAATGCGGCTGGCTCGATGACGAGGCAACGCTCACCTACCTGCACTCGACGGTCTCGACCAAGCGGCATCGCGTTCGGGTGCCGGAAATCCCGATGTATCTCGACGCGCTGCTTGCCGATCAGCCGCTGACAGGCGGGCTTGAGCCGATGCTGGGTGACGCGCATGTGCGTGTCCTGACGGTCGTGGGGTTTCCGAGCGCGACGACGCCCGGGATCCTCGATGATCTCAACCGCCTCGCATTCCCGTACCGCTGGTCCACGCGGGCGATCATGCTCGACAAGACGGATGCTCTAAAGCTCCTGACCAGGATCAGGCGGCAATGGTTTGCCAAGCGCAAGTCGATTGCCGCGATCCTGAAGGAGGTCATGACGAACGAGGCGTCCACGCTTCTGGATACCGACGCCCACAACAAGGCGATGGATGCAGATCACGCGCTCCAGGAACTCGGCTCGGATCAGATCGGTGAAGCCTTTGTGACGGTAACCGTCACGGTCTGGGACAGGGATCCGCTCGCGGCGGACGAAAAGCTCCGCCTCGTCGAAAAGGTGATCCAGGGCCGGGACTTTACCTCCATGACCGAGACGGTGAATGCCGTCGAAGCCTGGCTCGGCAGCCTGCCGGGACAAACCTACGCCAATGTTCGCCAGCCTCCGGTCTCTACGTTGAACCTCGCCCACATGATCCCGCTCTCCGCGGTCTGGGCAGGAGAGGCGAGGGATCACCATTTCAAGGCGCCTCCGCTGTTCTTCGGCAAGACGGAAGGATCGACCCCTTTCCGGTTCTCGCTCCATGTCGGCGATGTCGGACACACTCTGATCATTGGGCCGACCGGCGCGGGGAAATCGGTGCTGCTCGCGTTGATGGCGCTGCAGTTCCGGCGATATCCGACCGCTCAGATCTTTGCCTTCGATTTCGGTGGGTCGATACGTGCGGCGGCGATCGCCATGGGTGGCGACTGGCATGATCTCGGCGGCGCCATTGGTGGAGACTCGGCAGAATTCGTGGCGCTCCAGCCGCTTGCGCGCATCGATGATGTCGTGGAGCGCGGTTGGGCAGCCGATTGGATTGCTTCGATTCTGACGCGCGAGCGCATCGAGGTCACGCCCGAGACCAAGGATCATGTCTGGTCGGCCTTGACCTCGCTCGCCTCGGCGCCAGATGGGGAGCGGACGCTGACGGGCTTGTCCGTTCTTCTGCAATCCAATGCCTTGAAGCGGGCGCTGCAACCCTATTGCCTCGGCGGTCCGTTTGAGCGGCTGCTGGATTCGGAAGGTGAGCGGCTGGGAGAAGGCTCCGTCCAGGTGTTTGAGACCGACGGGTTGATCGGGACCGGTGTCGCGCCGGCGGTTCTTTCCTATTTGTTCCACCGGATTGAGGATCGGTTTGACGGCCGTCCGACCCTGCTCATCATCGATGAGGGCTGGCTTGCGCTCGACGATGCCGATTTTGCCGGCAAGCTCCGCGAATGGCTGAAGACTCTGCGCAAGAAGAACGCCTCCGTCGTGTTTGCGACCCAGTCTCTGGCCGATATCGACGGTTCCGCAATTGCGTCCGCCATCATCGAGAGCTGTCCGACCCGCATCCTTCTTCCCAATGACCGCGCGATCGAGCCGCAAATCATGGCGATCTACCGGCGCTTTGGACTGAATGACCGGCAGATCGAGATCCTCGCCCGCGCCACGGCAAAGCGCGACTACTACTGCCAGTCGCGCCGGGGCAACCGGCTGTTCGAGCTCGGCCTTGGTGAGATCGCGCTGGCTTTTGCGGCCGCGTCTTCCAAGGCCGACCAGACTCTCATCGAGCGGGTTCTTGAGGAGCACGGACGAGACGATTTCGTCGCCGGCTGGCTCAAGGCGCGCGACCTCGGCTGGGCCTGCAATCTCATTCCGCAGCTTGCGAGGGAAGGAGGCTTGTCATGAAACGTCTCCGTCCGCTGCTCGTAGCGAGTGTCATCGCCATTGCCGTGGCGCAAATGGCCCGGGAAGGGAAGGCACAGTGGATCGTGTTCGATCCCAACAACTACGTGCAGAATGTGCTGACGGCCGCGCGCGAGCTGCAGCAGATCAACAACCAGATCACCTCGCTGCAAAACGAAGCGCAGATGTTGATCAATCAGGCGAAGAACCTGGCGAGCCTGCCGTACTCGTCCTTGCAGCAGCTCGAGCAATCGATTCAGCGCACGCAGCAGCTGCTCAGCCAAGCGCAGCGCATTACCTACGATGTCCAGCAGATCGATCACGCGTTCTCGACAACTTACGCGCCGGCATCGGCGAGCATGTCCAATGGGCTCCTCGTCGCTAACGCCCAGACACGCTGGCAGAATGCGGTTGCCGGCCTGCAGGACGCCATGCGGGTGCAGGCAACCGTCGTCGGCAATCTCGATAGCAACCGCACCCAGATGTCGACCCTGGTCTCGGCGAGCCAGGGCGCGTCAGGTGCTCTGCAGGCAAGTCAGGCTGGCAACCAGCTCCTTGCACTGCAAGCTCAGCAGCTTGCGGACCTCACGGCCACCGTTGCCGCGCAAGGGCGTGCGCAATCGCTCGAATCCGCGCAGCGGGCCGTCGCTCAGGATCAGGGCAGAGAGCAGCTGCGTCGCTTTCTGACCCAAGGTCAGGGCTATCAACCCACAACAGTGCAGATGTTCCACTGATGATGAAGAACAGATTTGAACGGCTGCCGATGGCGGTGGCTGTTAGCCTCACAGTCCTGGTCGTCGCCGCCTGCGCCATTCGCCTGCGCGGCGACGACGGCGCGACTCAACCTTCCGCCTCGCTCGCGACGAAGCCCGATCCGGCGGCGGCAAAGCTCGAGCAATGCCGCACCGTCACCTCCGAGCAGAGAGAGGCTCTGCTTGAATGCGAGAGGATCTGGGCGGAACGGCGCAGGCAGTTCTTGGGGAGAACCGGATCGGTAAACGGTTCGGATAGCAATGCGGGTACGGCGCCATCTTCCTCTCCGCGGCCGCGTAAGGACGAAAGCCGCCTCCCGTCCCTCTCACCTTCCATTCCAAGCCAAAGCGAGTGAGCAATGGGCGGCACCTCCGTCATCGACCAGTTCCTGGAAACCTTCACCCGCTATATCGACTCCGGATTCGGCCTGGTCGGGGGCGAAATCGGCTATCTCGCCACGACGTTAGCTGCAATCGACCTCACGCTTGCGGGCCTGTTCTGGTCCCTCGGAAGTGATGAGGAGCTTCTTGCCCGGTTCGTCAAAAAAATCTTGTTTGTCGGTGTCTTTGCCTACCTGATCGGCAACTGGAATAGCCTTGCCCGCATCGTCTTCGAGAGCTTTGCGGGTCTTGGCCTCAAGGCCTCGGGCACGAGCCTTTCATCGGCAGATTTCTTGCGGCCAGGTCGGATCGCGCAAGTGGGGCTCGATGCCGGCCGTCTGATCCTTGACTCCATCTCGGGGCTGATGGGGTATGTCAGCTTTTTCGAAAATTTCGTCCAGATCGCGGTCCTGCTGTTCGCCTGGATCGTGGTGCTGCTGGCCTTCTTTATTCTCGCCATCCAGCTCTTCGTCACGCTGATCGAGTTCAAGCTGACGACGCTTGCAGGCTTCGTGCTGATCCCCTTCGGTCTGTTCGGCAAGACCTCCTTTGCGGCCGAACGGGTGCTGGGCAACGTCATCTCCTCCGGCATCAAGGTTTTGGTCCTCGCCGTCATCGTCGGCATCGGATCGACCTTATTCTCGCAGTTCACGGCCGGTTTCGGCGGCAATCAGCCGACCATCGAGAACGCGATGGCGCTGGTGCTCGGCGCACTTTCGTTGTTGGGGCTCGGCATTTTCGGACCTGGGATTGCCAACGGCATCGTCTCCGGAGGTCCGCAGCTCGGCGCAGGTAGCGCCGTCGGGACGGGACTTGCCGCCGGTGGAGTCGTTGCGGCTGGCGGTGGCCTTGCGGCCGGCGCTGCCGGTCTCGCCGGCGGCGCGATTGCAGGCGCCGCACGCGGTGGACGCGCGATTGCAAGTGGCACCATGAGCGTGTTTCGGGCGGGGAGTCAGTCCGGCTCCGAGGCGAGCGCGTCCAAGGCTGCTAGTCCCTTGCGCTCGGTCGCCGCTGGGTTTGGTGGAGCGGCGAGCGATGCCGGAAAGGGGGAAGGGGATGGCTCGAGACCTTCCGACAGTGCGCCCGCCTGGGTTCGGCGCATGAAGAGAGCGCAGACGATCAGCCATGGCGCGTCAGCGGCAAGCCACGCGATCCGTTCGGGTGATCCCGGCGGGGGCGGCGGATCTGTCGACCTCTCCCAACATGACCGCTGATTCTTCTGATCGACCAATTCCGTTTTCTCACCCTTCACTTGAGGTCTAGCAATGTTCAGACGATCGGCCGTTCACTATGGCCGCACCCCAGAAGCCGTCACCCCCTATCAACGCGCAGCTCAAGTCTGGGATGATCGCATTGGGTCTGCGCGCGTGCAGGCCAAGAACTGGCGCTTGATGGCCTTTGGCTGCCTCTTCTTATCCGCTGGTTTCGCCGGCACGCTGGTCTGGCAGTCGGCGCATGGGACGATTACGCCTTGGGTGGTCGAGGTCGATAAATTGGGCGAAGCCAAGGCCGTCGCTCCGGCAAACGCCAGCTATCAACCGACCGATCCGCAAGTAGCTTTTCACCTGGCGCGCTTCATCGAGCATGTGCGTGGCCTGCCGATGGACGCCATCGTCCTGCGCGAAAACTGGCTCCGCGCCTACGACTTTACAACCGATCGCGGCGCGGTCGCACTAAACGACTATGCACGCAACAACGATCCATTCGCCAAGCTCGGCAAGACGCAAATTGCGATCGAGGTCTCGAGCGTCATTCGGGCGTCCCCTGAGAGCTTTCGCCTCGCCTGGGTCGAACGCCGCTACGACAATGGTCAACTTGCCGCAACCGAGCGGTGGAGCGCGATTGTCAGCATCATCGTGGAGATGCCTCGCGATCTCGATCGCCTACGCAAAAATCCCCTTGGCATCTACGTGAATGCCATCAACTGGTCGAAGGAGCTGGGCTAGTCATGCCGTCAGGTCTCGTTATTGCGTCACAGAGGAGCCGCCCGAGGCTGGCTTTGGCTCTCGTTATTGGTGTGGCCACCCTTGGCGGGTGCACCACGTTCAAGCCGTCGCAAATCAGTTACGATAGCGATGTCCCGCCAGCTCCAGATCTGCCGGCGCTCGCCGACGATCGGCCGCGCCCGCTGCATGTCCCGCCGGCCTGGAAGGCAGCGCGCGGCGGCAGGAACGCGGAAGCCAAAGAACCCGTCGAGCGGATTGAGACCGCGAATGACGCGGCACGCGTGCAGCCGCGCAAAGCCGGCTACTTCAACGCGGTGCAGGTGTTTTCGTATAGTCCGGGCGCTCTCTATCAGGTCTATGCCGCACCGGGGCAGATCACCGACATCGCCTTGGAGCCCGGCGAGCAACTGATCGGGGCGGGACCAGTTGCCGCGGGTGATACCGTGCGCTGGGTGGTCGGCGACACCGAAAGCGGCAGTGGCGACACGCGACGTGTGCACATCATGGTGAAGCCGACACGTCCGGCGATCGAGACCAATCTCGTCGTCAACACGGATCGGCGTACTTACCTGGTCGAGCTCCGGTCCCGCGAAAAGCCCTATATGCCACAGGTCGCGTGGTTCTATCCGGAGGATCGGACCGCGCGTGGTCGAGCTCTGCCGCCCACACCCGTCATCCCGGACCAGGCGCAGCGCCGTTACCGCTACGCCATCGAGGGAGACAGCCCACCGTGGCGTCCTGTCAATGCCTATGACGACGGGCGCAAGGTCTACATCGAGTTTTCGCCCGGCATCGGCCAGGGCGAGATGCCGCCGCTCTTCGTGATCGGGCCTGATGGCAAGACCGAGCTCGTCAACTATCGCGCTTACGGCAATGTGCTGATCGTCGACCGGCTGTTCGCGGCCGCGGAACTGAGGCTGGGCGAGGAGCACCAGCAGAAGGTCAGGATCGTCCGAACCGACGGGAGGTCGCTGTGACAGAGACTGGCCAGCCGAATGACATACCCAAGGACGCTCCTCGGGTTAAGCCGCAGAAAGATGTCGCCGAAGCTCTTCGGCTCCGGCCAGATCGGCCGCAAGTGACCCGCCTATCGCGCAAGGTGCTTGCGGGTGGCAGCGCCCTTTTGCTGGTGCTCATCTCTGGTGCGGTGTTCTGGGCTCTGCAGGAGAAGCGATCACGTGCGCCGGCCGCCGACGAGCTTTACGCGACCGACCACCACAATGTCGCCGATCAGCTTGCAACGTTGCCGAAGGATTACACTGAGATCCCGAAGGAGGTGCCGCGTCTTGGACCACCTTTACCCGGCGATCTTGGTCGGCCGATCGTTGCAGCACAGGGCTCTTCGACGCCCAGCCCGCTCGGCGTTGACGCTGAACAGCAGCGCGTCAATCAAGAGAGCGAGGCGGCACGCACCAGCAAGGTGTTTGCCAGCACGAACGTCCGCGCACAGGCCCCTGTCGCATCGCCAAGTGAAGCCCCAGCAAATGCAGCGCCATCATCTGACGAAGCATTTTCCCAGAATGGTCAGGATCGAAAACTTGCGTTCGTCAGTGCTTCCGGTGACCGTCGAACCACCAGCCCCGATCGCCTGGCAAGACCGGTCTCTCCCTTTGTGGTCCAGGCCGGAACGGTCATTCCGGCCGCTCTTATCACGGGGATTCGGTCCGACCTGCCTGGGCAGATCACGGCCCAAGTCACAGAAGCGGTATACGATTCCCCTACCGGGCGAGCTCGCCTTATTCCGCAAGGAGCCCGGCTGATCGGGACGTATGATAGCCAAGTCGCATTTGGCCAATCGCGCGTGCTCCTGGTGTGGACGCGCCTCATCATGCCAAATGGACGGTCGATCGTCCTGGAGCGGCAGCCGGGCGCGGACGTCGCGGGCTACTCTGGGCTTGAGGATGAGGTCGACAACCATTGGAAAGAGCTGTTGGGGGCCGCTGCGCTGTCGACGCTGCTCGCCGTCGGCACCGAAGTGAATTCCGGATCGGATACGGGTAGTACCAACAGCGACCTCATCGCTGCGCTCCGCCGCGGGGCGGGGGACTCGATGAACCAGACGGGCCAGCAGGTGGTCCGCCGCAATCTCAACATCCAGCCGACCTTGACGATTCGTCCGGGATTTCCCCTGCGGGTGATCGTCAACCGTGACCTGGTGCTCGAACCGTACAGAGGATGAGGACGATGTCAAAACTCAAACTCGGAGCCTTAGAAGACGATAAGCCCATCAAGGTGACACACGAACTACCTGCGAGCGTGCACCGCGATCTCGTGTCATACGCTGAAATCCTCGCCCAGGAGACTGGCCAGCCAATCCAGGATCCATCGAAACTCATTGCACCGATGCTGGCGCGGTTCATGGCTGCCGACAGGAGCTTTCGGAAAGCTCGCCGAGCTCGTCAGCCTCCAATCGGAGGCGAACGGTAGCGCGCTGTGAGCAGCTTCAGGAATTCCCGCAGGGCCGGGTTTTCATTGTCGGGGCGCCAAGAGGCCGAAAAGTCGAAGCGGCTGGGCGCCGTGCCATCGCGTAGCTCTCGGTACAAAAGGCCCGCAATATTTGCCCCTATATCCGACTCGAGCACCAGGCTTATTCCCGTGTTCATGCTGATTAGGCTCTTGATGATGCCAGGACTGACGTCGTGGCGCTTGATCTTAGGGCGCTCCTCGGGCGAGAGGAGCTTGGAAATCAGAAGATCTTCGAGCTCCTTTCCCGGGTCATAATGGCTGAGTAGCACTGTCTCGTCCCGCAGGTCAGCCCAGCACACAGTCTCTCGCATGGCGA
Organism: Bradyrhizobium sp. MI1.4; assembly: GCF_055811315.1. NCBI lineage: Bacteria > Pseudomonadati > Pseudomonadota > Alphaproteobacteria > Hyphomicrobiales > Nitrobacteraceae > Bradyrhizobium > Bradyrhizobium sp. MI1.4. The sequence continues at coordinate 9,824 of NZ_JBVVPP010000066.1, read as the reverse complement.
GCGGATGATCATGGGGCAAGGCCACCAGAACACGCTCGCTCCAAAGCGGCATTTCTTCGGTGTTCAACAACGGGAGCCTCCCTGTCACGATCAGCACATCCAGCGCGCCGTTTCGAAGCGCCGCGGCCAAACGCGTCCGTGATCGTTCGACCGTCACAAGTTCGATCTGCGGGAATCGCTCTTTGAACGCGAGTAGCGACGTTTGCAGATTGCCTGCCGAAAGTGAGGTGCAGAAGCCGACGGTCAGACGGCCGGTTTCGCTGTTATGGACAGATATCGCGGTGGCGAGCAGCGCGTCGAATTCTTCCAGAATGCTCCTTGCCAGGCGAAGCACGTCGCGGCCGGCCTGCGTCGGTCGCACGCCTCCGCTATAGCGCTCGAAGATTGCGATGCCCAAGTGGTGCTCGATTTCATCGATTCTTCGGCTGAGACTCGATTGTTGCGACTTCAACAACTCCGCGGCTCCGCGGAAGCTGCCGCAATCGGCCGCAGCAACAGCCGATCTCAGGTGTTTCAGCTCGATTGCCTTGCTGGCTTGAAGGGAGGGTCTTGATCGACGTGGTTTGTGCATCGTAAGTCTTAAGCAGATGGGTTTTCCGCTCCAATGTGCAGCGATGCCCCGATTGTACTTGCTTCCAGATCCTAGGCGGCCGCTCGGATGACTGGCGCCCAGAGCACCGGACCTGAGATGTGTCCCGCTTTGCGGATGCGATGCAACGCATCGGGCGAGACCTCGAGGTATCCAGCAATGGCCGTGGTGTTTCCGAGAGGACGAGCTTTTCCGATCGGGCGGAGGGGCCAGCCTGCGCGCCGAAGAATGCGCTCCATCCGGGCGTCGGTGACAGTGACGATTTCGGTCAACTCGATGGAAAGGCCGAACTCAATCATGCCCGCAAACAGCTCGTAAGTGGCAGCAGCAAGTCCGCCCTTAGCCTTCGGTGCATCCGACGGAACATCGAGCGCAAATCGGCTGCTCTCCCAGATCCGATCGCCTCGTGGCGCCGGCTGCCCGTCCAGAAGGATTGGGAAGGTGTCTCTCAACATGGTTGGGCCGGTTGAAGGCAGAAGCCGGACGCAACCCTGAAGACATGCATTGCTTGAGCGGTTCAGTAGATGCACCGGCCGAAGGACATCAAACTCGTCGACCTCCATGTCGCCGCTGACCCCGACGTCCCAATCCAGGCGCTGTTTGAAAACACGATACCTCAGTCGATGCATCTCGGCGAGATCATCGAGGAACTCGCCGTAATAATCTGGGGTGATGAGCTGCATCATTCTTGCCTCTCTGCTTTGCTCGTCAAACAAAGCAGAGAGTCCGAGGCTGGCGCATCCTGTGCAGTCACACAGGTGTCTATGGCGAGGCGGCGCTCTATCTTCGAAACTTTGCCTCGGTCAATAGGACGACGGCTTGACGAAGCGAGCCAACGCCGAGCTTCGCTCGGGCGTTATCCAGGTGAAAGCACGCGGTACGCTCGGACATGCCGAGAATAATCCCGATGTCGCCAGCAGATTTGCCGCGCGAAGACCATTCAAGGCATTCGAGCTCTCGGGGAGACAGCACCACACCGCCGACCATGCGATCGGCGGTCCAGAAACGCCTTGCATGTGCATGGAAGAACGTCGCGATTAGTCGCAGGTTCTGGGCATGTTCGAGTACCGAGCGCTCAAAATTGGTGCGACGGTCGTCGGTCGCAAAGCTCAGCGCGGCGAGCGGACCGTTGTCATCGTGGATTGGAAGTGTGAATCCATAACGGATGCCGAATTTAGCAGCCTCTTCAAACAAGTCGCGCTCCCGTTCCGATCGGATGGGCGGGCCAAATTCCAGCCCCCATTGAAACGGCTGACTATCTCGAATCGCCCGACGCACCACGGGATCAACAGATTCGTACTTGTGTCGAAGGTAGTGTGCTGTCCACGATTGTGGGTATGTCGAGATTAGGTTCGGGCGCCCACCCGGTTTATGGGAGAGCGCAAGATAGGCGAAGCAAGATAGATTCAGCGCCTCGGCGATATCTGCCATCCCCTGCTGGGCAGAGTCACGATCTGTGCTTTCGGCGAGCCGGTCGGCGAGTTTTTGAAAGGCTCGATGCAGCGCGTATGACCACACGGTGTCCTCGTAATAAGGCGAATCGAACACGTTCTGAGCGGGCCGCTCAGGACACTTGCATCCAAGTATGCTGGTTCAAGGTTAGCTGCAACCTGGACAAGTCAGCGCTGGCCGAATTCAATTCTGCGGTCTTTGCTAAATCGTGGGGCTGGGGCCTCCTCGAGAACTCGCAGTTTTGTCCGTTTGGAATCCTGCATGGCTAGCTGGAAAGATGGTGAATTTCCGCAAGATCTGGCCATCTACGGCGTAGGTGGCACTACTTTATGGATTAAAGTGCCTCAAGGAGATCGCAAATGAAGATCGGTGTTCCCAAGGAAATCAAGACCCACGAATATCGCGTCGGCCTTACGCCGGGAGCCGTGCGCGAATACGTGGCCGCCGGTCACAGCGTGCTCATCGAAACGAATGCTGGCTCTGGCATTGGCGCAACGGATGAGGACTATCGCAAGGCGGGCGCAACGATCGTGGGCTCCGCTCGGGAGGTATTCTCATCTAGCGAGATGATCGTGAAGGTCAAGGAGCCTCAGCCTTCCGAATGGACCCAGCTGCGAGAGAACCAAATTCTATTCACGTACCTACATTTGGCACCCGATCCCGAGCAGGCTAAGGGGCTCCTCAAGTCTGGGTGCACGGCAATTGCCTACGAGACCGTGACTGATGCGCGCGGCGGGCTTCCTCTGCTTGCACCTATGAGCGAGGTTGCGGGTAGGCTTGCCATCGAAGCGGCAGGTAGCGCCCTCAGGCGCCACGCCGACGGACGGGGATTGTTGATTGGCGGTGTACCTGGTGTCCCTCCGGCCCGCGTCGTGGTGATAGGCGGCGGCGTGGTCGGTACGCATGCGGCGCGAATGGCGGTAGGTTTGGGTGCCGAGGTCACGATTCTTGACCGTTCGATTTCCCGACTTCGTGAACTGGATGAACTGTTCGAAGGCCGCGTTCGTACCAGGTTTTCGACAATAGACGCCCTCGAGCAGGAGGTATTTGCGGCGGATGCTGTCGTTGGCGCCGTGCTTGTCCCCGGCGCGAGCGCGCCAAAGCTTGTCAGCCGGGGCATGTTGAGCTCGATGCGCAAAGGCTCGGTGATCGTGGATGTGGCTATCGATCAAGGCGGTTGTTTCGAGACATCGCGTCCGACGACGCACGCTGATCCAACCTACGAAGTTGATGGCGTCATCCATTATTGCGTCGCCAATATGCCGGGAGCTGTTCCGCTCACCTCCAGCCAGGCACTGAACCACGCGACTCTTCCATTTGGGTTGGCTCTTGCCCAAAAGGGATTTGCTGCCGTGCTCGAAGATCCGCATCTGCGCGCAGGTCTCAATGTCTACCGAGGCCGGCTGACTTATAAGGCTGTGGCTGAAAGTCTCGGCTTGCCGTTTTCACCGATCGATCAGGCCGCGGCCTGATCCCAGAGGCCTCCCTAGGAGGCGTTTTCCTCCCTGACTTGGCGGGCCACTCCTTCGGGAGTGGCCCCTTTTTTTTAGACCGTCTATGAATTCGTTCAGAGAAACTTGAGCTGCCGCGGAAGCAAGAAACTAACTTGCGATACGAGTTCAGTAAGGACGACCTTGCGGTCTGGTAGTCTGCAAAAACGAGCACTGTTCCAGTATCTCCGTCCGATCTGCATATTTCCAGACCTGACGCAGCGCTCATGGCGTCGATCGGCGCGCCCGCAGACCGCTCCCAGATCCCCTGAGGTGAGCTCGCCACCAGGAATATACTCATCATCACGGCTGCGCGGCCTTAGAAATGATATTCCTACGTACGACTCCGCCTGTAGTCGCCAAGCAAAGCTTCGTTGGCGGAATGGTCCGGTACATCGTCCTTCCACCGCACGGATCCGAACGGGCGTTCTAGCATGCGACGAATACGCACGGGCTCGGGACCGGTGTGGAAGGCCGCCGCTTGACGGTCTAGCGCGCGTTCGGAGTGGGTCGATCGGTTGCGTTGACGTAGATAATCAAGCCACGTCGGGCAATGGTAGCGCTCGGTCCACAGTTCGGGATCGGCAATATCACGTGCGATCGACCAGCCATACGCGCCATTCCGTTTCCGGAACAGCTGCACGTCTTGCATCACATTGTGAAAGGCCCGCGCATTCTCTTGTGCCACGCGATATTCGATTTCTATCACAAGCGGTCCACTACGATCGGTTAGCGCAAGCCTAACCTCAGGATGCGCGAGCGCCTCGGCGTCCTCGCTTCGTGGGTTTATGCGAGGCATGCGAAGCCAGAACCCCAATAGCGGAGAAATCAACATCAGGACGGCGGATAACAAAAGTGCCGTTTCGACGCCGGCGGCATCGGTCAGGCGACCCCAGCCCCAGCTACCGACGGCAATCCCGCCCGAGCTCGCGGCCTGGTAGGCCGCGAGCGAGCGTCCCGCGACCCAGCGCGGTGCCGACAGTTGCACGCCAATGTTGAAAAGGGCCCACGCCATCATCCACACAGCCCCTGCAAGGACAAGAGCGACCGATGTTAGAACCAGCTCGCGGCTCAACGCCACCGCGGCAAGCGCGCCCCCCATCGACAGTGCGCAGGCGCGGATTGCTGCCTCACCGCTCATGCGCTTCCGCACTTCGGGTACGTTTAGTGCTCCGATCACCGCGCCAAGGCCAAACGCGCTGAGCGTAATCCCGTACGTCTGGGCATCGCCTCGGAGGAGATCGCGCGCGACTAACGGCATTAGCGCGATGATTGCGCCGCCGATCACGCCCGTGATCATGGAGCGGATCAGAACAATTTTGATCGGGGGCGAATTAGCGATGTAGCGCACCCCCGAAACGATGGCACGATTTAGCTTTTCGGGGGGAAGATACGAGGGCTCGGAAATTCGCTTCCACAAGAATAGCGCAACAAGCAGCGGCAGATATAGCAACGCGTTCAACGCAAAGGAAGCTACTGCGCCCGCTGTCGCAACCACAATGCCGCCGATCGCCGGTCCCACGCTGCGCGCGATATTGTAGCTGATGCTGTTTAGCGCGACCGCCGCTGGAAGTGCGTCCGCTGGCACCTGCTCGCTAACGGAGGACTGCCAAGCAGGATCCATCAGGGCCACGCCGCTGCCTATTACGAAACACAGTATCAGTAACAGGTCCGGCGTGACTAGGCCGCGCCAGGCAAGTATCGTCAGCGCGGTCGCACCAGCGAGCGAGATGCCCAAGGAGACGAGCATCACGATGCGCCGGTCATACATGTCAGCAATCGCGCCGGCTGGCATTGAGATCAGCATAACGGGCAGCAACAAAGCAGTCTGGACTAGCGCAACTTTGTCGGCCGACGATGTCATCTGGGTCATCGCCCACGCCGCGCCGACGCTCCGAATCAGGGCGCCCAGATTCGTAAGTAGACTTGCGAGCCAGATACGCCGGAAAGTGAGGTGGCGGAACGGTGCAGTGATGCCTTCAGCGCTGAACGTCCGAGACTTGGCAGAATAAGTCATCTCGCTTGCTGCCTTGCCTCCGATGAATTGAAGAGAGGATCCGAAAATCGGTTGCTGAACGGGGTGAGCGGCCCTGCCTGATTTGTGCCGCATGCGTGTGCGAAAAGCGTTAAGAGAGCCAAGCTTGCTCCGAGATTTCGCTCTGGTGTTGTCCAGCGTGATGCGAGCGAATCTGTTTCTTGTCCTGCAAGCGCGAGCGTCAACGACACCGCACTTTGCCTAGCCGCTCCGTGCGACATGCCAGCCCTTTCGCCCAGATGTGGCACGCACTTAATGGCGCCAGAGGCTGCATTCTCTGGGATAAGTATTGATCCCGAATAGTGATTTTATCGTGGCCGGCCGTGGGAAGCGAGCTGCTGCGTTAGCCTGGCCGCGGATGGACCGCCGCCGATTTCTTGAGATTCGCATGGTCTCGATACACTACAAGATCGATATGGCAGTTTGCAGCGTTTTCGGCGCATTGAGCGATGAAAAAGCGCGAGGTGTGCTGGGCAAGCCGCCACCCTCTGTTCGGTAAACGCTTGCCAGCTCCTCCGCGATCGAGTTAGTCAGCTCGCTCGCGCCACAAAGTTCATGCAATAGACAGCCAGCGCCGCGATCTGGGTGAGAAGCTGCTCGAGTTGGGAATTGCACCTCTAGCGCAAACGTCTGCGCTCGCTTCGTAGCGGACCCCCGGCAGTGCGCTTTCTGATCTGGCGATGGACAAACGAGGACAAGCAGATTCGCTTGGCGAGATACGCTTCAATCCTCGGATGGAGCCTCAATTGGAATGGCAAAGCCGGCTTTTACCCGGTCCATTACGACCATCGTCTTGAAGCCTTTGATATCAGGGTTCTCACGGAAGAAACGCCGGGTGAACTGCTCATAATCGTCCATGGTGCGCGCGGTAATGTACAAGACAAAATCAGCATCGCCTGTAACGTAAAACCCATTGACGACTTCAACTGACGATTTGATAGCCTTCTTGAATCTATCAATGATGTCCGAGCGCTCGCGCTCCAAGGTCACCAGCACAAGCATCTGAATAGGTCGCCCTACCGCCTTCGCCGAGACGATGGAAACGTCGGCCTCGATGATGCCGTCCGAGCGAAGCCTCTTTAGTCTGCGTTGACACGCGGTAGCAGAAAGCCCGGCCAGTTCGCCAATCGCCTCCGATGTCAAACGGTTATTCTTTTGCACAATCTCGAGGATGTGAGCGTCGATTCGGTCGTATTGCATAACCGGCTCCGGGCTTGAGAGGAAATTCTGCAGCGAGTCGATGCGTGACGCAGAAAAAGTTCTCGAAGTGACGAAATCTCATTGAAAAACATCGTTACAACACCAGTATCGTTGATCCGTCGGCAATTTCAACAAATATGCGCTGCATGACTTGCAAAATGCTCTTTGAATGGCCTCGCTCCTGCTACTCCGACGCACCGCGAAGATCACAGCCTGGAGCGGCGAAATAGAAATAAGAGTTGCTGTCGATCCGCTGGCGTTCGGTGCCGGTATGACGTCGGCCCTCGAGTGCGACGGGCCTCTTTGTCGATGACGATAAGTTCGTTGGCTGGCGATATTTTTCTGCTCGGTCATGCAGAGATCCGCAACTCTCTTGCCTGGCGTCAATACGGATGATGATTGCGTCACATGGAGGCTGTTGAAGGCGACGGCGCCAACTGGCTGATCGAGATCTTCGTCTGAGCAATTAAGTTCTCGGGTCGTAAGCCGGTGAGGGTAACGTGTTCGTAGGATAAGACTGCAAGATCCTGCTATGCCGCTGTCAAGCGATATGCCCCCGGCTTTGATGCAGCCGGGAGCATGGTTTTGCCGAACTGGATAAAGCTAAACGCCTATCAGGCTACGGATCGGCTCAGCCGAGTTTTACTATCATCTGTTGCAATGACGTCCGCGACCATCTCAGCTGTGACAGCGGATAATGTCCAGCCGAGATGACCATGACCGGTGTTGTAGAAGATATTCGGCCGTCTACCTCGGCCGACCCTCGGCATCATGATAGGTGTCATTGGACGCAAGCCTGCCCATGGCACCACCTGTACGGTGGACACATCCGGAAAAGATCGCTCTACCCAGCGCACCAGAGGCTTAATTCGGTCCCAGCGAATGTCGCGGTTCTCGCCGTTGAATTCGGCAGTCCCAGCCACGCGGAAGCGATCTTCTCCTAACCGGCTGGTCACGATCTTGGTGGCCTCGTCGAGCAGGCTGACACGTGGCGCAGCCTTTTGGCTCGTTTCGTCGCCCAGCTCGACCGTGATGGAGTACCCCTTCACGGGATAAATGTTTATCTTGTCCCCCAGCATTGAAGCAATGCGGCGGCTGCCGACTCCAGCGCAGACCACTGCTCTTTCAGCTTTAAGTTCCTCCCTCAGAGGGCTCTCTTCCCAGCGCACGACCACACCGTCTCGATCGGCTTGCATGCCGCAGATCTCTGCACCAAAGACGAAGCGCACGCCCCGTCGCTCGCAAGCCGCAGCGAGACCACGCGTGAACTTGTGAATGTCGCCTGTTGAGTCAGACGGGGTAAAGAAACCACCGTAATACTGGTCACGCAACGCTGGCTCTATCGCGAGCATTTCGGAGGGCGTCACGGGGCGACGATCCAATCCGCCCTTCAGCAGCAACTGATTCACGCGAGAAGCCGTATCGAAGTCGGCCTTACTCGAATAAACGTGTAATATTCCTCGCCGGTCCAAATCGAAAGCGATGCTCTCCCGATCGGCAAGCTCAAACAGATGTTGCCGCGCCGCTATCGCCAGCTTTGTTGTTTCGACGTATTGCGACGGTAATGACGGATCTGGCCTACGAACTCTGCCAGCCAAGTATATTTGTGAAAACTGGGGCTTGGGTTCAGCAGCAATGGTGCGTCCTTGCGCAGCATCCACCTCAAGCCTTTTACGATCGTTGCGGTGTTATTCCAGACTTCGGCATTGCTTGCCGATAATTGTCCGCCATTCGCAAACGAAGTGTCCATCGCGGGATAACGCTGGCGGTCAAAGACAGTGACCGAATAGCCGCGGCAGGCCAACGCATGGGCTGTTGTAACTCCGGTGATACCGGATCCGATAATGATGATCGTGCTCATCGTATGCTCCAAGACAGGGATGAATGAACGGTGAAATGGCTTTCGCCATCACTCCGTCCCCAAATCTGTCCATGCACCTGAGAGCTTTCTCCGCAATCCAAGTGGATAACGGTCCCCTTCGGTGGGTGCCGACCGGCACCTCTCTCCAGATCGTCCTCGGTGTGCGGTCCTGGGCCTGAGAGTTTCCTTGGGGGGGTGCTCCGTCGGCGGCGATGTGCCTGTCAGCTCATCGCACTCTCCCGCACACCATCGTCAGACACGATAACAGTCTCAGACGTACTCACTACATGTCAAGCCATGACGCATCGTTGAAGCTCGAAAATCGGCGGTGTAAGCGATGCTCGATAATGCTGCCCTGGCCAACCGTCCGATCACCAGCTGGTTGCCGCAAGATCGCTGTGGTGGCGTAGCATGTGACGATCTATCCGCTGGATGTCTCACCGGTTTTGAACAAGCTCTTGCTGCAGAACGCAGCAATACTGCGGTCTTAACAAAAAAACGCACAATGTGAGCGTGGAGCAGCTCTAATAAATATATGGTGATGTAGGACCCTCCAAGAGCTGTGCGCGGCATGCACCTCTTTCAACGTCGAGTCAAAATGGACGTCTGCACCCCTGACTCGCTTGCTCTGCTCGACGGAAGGTTCTGCAGCGTTCTGGCCTCGACGTTTCTCGCGTCTGGCGGTAGAATTGACTCCTGCTTGGCGCGCAACGAGCTGAGGTTCTCTGCTAGTTCGGTGATCAACTCCGGCGATCTCCAAGTTCTGCGATTTCACGTCGCTGCTTCGCCAAATGCGCCAGCCGATCACAAGAGTCAGCTCGCGCGTTTCGATCTGGGGTTGATCGGCTCTCAAGCGCTTGGTCGCGCCTTGCGAACTAGGATCTCAGCTGAAAGAGCATGCTGTTTTCATATGAAGCCCAAAAGATCCGGGCGCCGAGTTGAGGATAGATGTCGTACGCTCTCGATCTGCGTTGAACTCCATGGAGAATCGCGGTGAGACATGCCGTCTTCGTCTTCTGCGTCGATCACGAAAGGGATCCGGTTGCGGGTCACGTTCTGGATGCCCTTAAGACCGAATGCACCCTTGTTCGAACGGGTTTAGAGCTCGATGGGCACTCCATACTCGAGGTTCCTGGCTTGCATGACGCCAGGATTTCGATCGTGCCCACTAACGAGGTCGTAAGTAACGACTATGGG
>NZ_JBVVPP010000065.1:31241-39968 GCF_055811315.1 Bradyrhizobium sp. MI1.4 | reverse complement strand
CCACCCCCCCCCCCCCCCCGCCGGGGGTTGGGCGGGCCAAACACCCCCCCCCACCTTACCCCTACCCCCCCCCCCGCCTCTTTATTGGGGGGCCCCCGGGCCCCGCGGGCCCACGACAAGAGGAGAAAGCGTACTAAACCGATTAATGCACAGCCGAGGCCGCGCGCTTGGCGGCAACCGGCTTCGGCGCAGGCTTCGCGTTGGCCTGCGGGGCGCTGTCCCAGCCGCCGTTCGGGGCCGCAACATTGACGGCGTCGTCGGGCTGCGGTTCGGCGCTGAAGGTCTGGATCGCGAGCTTGGCGGCGGCGAGCGATTGCGGGTCGAGCCGCTTGGCGACGTCGTCGCGCTTGCCGGCCGCGTCCGCATCGCCCTGGGCGGCGGCGAGCGTGAACCATTTATAGGACTCGGCGAGGTTCTGCTCGACCCCGATGCCGCGGGCATAGAGGATGCCGAGGTTGAACTGGCTGTCGGCGACGCCGCGGTCGGCGGCCTTCCGGAACCACAGTGCCGCGCTCTTGTAATTGGCTCCGCGTCCGCCGCCATCGGCGTCGAGCACCGCGAGATTGTGCATCGCCTTGGCGTTGCCGCGCTCGGCCGCCTGCGTGTAGTAGCGGCGGGCGATGTCGGCGTCCTTCTTCACGCCAAGACCCTTTTCGTAGAGTGTCCCGAGGCGGAAGGTTGCGGGCACGACGCCGGCCTGCGCCGCACGGTCGTACCATTTGGCGGCTTCGTCGTAATTCGCGGCCACGCCCTTGCCCTCGGCAAAGCGCACGCCGATCTCGTAGGCCGCGGTCGCATCGCCCTTCATCGCGGCGGTGCGCAAGCCGGGGCCACCGATGCCGTCAGGCAGCTTCTCGGTCGGCGGCACCTGGATCATCGCGAGTTTCGCGCGGCTCGTGCCGGACAGCGCGCCGGTGACGTCGCTCGACGCCGCAGGCGGGGTTGGCGCCGCGGTTTGCGGGATTTCGACCGAAGCGGTGCCGCTCGGGCTCGTCACGGACCCCGGCGCGGCATTGTTCTGCGACTGCTTTCCGATTGGCGTCGGCGAGGTCATCGAGGGCGTGACCTGCTCTGGCGCGGCGGGCTTGTTCTCAATGGACGGCAGGGCTCGCGGCGCGGGCTCGCTCGACGTATTCTCCATCGCCTGCGGCGCTGGCGACGAGCTGCTGCCATCGAGCAGGTTCATCGCCATCTTGAAGGTGCCGAGCACGATCACGACCACGCTCGCGCCGACCAGCAGCGAGCGGATCTTCGAGGTGATGGTCGACCCGCCTTCCTGGCCCTTGTCCTTGGCGCGGCCGGCAGACGCCTTGGCGGCCCGGCCGGTTTTCTCGGGTGGCTGCGCGGCGGCGGCTTGCGCTGCGCGGCGCGCGGCAGCGATGAAGCTCGACGACGACACCGGCTCCTTGGGCGCGGCCGGGATTTCGCTGATTGCGCTTTCGGACGCAGCGATGCGCTCGGACGGCGTGGCGATGCGTGCACCCGGCCTTGTGCCCGGCTCGAGCGGATGATCCGGCGGCAGTTCGGGCGCAAGCGCGGCGCGCGTGGGCGCGGTATGCGGCTCCAGGATTTCACTGATCGCGCGTGGCGGAACCGGCGGTGCCATCGGCATCGGCGGCGCCGCCGGCGCGGCGGCTTGGAATTCGCGCGGCGCGGCGGCGAAGGCGGCGTGCGCCGCCTGCGCGGCGGCTGGATTGGGCAGCTCGGGCTTCGGATCGTATTTCGGGTGCTGTTGCTGCGGCCGCGGCTCGTGCGCCATCGGCGCGGGCGCCATGGGAGCGGCCATCGGCTTCGGCATCGGCTGCGCCGCAGGGGCGGGCGGCGCGGTGCGCACATTGCGAAGATCGCCCTCGATCATCGAGAGACGATCGACGACGTGGCCAAGGGCGTTGTGGACGGCCTCCAGCGAATCCTGGGTGGTCCGGTTGGTCTCGGCTTGGCTGAAGCGGATGTCGGAGAGCTCGCGCTTGACGAGATCGACCATGCCGGAATCGGCGGGCGGCGCGGAGTTGCGGCTCTCCGCCAGCGCGGAATAGGTCGCCTGCTGCCGCTCCAGGTGGCGCAGGATGTCGTGCAACCCATCCTCGACGCGGCTGAAATTGCCGTTGCGCGGATCGGAGGCGGCCTCGAGCCGCTCCAGCAGATACGAGACCCGCTGTTCAAGATGAGCGAAGGTCGAAGCCGAGTCGTTGCCGACCTGCATGCGATCGAAACGGTCGGACAGGGCGCGGATCGCGCTTTCGAGTTGCTCGCTGCTCTCGGATGGCTGTGGGCGCTCGCGCGTTTCCAGAGCGGCGGTGAGCGCCGCGATGCGCTGTTCCAGCACCGCAAAACTGTCGCCTTGGCCGGACGCACGGGTGACCTGGTCGACCTTGGACGACAGCAGCTGCACGTCGTCCGAGAGCCGTGCCAGCGCTTCGTTGGAGGCAACGTTGGAGACGATGCCACGCAGCGCCGAGATCGCGCCTTCGAGCTGGCGGACCGTGGAAGGATCGTCATTGGCGCGCAGGATCAGATCGAGCTTGGCGCCGAGATTGCGGATCGCCTCGTCATAGCCGGTGAGCTGCTCGGCCGGCGTCAGCGTGCGGAGCACCTGCTTGATCTCGGACAGCGCGTGCTCGATGCCGGACAGGACCTGACCGTCGGTGCCGTTGGAGCGGGTCTCGTCGATGCGCCGATGCAGCGAGCGGATCTCGTTCTCGATCGATTCGATCGCGCGGCGCGGCATCGCCTCGGTGATGGCGTTGCGGATCTCCGCAAGCTCGCTGCGGAACGTGTTGATCGCCTGCTCGGTATTGTCAGGGCGCTGCAGCGATTCGATCTGGCTCGTGATCTTGAGCAGATGGCGCTCAAGCGCAGAGAAATCCGGCCCCGGCTGGGGTGGCGGCGGAGCATAGGCAGGCGCGGGCGGCGCCATCGGGGGCGCGTAAGGAGCTGCCGCGGGCGCGATCGGCGGCGCGGCGCGCGGCGGCATCTGCCTGGGCGTAAAGCCGTCGAGCTCGCTCTGCCGTGCCGTGATCTCGGCCACCGCGACGTCGAACGAAGCGGGGCTCAGGGGCGGTGAGTTGCGATAGACCTGTGCTGCCGCGCGCTCGACCGAATCGGCCTGGCGCTGGCGCATTTCAACGGGGGCCTGTCGCTGTGCCGGAGCCTGCTGCGGCTTTGAGATTTGCGACAGCCTTGCATCGAGCCGCGAGATCGCGTCGTTGAGCTGGCGCGCAACGCCCTGCTCGCGCGAGACGTCTGGCCGCGAAGTGTCTTGCCGCGAAGGATCTTGGCGCGAAGAATCTTGCCGCGGCGCCGGCTTCGAAATCCGTTCGATCTGCTGGGTGATGGCGTCGAGCCGCTGGTGGATGTCGGCGACTTCGCGGCTTTCCTGGCTCGGCACGTGACTCGGAACCTGCTGGGCCTGCGGGCGCTGGTCGTAAAGTCCGCGAAAATTCGGCGGAGCGGTCTCGCCGAGCGTGGAGTTCAGCCAATCGTTGAGTGACATGCCGGCGCGATGCGCAGCAGCTTCGGCCCGCTCCCGGACGGATGGATCGATGCCGTCAACACTCCACGATACGCGCGAATTCATGACTCTGTCCGGTTCCGACTCCGGCGCCCCACCCGGCGCCTCCAGTCTTCCCTCGCGTGCCGGTTGCAAAGACAATCGGATTTGGCGCGGGTCGTCTGCCTCGAAAATCGACTTTTGTCTGTTACGGTAAATAACGGGTTAAGGAACCCGTTGACGGTGTCTTAAAGTTGGGCGGCGGGGTGCGGGTGGCTTGCACACAAGCGCGGCCATGACGAAGCAGAGACACCTCAGCCCTTGCCCTCGCGCTTGCCATCCTCCAGCGGCACAACGGTGCCGCTTGCGCTCATCGCCGACAGGGCCTCGAGCGCTTCTTCGCAGAAATCGGCCACCATCTGCTCGTGCCGGGCGCCGAGCTGAAGCAGGAGGAGATTACCGAGGTCGAGCACGCCGGACGCCGCCCCTTCCGGAAAGCGCTTCTTCAGGATGCGCTCGTAGTTCTCGTGGCGATCGCGGTGGTGCTCGAGCCGGGCCATCAGGTCGGTGCGCATGGGCTCGAGGCCGATGCTGTCCAGCGCATGCAGCCGCACCAGGAGGTCATCCTTGATGGAAGGGGGCGTGCTTGGCCGCGCGGCCCAGTGCCGCAGCGCTGTTCGACCCTCCGGAGTCAGCGTATAGATCAGTTTATTGGGTTTGCCGGTTTGCACGACCTCGCGGCCCTGGATGTAGCCGCGGTCGCGCAGCTTGGAGAGCTCGCGGTAGATCTGCTGGTGGTCGGCCTTCCAGAAGAAGCCGATCGAGGAATCAAATGTCTTGGCGAGCTCGTAGCCCGTCATCGGACGTTCCGTCAGGCATGCGAGGATTGCGTCGCCCAAAGCCATGACCCGGTCCTCCTGTTGTCGATCTTAACCAATTGGCTTGACTTTATGCGCATCGGCGCATATGCGTCAATGTGCATATGAGGCGACCCAATAACGAGGGCAAAAACCGCCCCGAAAACCCCAATGGAATCAACCTTCGCGCTACTGTGCATGGGGTTGTTTTCGCGTTTTTTTGCCCGAGCCTTTAGGGAGGCACCTGAATGACCGGCCTCGAGTCCTGGTACGGCTACATGAAGTCGCATGACCGGGCAGCGCTCTGGGACCTGCTCCATCCCGACGCCGTCTTCGAAAGCCCTGTCGTGCACGCGCCGCAGCGCGGCCGCGACATCACCTTCAAATATCTGGCCAGCGCTGAGAAGGTGCTTGGCGGTCCCGGCTTCAGCTATGTCGGCGAATGGAAGAGTGAGAGCGGCGCCGTGCTCGAATTCAAGACCATGATCGACGGCATCGAGATCAACGGCGTCGACATCATCAGCTTCGACGGCGAGGGGCGCATCACGCATTTCAAGGTGATGGTGCGGCCGCTGAAGGCGATCAACATGCTGCATCGCCTGATGGCGGAACAGCTTGCCGCCACTCAATCCTAAGCCAATACCGTCACTTCAAGGCCTGCCGGGAGACCACCATGCCGATCTACAAAGCCCCCGTCGAAGACGTGAACTTCCTGCTCAACGACGTCTTCCAGATCGACCGCTACGACAATCTGGCCGGCTTCTCCGACGCGTCGAGCGACGTGCGCGAAGCCATTCTCGGCGAAGCTGCCAAGCTCGCCGAAGAAGTGCTGCAGCCGCTCAATCGCGTGGGCGATCTCGAAGGCTGCAAGCGCGCCGATGACGGTAGCGTCACCACGCCGACGGGATTCAAGGAGGCGTTCAAGCAGGTCGCCGAGGGCGGCTGGCTCGGCCTGTCGGCACCAACCGAGTTCGGCGGCCAGGGTCTGCCGGTGACGCTGAGCCAGGCGGTCAACGAATTCCAGATCTCCGCCAACATGGCGTTCTCGATGTATGGCGGCCTCACCATGGGCGCGACCGCGGCGCTGATCGTCCACGGCACGCCGGAGCAGAAGCAGACCTACGTGCCGAAGATGGTGGCGGGCGAGTGGACCGGCACCATGAACCTGACCGAGCCGCATTGCGGCACCGATCTCGGCATGCTCCGCACCAAGGCGGTGCGGCAGGCCGACGGCAGCTTCAAGATCACGGGCACCAAGATCTTCATCTCGGCCGGCGAGCATGACCTCGCGCCCAACATCATCCACCTCGTGCTTGCCCGCATTGAGGGCGCGCCCGCCGGCATCAAGGGCGTGTCGCTGTTCGTGGTGCCGAAATTCCTGGTCAATGCCGATGGTTCGGTCGGCGCACGCAACGGCGTGGTCTGCGGCTCGATCGAGCACAAGATGGGCATTCACGGCAATTCCACCTGCGTGATGAACTACGACAACGCCACCGGCTGGCTGATCGGCGAAGAGAACAAGGGCATGCAGGGCATGTTCGTGATGATGAACGAGGCCCGCCTCGGCGTCGCCGTGCAGGGTCTCGCGCAGTCGGAAGTGGCCTATCAGAACGCGGTCGCCTATGCGCGGGATCGCATCCAGGGCCGTTCGCTCACCGGTGCCAAGGCGCCGGACAAGCCGGCCGATCCGATCATCGTCCATCCCGACGTGCGCCGCACGCTGCTGTCGATCCGCGCCTTCAACGAGGCCGCGCGCGCCTTCGTGATGTGGACCGCGCTGAAGAGCGACGTCGCCCATCGCTCCGAGGATCCCAAGGACCGCCAGGCCGCCGACGATCACATGGGCCTGATGACCCCGGTTCTGAAGGGCTTTCTCACCGATTACGGCTTCGCCAACGCGGTGCAGGCGCAGCAGATGTATGGCGGCCACGGCTACATCGCCGAGCAGGGCATGGAGCAGTTCGTGCGCGATGCGCGCATCGCCATGATCTACGAAGGCGCCAACGGCATCCAGGCGCTCGACCTCGTCGGCCGCAAGCTGCCGCGCGACGGCGGCCGCGCCATCATGGCGTTCTTCGGCGAGGTCATGGCCTTCGCCAAGGAGAACGGCGGCGACGAGGCGATGAAGCCCTACATCACTCCGCTCTCGGCCTCGCTCGGCCATCTCCAGCAGGCCACCACCTGGCTGATGCAGAACGCGATGGCCAAGCCCGACAATGCCGGTGCCGCCGCAACCGATTACCTCAATCTCTTCGGCTTCGTCGCGCTCGGCTATATGTGGGCGAAGATGGCGAAGGTGACGCAAGCCAAGATTGCCGAGAGCGGGACGACGCCCTATCTCTCGACCAAGCTCGTCACCGGCCGTTTTTTCATGGAGCGGATGCTGCCGGAGACCGCCGCCAATCTCGCGCGCATCCAGGCCGGCTGCGCCACCATCATGGAACTGCCGGCGGAAGCGTTCTGAAGCCGCTTTCGCTGCGACCGGATCACGACCACAAGATCATCACATCAGGAGGGCGTCATGCCTGAGGCATTCATCTACGACCACGTCCGCACCCCGCGCGGCCGCGGCAAGGCGGACGGCGCGCTGCACGAAGTCACCGCGCTCGCGCTCGCGACCGTGCCGCTCAAGGCGCTCAAGGACCGCAACAACCTGCCCGAAGATTCCGTCGATGACGTCATTCTCGGCGTGGTCGATCCGGTCGGCGAAGCCGGCTCCGACATCGCGCGCTTTGCCGCGCTGAAGGCGGGCTTGGGCGAAGCGGTGCCGGGCGTGCAGATCAGCCGCTTCTGCGCCTCCGGCCTCGATGCCGTGAATTTTGCCGCAGCCCAGGTGATGAGCGGCCAGCACGAGCTCGTGATCGGCGGCGGCGCCGAATCGATGAGCCGCGTCGGCATCGGTGCTTCCGGCGGCGCCTGGCCGATGGACCCGTCGATGGCAGTGCCGGCCTATTTCATGCCGCAGGGTGTCTCGGCCGATCTGATCGCGACCAAATACGGCTTCTCGCGTGACGACGTCGACGCCTATGCGGTGCAGAGCCAGCAGCGTGCGGCGAAGTCCTGGGAAGAAGGCCGCTTTGACAAGTCGGTCGTCCCGGTGAAGGACATCAACGGCCTCACCATCCTCGCCAAGGACGAGCATATGCGTCCTTCGACGACGATGCAGTCGCTGGCGCAGCTGCAGCCGGCGTTCACGATGATGGCGCAGATGGGCGGCTTCGATGGCGTCGCCGTGCAGTCGCATCCGGAAATCGAACGCGTCAATTACGTGCACCACGCCGGCAATTCGTCGGGCATTGTCGATGGTGCCGGCGCCGTTTTGCTCGGCAGCAAGGAAGCCGGCGGCAAGTACGGACTGAAGCCGCGTGCAAGGATCCGCGCATTCGCCAATATCGGCTCGGAGCCCGCGATGATGCTGACCGGCCCGGTTGATGTCACCGAAAAGCTGTTCGCGCGCTCGGGCATGAAGAAGTCGGACATCGACCTGTTCGAGCTCAACGAGGCCTTCGCCTCGGTTGTGCTGCGCTACATCCAGGCCTTCGACATCGACAACGCCAAGATCAACGTCAATGGCGGTGCGATCGCGCTCGGCCATCCGCTCGGCGCGACCGGTGCCATGATCCTCGGGACGGTGCTCGACGAGCTCGAGCGCACCAACAAGGCGACCGCACTGGTGACGCTGTGCATCGGCGGCGGCATGGGCACCGCGACCATCATCGAACGCGTCTAAGGGCAGGGAGCAACCAGCATGGCTTACAAGAACTTCAAGGTTGAGACCGATTCCGACGGCATCGCGCTCGTGACCTGGGACATCCCGGGCCGTTCGATGAACGTGCTCGACGAGACATCGACCAGCGAGCTCGACGCGATCGTCAAGGCGACCACGGCCGACGCCGTGGTGAAGGGGGTCGTCATCACCTCCGCCAAGGAGGCGTTCTGCGCGGGTGCCGATCTTTCCATGCTCGAGGGCATGAATCAGGCCTACGCAAAAGTGTTTGGGGAGCAGGGCGAGACGGCCGCGAACCAGATGCTGTTCGAGCAGAGCCGGCGCTTCTCGCAGGTGCTGCGCTCGATCGAAACCTCCGGCAAGCCGTGGGCGGCGGCGATCAACGGCCTCGCGCTCGGCGGCGGTTTCGAGATTACGCTGTGCTGCCACTATCGCGTGGCGGCGGAGAATCCCAAGACCCGCCTCGGTCTGCCCGAGGTCAAGGTCGGCCTGTTCCCGGGCGCGGGGGGGGGGCCCCCCCCCCCCCCCCCCGGGGGGGCCCCCCCCCCCGGGGGGGGGGCCCCCCCCCCCGGGGGGGGGGGCGGGGGGGGGGGGGGGGGCGCCGCCCCCCCCCCCCCCCCCCCCCCCCCCCCCCCCCCCCCCCCCCCCCCCCC
>NZ_JBVVPP010000065.1:11947-31231 GCF_055811315.1 Bradyrhizobium sp. MI1.4 | reverse complement strand
TTTTTACCGCTGGGCGCCCACTTCCGGGGGGGGGGGTATAACCCCACCCCCCGCCGGGGGCGCCCCGCGTCAACGGGCGGCCTGCCCCGGGGCGCGGGCGCCCCCCCGCGGGGCCCGCGCCTGGTGCCGCCGCAGGACGCGATGACGATCCTGCTCAAGGGCGATCCGGTCACGATCGAGAAAGCCAAGGCGCTGAATCTGATCCACGCCATCGTTCCCGCCGCCGACCTCGTCAAGGCGGCAAAGGACTGGATCAAGGGCGGCGGCAAGGCTGTTGCGCCCTGGGACGAGAAGGGCTTCAAGCTGCCGGGCGGTCCGGTGTTCTCCAAGGCCGGCATGATGATGTTCCCGGCCGGCAACGCGATCTATCGCCGCGAGACCTACGACAATTATCCGGCCGCACGCGCGATCATGAGCTGCGTCTACGAGGGCCTGCAGCTGCCGATCGACGCCGCGCTCCGTGTCGAGTCGCGCTACTTCACCTCGGTGCTGCGCTCGAAGGAAGCGGCTGCGATGATCCGCAGCCTGTTCCTGTCGATGCAGGAGCTCAACAAGGGCGCGCGCCGTCCGAAGGATGTGCCGCCGACCAAGGTGAAGAAGATCGCCGTGATCGGCGCCGGCTTCATGGGCGCGAGCGTCGGCTATGTCTCAGCCCGTGCCGGTCTCGACGTCGTCCTGATCGATCGCGACCAGGAGAGCGCCGACAAGGGCAAGGCGCATGCGCAAAAGGTGATCGAGGAGCAGATCAAGAAGGGCCGCGCCAAGCCCGGCGACGCAGAAGCGCTGCTCGCGCGCATCACGGCGACCGCGGACTATTCCGCGCTCAAGGACGTCGATCTCGTCATCGAGGCCGTGTTCGAGGACCGCAAGGTCAAGGCTGATACCTTTGCCAAGGCGCAGGAGCACATGAAGCCGGACGTGATCTTCGCGTCCAACACCTCGACGCTTCCGATCACCTCGCTGGCGGAATCCTTCAAGGACCAAGGCAGGTTCGTCGGCATCCACTTCTTCTCGCCGGTCGAGAAGATGATGCTGGTCGAGATCATCCAGGGCAAGAACACCGGCGATCTCGCGATCGCGACCGCGCTCGACTACGTCCGGCAGATCGGCAAGACGCCGATCGTCGTCAACGACTCCAGAGGCTTCTTCGCCAATCGCTGCGTCGGCCGCTACGTCGCCGAGGGCAACGAGATGTTCCTCGAGGGCGTGCCGCCGGCGATGATCGAGAACTGTGCCAAGATGGCCGGCATGCCGGTCGGCCCGCTCTCGCTGTCGGACGAGGTCGCGCTCGACCTCGGGCTCAAGATCATGAAGGCGACGGAAGCCGACCTCGGCCCCAACGCCATCAATCCCGATCAGAAGAAGCTGATGGTGGAGATGGTCGAGAAGCAGGGCCGTCTGGGCCGCAAGAACAGCAAGGGTTTTTACGATTACCCCGAGAAGGGCAAGGGCCAGAAGAGCCTGTGGCCCGGCTTGTCCGCGCTGCAGCCCAAGCAGCTCGACCCAGATACCCTCGACGTCGAGGAGTTGAAGCAGCGCTTCCTGGTCGTACAGGCGGTGGAAGCCGCGCGCACCGTGGAGGACCACGTCATCACCGATCCGCGCGAGGCGGATGTCGGCTCGATCCTCGGCTTCGGCTTCGCGCCGTTCACCGGTGGCACGCTGTCCTATATCGACTTCATGGGCCCGAAAAAATTCGTCGAGCTTTGCCACAAGCTGGAAGCGAAATACGGCTCGCGCTTCACCCCGCCGAAACTCCTTGAGGAGATGGCCGCGAAGGGAGAAACCTTCTACGGCCGCTTCGCTCCGAAGAAGGCGGCGGCGTGATTCTCTGAACCCGTAGCCGGGATAAAAAATACGAAAGGCCGGATTTTCGATCCGGCCTTTCGCATGTGCGCTCAGGCAGCCTGAATCAGCCCTTCCTTCTTCATCGCTTCCTGCACCTGCGGCCTCGCCGCGACGCGGGACTTGTACGCGGCAAGGTTCGGCATGGCCGAGAGGTCGAACTTCATCCGGTCGCCCCAGGTCAGCATCGTGAAGAGATAACCGTCGGCCACCGTGAACTGCTTGCCCATGAGGTAGTCGCGGCCGGCCAGCTGGCTGTCGACGTATTTCAGCTTGCCCATGACGCGGTCCTTGAAGAAGGCCTTGGCCTCGTCGTTCAGCGTCGGCGCGAACATCGGGCCGAAGCTCTTGTGGACCTCCGAGGTGAGGAAGTTCAGCCATTCGAGCAGCTTGTAGCGCTCGGCGCTGCCGTGGGCCGGCGCCAGCGCCTTGGCTGAGGCCTGATCGGCGATCATCTGGACAATCACCGGGCCTTCGGTCACGATCTCTCCGCTATCGAGGCCCAGCGCAGGGACCTGGCCCTTGGGGTTCAGCTTCAGATAATCCTCACCGTTTTCGAGCTTCTTGGCCCGAATATCGACCTTGACCAGTTCATAGGGCAGGCCGGCTTCCAGGAGCGCGATATGGGGGGACAGCGAGCACGCACCGGGCGAATAGTACAATTTCATGGAATTTCCTCCTGTTGTTGCTTGGTTCAGGCGAAAGAACGACTACATGCATCTGCTTGAAATAGTCAAGATTGATGCAGGTGCATCGAATAGGGTAAGAGACGGGCGACGAGCTTGAGCGGGACCATGAAACGCAAACCATCGACCGAGGCGACTTCCGCCTGGATCCGCTTGATGCGGGTGCAGAGCCGTGTGCTCAATTGCGTCGAGCAGGACCTGAAGAAGGCCGGCTTCCCGCCGCTCGCATGGTATGACGCGCTGCTCGAACTGTCACGGGCGCCCTCGGGCGAACTCCGGCCGGTCGAACTCGAACGGCAGATGCTGATCCCGCAATATTCGACATCGCGGCTGATCGACCGCCTGGTCGACGAAGGCCTCGCCTCGCGGCGTGAATGCAAGATCGACAAGCGCGGCCAGTTCGTGGAGATCACGGAAGCCGGCCGCGAATTGCAGAAGCGGATGTGGGGCGCCTATTCGGCCGCGATCGAGAAATATGTCGGTTCGAAGCTGTCCGATGCGGATGCCGTGAAGCTCAGCGGTCTGCTCGACCGTCTGGGCTGCTCGTGCGGCGAGATGAAACTGCCGCCTGCCCACGTCAACGAAACCACGCCGTTGCGATGATCGCGCGGCAAACCAGCTCGTCCGTGCAGCCGGTGGCTGCGCGGACCATCCCTGTCACCCACGCGCGTTCGATCGAAGCGCTTTTGATTAGAGTCTGATATGGCGCGAGACCAGATCGATATGACGCCGCTGCAATCGCGCGACGAACTCGTCGCGTGGTTCGAGGCTGGTTGCAAGGACCCGTCCGAATTCCGCATGGGCACCGAGCACGAGAAGACGCCGTTCACGCTCGAAGGCCACCGTCCGGTGCCCTACGAGGGCGCGCGCGGTATCGGCGCGCTGCTCGAAGGCATGAAACTCCTGCTCGGCTGGGAGCCGATCATGGAGAAGGGCAACATCATCGGCCTCTACGACGTCACTGGCGGCGGCGCGATCTCGCTCGAGCCTGGCGGGCAGTTCGAACTCTCGGGTGCCCCCGTCGAGAACGTGCACCAGACCCAGAGTGAGCTGATGGCGCATCTGGCGCAGGTGCGCGAGATCGCAACGCCGCTCGGAATCGGCTTCCTCGGCCTCGGCATGACGCCGTCCTGGTCGCGCGCCGACATCCCGGTGATGCCCAAGGGCCGCTACAAGATCATGACCAATTACATGCCGAAGGTCGGCCAGTACGGCCTCGACATGATGTACCGGACCTGCACGGTACAGACCAATCTCGACTTCTCTTCCGAAGCGGACATGGTCAAGAAGCTGCGTGTCTCGCTTGCGCTCCAGCCGGCCGCAACCGCCTTGTTCGCCAATTCGCCGTTTACCGAGGGCAAGCCAAACGGCTTTCTCTCCTTCCGGTCCGAGATCTGGCGCGACACCGACAACGCGCGCGCCGGCATGATGCCGTGGGCATTCGAGGACGGCATGGGCTTCGAGCGCTATGTCGACTACGCGCTCGACGTGCCCATGTATTTCGTCAAGCGCGACGAGGACTACATCGACGTCTCGGGCTCCTCGTTCCGCGCCTTCTTCGATGGCCGCAACAACAATTTGCCCGGGGAACGCCCGACGCTGTCGGACTGGGCCAACCATCTTTCGACGATTTTCCCGGAGGTGCGGCTCAAGCGCTATCTCGAGATGCGCGGCTCCGACGGTGGCCCGTGGGGCCGTCTGCCGGCGCTATCGGCGTTCTGGGCCGGGTTGCTCTACGACGATGTGTCGCTGGATGCCGCCTGGGACCTCGTGAAGCACTGGACCGCGCATGAGCGTCAGGCGCTGCGCGACGACGTGCCACGCTTCGGGTTCAAGTCGCGAATCAAGGACCGCTATCTGTTCGAGATCGCCAAGGAGTGCCTCGTTCTGGCGCATGCCGGCTTGCGCCGGCGCGGCCGGATCGACCAGCTTGGCCGCGACGAGACCAGGCATCTGGAGCCGCTCGATCGCATTATCGATTCCGGCCGCACGCCGGCTGAGGAGATGCTCGACAAGTTCAACGGTCCCTGGAACCGCTCGGTGGAACCGGCCTACGCGGAATACGCGTTCTAGACCCAAGGCAAACGATCGGACTCGGGCCGTTCATCGCCCGTACAGGTTTGCGGCGATCAAATGGCCAGCTGAAAAACCCGAGCGTCGTCAATAACTCGAAAGCTGTTCCGATGGGGAAGGGCCGCCTGGCCGTCATGGCAAGCGTCCTGGCAGGCGTCGTAGCCTGCGCCGCGTTGCTTTCGCTCGTGTTTGCGAGCTGGCCTGCGCGCGCCCAGACGGCGTTCGATCGGCCAGGCGGAGATTATTTCAGCTCTCCGGTCACGTCGGGCGATCCCGAGGATTGCGCGCTGCTGTGCGAGCGCGACCGCCGTTGCCGCTCGTGGAGCTTCAACTATCCTGACATCGAAGGCGGCTCGGCGGTGTGCTGGCTGAAGAACACGGTGCCTGCGCGCGTGCCGGGAAGCTGCTGCATCTCCGGCGTGCGCGGCGCCGGTGTGATCGAGCCGCGTGTCGAAGGCGTGGAGACCTCCATCGACCGCCCCGGCGGCGATTTGCGCAATTTCGAGATGAAGGACGGCGAAGGCGAAGAAGCCTGCAAGGCCGTCTGCACCGCCGACAACAAATGCCGCGCCTTCACCTATGCCCGCCCGGGCTACACGGGACGCGAAGCGCGCTGTTTCCTGAAAAAGGAGATCAAGCCGCCGCGGCGGAAGGCGGGATTCACGTCGGGCGTGGTGAGATAGCTCGGATCATTCCGGCGCAATCACCGTAAGCTCGGGCCACAACGCCCTCCATCTCGCGGCCTTTACCGCGTAATTCGCTGCGGAGAAATTCGGGCTTGGATTGGGGCGTGCAATCAAGCCCGCCACGTCATCGAAGCCGTGCGGCGCATAAACGTCGAAACCGTCGTCCGAGCGCCGCACGCCCACTTGCGTGTTCTGTGTGAGGAAACGGTCGATACCGTCAGTCGAGCACGACAGCGGCGGATAGGGCAGGCCGTGCTTGGCCGGGTACCACAGATGCACGCGTGCCTGGTTGCGGGTCTCGATCTTGACGCCGAGATGATCGAGGCGCGCTTGCAGCTTGCGGATCACGACGTCCTCCGCGTCCCAGGAGGTGTCAGGGTCGAAGTAGAAGACGTCGTAATCGGCAATGCCGTGATCGATCGCACGGCCGGTGAGCACGTTCCAAACCGATTGCACGAGACATCCCGAGACCAGCCACGCATCGGGCAGCGCGAGCTGGTGGAGCTCATCGAGGATCGCGACGTTAATCGGGTTCTTTAGCGCCAGCGCGAGGAAGCGGGCCTCATCCATGACAGTCGTCACGCGCTCACGCGTGCATCATAATCCGCTCGCGCCGCCTTCGAAGCCAGCGCGCGCCAACACCGCCGCAGCAGCGACTCCACGATCGCGCGCTTTGCCTTGGACAGGCGGATCAGCACTATCGGATAATCGGCGTAGTGATCGGTGAAGTAGAAGATTTTTGGCTGGCTCTCGACCAGCATCGCGCGCTCGTCGACCGGGACGTCCGGCATCACCAGGCTGTCGCCATCTTCCTTCAGACGCGCCAGCATCTTCTTGCGCACCTTTAGTGCGGGCGTGCCGTAGGAGGTACCGTCCTCGACCTCCGGCCACGTCAGTGCGAATTTTCTGACGTCGTCGAAGGTCATGAGATCGGTTCAATGCACAGCGGTGAAAAACCGCGCCATGCGAAATCCGGACAGCCAGGTCCACACCGGCTGGCCCCGGATACCGAGATCCCAGGATCCAAGCACGGCATCTGCGCGGCCGACCAGATTGTCGATCGGCAACATGCCGACGCCGCCGGAGCGCAGGGGCACCCGGCTGTCGGCGGAGTTGTCGCGGTTGTCGCCGAGCACGAAGAGATGGCCTGCCGGCACCGTCACTTCCTGCGTGTTGTCGAGCGGACCGTTGTCGCGCATCTTGAAGATCAGATGCGAGACGCCGTTCGGCAGCGTCTCGACATAGCGATAGGCGGGTTCGCTGCCGCCATTGTCGTCCTCGGCGGCGCCAACGCCGTCCGGCTTCAGCTCGGCGGGGCGATCGTTGACGAAGAGCTGGCCTTGGCGCAGCTGGATGCGGTCGCCCGGCAGGCCCACGACGCGCTTGACCCAGGCCTGCGAGCGGTCGCCGGGCCAGCGGAAGACCACGACGTCGCCCTGCTTCGGCGTTTCCGCGAACACGCGGCCGCTCTCGGGCAGGTTGATCTGGATCGGCAGCGACGAGGTGCCGTAGCCGTAGGGGAATTTCGAGGCGATCAAGGCGTCGCCGATCAACAGCGTCGGCTCCATCGAGCCCGACGGCACGTAGAACGGCTCGGCCAGCGCACCCTTGGCGATGAACACCGCCGCGACGATGCCGGCGAGCTGCACCAGCTGGCCTGCCCAGCCGCTGCTCTTCCGCTTGGTGGTGACAGTTATCTTCTCGACGCTCATCCGCCTGTTCCACCCACCGTAATGCGTTCCATCAACAGCGACGGCTGGCCGACGCCGACCGGCACGCCCTGCCCGTTCTTGCCGCAGGTGCCGATGCCGGTATCGAGCGCGAGGTCGTTGCCGATCATGCGGATGCGATGCAGGTCGGTCGGCCCGTTGCCGATCAGCATGGCGCCCTTCAAGGGCGCGCCGATCTTGCCGTTCTCGATCTTGTAGGCCTCGGTGCACTGAAATACGTATTTGCCCGAGGTGATGTCGACCTGGCCGCCGCCGAAATTCGCGGCGAAAACGCCGTTCTTTACCGACGCCAGGATCTCGGCCGGATCGCGGTCGCCCGCCAGCATGTAGGTGTTGGTCATGCGCGGCATCGGCACGTGGGCATAGCCCTGGCGGCGGCCGTTGCCGGTCGGCTTCATGTTCATCAGGCGCGCGTTCTGACGGTCCTGCATGTAGCCGACCAGGACGCCGTCCTCGATCAGCACGGTGCGGTTGGTCGGCGTGCCCTCATCGTCGATCGACAGCGAGCCGCGGCGCGAGGCAATGGTGCCGTCGTCGACCACGGTGACGCCCTTGGCCGCGACCTGCTGGCCCATCAGACCGGCAAACGCAGACGTCTTCTTGCGGTTGAAGTCACCTTCGAGGCCATGTCCGACTGCCTCATGCAGCATCACGCCGGGCCAGCCGGCCCCGAGCACGACGTCCATCTCGCCGGCGGGGGCGGGAATCGATTCCAGGTTGACCAGAGCCTCACGCAACGCGCCGTCGGCGGCGTCGCGCCAGGACTTAGCTTCGATGAATTCGGCGTAGCCGGCGCGGCCGCCATAGCCCTTGCTGCCGCTCTCCTGGCGGTCGCCCTGACCGGCGACGACGGAGACGTTGACCCGCACGAGCGGGCGGATGTCGCGATAGCTCTCGCCGTCGGGCCGCAGAATCTCGACCACCTGCCAGGTCGCGCCCAGGCTGACGCTGACCTGCCGCACCCGCGAATCCTTGTCGCGCAGATAGGCGTCGATCTCGGCGAGCAGCTTGACCTTGGTCTCGAAGCCGGGGGCATCGAGCGGATTGTCGTCACTATAAAGCCGCACGTTGGTATGCGCAGGAGGCGCGGCGAAGCTGCCGGAATAACCGCCGCGCACGGCCGCGACCGCGTCCGCAGCGCGAATCAGCGCCGGCAGCGACACGTCGGAGGAATGCGCGTAGCCGACGGCGTCGTCCTTGACGGCGCGCAGGCCAAAACCCTGCGAGGTATCGTAGGTCGCCTGCTTCAGCCGGCCATTGTCGAACATCAGCGCTTCGGTCTGGCTGTATTCCAGGAACAATTCGCCGTCGTCGGCACCGGCAAGCCCGCGCGCGAGCTCGTTGCGAACCTGGTCGCGGTCGAGATTGGCGCGGTCGAGCAGGGAGGTTGTGGCAGGGTTGGTCATGCGTCCGTCCATTATCGGGGGATGTGAGGCAAGATAATGGTTTCCCGGCACTTCCGCGAGGGCGCCAAGTCTCACATTACGGAAACAATATGATTCGCGGGCCTAACCGCCCTTCGCACTACGGCAGCTTGTCATAGCCCTCGCCGAGCCCGTTCAGGCTGAGCGGGAAGCCGATGCCTTCTTCCGGGGTCTCGAAGATGATGAAGGTCGCGGTCTTGGCAGTGCGGAGCTGGCCGAGCAGCTTGTCGTCCATGACGACCTCGGCGACGCAGCCATTGGGCAGGCAGCGGACAAAGCCGGCACGGCCTACGTCCTGGTTGTCGAGCTTGAGGCCGAGGCCGGAGGGCAGGAGAACGCCGAGGGGGGCGACCACCCGCATCAGGCGGCTCTTCTGGTCGGCGGTCTTGAGAACGATCACGGTCAGGCCGGCGTTGGAGCGGTCTTCGGCCACCACGCTCTGGATCAGGGCGCATTGCTCGGACTGGGCGCCCGGCGGGGTGTCGCAGCGGATCTGCCAGTCGCCATGGACGGAGCGCACCGCGCCCTGCGCATGGGCGAGGCCCGGAAGCGCCAGGACGACGACCGCCGCCAGCAGAGCGGCCAGCATCGTGAGGCTGCCAGCCTGGCTTTTAGCCCGCCTTGCCATGGATCTCGAAAACCCCATCGGGTCGGTCCCTCTGCTCGCCTGGGTCGCTCGCGTCAGGCGGACTGATACGGGAATGACGGCGTCTTGAAGGCGATTCGCAAGCAAATTCCACGCCGCCCCGGCCGCAATCGCCCGCACGAATCAGGTTCCTGTGCGGCTGTGCGCCAAGTGCCTACCGCGGGCAATTCCGCTGTCAAGCGGCAGCATCCCGGGAAATGGTATTTTTGTCTGATGTTACTAGGAAATATCTTGCGGGTGATGGCTGACAGACGAGGCTCAAGACTGCATTGCGATAGATCAAGAATTATGGTTTGAGAGGCTTGATTTCGGCGTTCTAGCGATCTGGCCCCAATTCCTCTTGGAGGTATTCTTGCGCGGCGGTTTGTCAGACGGGGGGATCGAATAAAGCGTTTCCCGAAAATAGGGGAATGCACTTGGGGTGATTTCGTTAGGGGAGCGCGAACGGCATGAAGATGTCGATGGGCCCGGTGGGCCGGCACTTGCTGGGATTGGCCGTGGCGGGTCTGACGCTGGCGACGGGCGGTGCGGCATTTGCCGAGCTGGGGCAGCCGGCTGCGTGGGAGTGGACGCTTCAGCAGTCCGGGTCCCCGGTGATGGACAACATCGTCTGGTTCCACAATTTCCTGTTCGTGCTGATCACGCTGATCACGCTGTTCGTTCTGGCGCTGCTCGTGATCGTTGTCGTGAAGTTCAACGCGAGAGCCAATCCGGTGCCGTCGCGGACCACGCACAACACGCTGATCGAGGTGGCGTGGACGCTCGTGCCGGTGTTGATCCTGGTCGGCATTTCGGTGCCGTCGTTCCGCCTCCTGTTCCTCGAGCTCGACGTGCCGAAGGCGGATCTGACCATCAAGGCGACCGGCAAGCAGTGGTACTGGTCCTACGCCTATCCTGATAACGGCAAGTTCGAGTTCGACTCGCTGATGGCCCAGGACAAGCAGCCCCGTCTGCTCGGCGTCGACAACGAGATGGTGGTGCCCGTCAACAAGGTGGTCCGGGTTCAGGTGACCGGGGCCGACGTGATTCATGCCTTTGCGCTGCCGGCCTTCGGCGTCAAGATCGACGCCATTCCGGGCCGGCTCAACGAGACCTGGTTCAAGGCCACCAAGACCGGCATGTTCTACGGCCAGTGCTCGGAATTGTGCGGCAAGGACCACGCCTTCATGCCGATCGCCATCCGCGTGGTGAGCGACCAGGAGTTCGCCTCCTGGGTCGAGACCGCGAAGAAGAAATATGCGAGCGGCGGCACCAGCACCTACGCCTCCACGGCCGGCCCGACGCAGTGAGCGCCGGGCGCAGGGTTCGAGGAAACTGAAAGCGACATAAGGCGGGACCTCCAGAGGTCCGATCGGGACGCAAGGCAGGATTAGAAAATGGCAACGAGCGCAGCGGCACACGGCGATCACGCGCAAGACCACGGACATGACGAGCACGCCCATCCGACCGGATGGCGGCGCTACGTCTATTCGACCAACCACAAGGACATCGGCACGATGTACCTGATCTTCGCGGTCATCGCCGGCGTCATCGGCGCCGCGATGTCGATCGCGATCCGTGCCGAGCTGATGTATCCGGGCGTGCAGATCTTCCACGAGACGCACACCTACAATGTGTTCGTGACCTCCCATGGTCTGATCATGATCTTCTTCATGGTCATGCCCGCGATGATCGGCGGCTTCGGCAACTGGTTCGTGCCGCTCATGATCGGCGCGCCCGACATGGCGTTCCCGCGCATGAACAACATCTCGTTCTGGCTGCTGCCGGCCTCGTTCGCGCTGCTGCTGATGTCGACCTTCGTCGAGGGCGAGCCGGGCGCCAACGGTGTCGGCGCCGGCTGGACCATGTACGCGCCGCTGTCGAGCTCCGGCCATCCGGGGCCGGCCGTCGACTTCGCGATCCTGTCGCTGCATCTGGCGGGCGCCTCCTCCATTCTTGGTGCCATCAACTTCATCACCACCATCTTCAACATGCGCGCGCCGGGCATGACCCTGCACAAGATGCCGCTGTTTGTGTGGTCGATCCTGGTGACGGTGTTCCTGCTGCTGTTGTCGCTGCCGGTGCTCGCCGGTGCGATCACGATGCTGCTCACTGACCGCAATTTCGGCACGACGTTCTTCAATCCGGAAGGCGGCGGCGATCCCGTGCTGTTCCAGCATCTGTTCTGGTTCTTCGGTCACCCCGAAGTGTACATCCTGATCCTGCCCGCCTTCGGCATGGTCAGCCAGATCGTCTCGACCTTCTCGCGCAAGCCCGTGTTCGGCTATCTCGGCATGGCCTACGCCATGGTCGCGATCGGCGGCATCGGCTTCGTGGTGTGGGCGCACCACATGTACACGGTCGGCATGTCCTCGGCGACGCAGGCCTATTTCGTCGCCGCCACGATGGTCATCGCGGTCCCGACCGGCGTGAAGATCTTCTCGTGGATCGCCACGATGTGGGGCGGCTCGATCGAGTTCCGCGCGCCGATGATCTGGGCGGTGGGATTCATCTTCCTGTTCACCGTCGGCGGCGTCACCGGCGTGGTGCTGGCGAATGCCGGCGTCGACCGCGTGCTCCAGGAGACCTACTACGTGGTCGCGCACTTCCACTACGTGCTGTCGCTCGGTGCGGTGTTCGGAATCTTCGCCGGCTGGTACTACTGGTTCCCGAAGATGTCCGGCTACATGTACAATGAAGGGCTCGCCAAGGCGCACTTCTGGGTCACCTTCATCGGCGTGAACCTGGTGTTCTTCCCGCAGCACTTCCTCGGTCTGTCGGGCATGCCTCGCCGCTATGTCGATTATCCCGACGCGTTCGCGGGCTGGAACCTGGTCTCGTCGGTCGGCTCCTACATCTCCGGCTTCGGCGTGCTGATCTTCCTCTACTGCGTGATCGACGCCTTCGCGAAGAAGGTGCCGGCTGGCGACAATCCGTGGGGTGCAGGTGCGACCACGCTGGAATGGACGCTGCCCTCGCCGCCGCCCTTCCACCAGTTCGAAGTGCTGCCCCGCGTGCAGTAAGCCAATGCTCGCGGCGTCCGTGACGGGCGCCGCGGCTCGACAACCAAGCGAGTCAGTCTAGTGTCCGTCCTCGACCACAACGCCATCGACATCAATCCCCGCATCTCCGAAGCGGAGGTTGGCGATTACATCGCGCTCCTGAAGCCGCGGGTGATGTCGCTGGTGATCTTCACCGCGCTGGTCGGAATGGCGATGGCGCCCGGGCATTTCCACCCGGTGCTGGCCATCACCTCGCTGCTCTGCATCGCGGTCGGCGCCGGCGCGTCCGGCGCGCTCAACATGGCGCTCGAAGGCGACATCGATGCCAAGATGTCGCGCACGGCGAACCGGCCGATTCCGCGCGGCCGCATCACCCGTCCCGAGGCGATGACCTTCGGCATGACGCTCGCCTTCTTCTCGGTGATGACGCTCGGCATCCTGGTCAACTGGATCGCGGGCGCGCTGCTCGCCTTCACCATCTTCTTCTACGTCGTGATCTACACGATCGGCCTGAAGCGCTGGACCGCGCAGAACATCGTGATCGGCGGTGCCGCCGGCGCGCTGCCGCCCGTGGTGGCCTGGGCCGCGGTCACAGGCACGGTCGATGTCGAGCCGCTGCTGCTGTTCGCCATCATCTTCTTCTGGACGCCGCCGCACTTCTGGGCGCTGGCGCTGTTCCGCTCCGACGACTACGCGCGCGCCGGCATTCCGATGCTGCCCAACGTCGCCGGTCCCGACGCGACGCGGCTTCAGATCCTGCTCTATACCATCGTGCTGATCGCGGTCGCGGCCGCGCCCTGGGCGCTCGGCTACTTCGACGCCATCTACGGCATCGTCTCGCTGATCCTCGGCGCAGGCATGCTGGGGTTCGCCATCAACGTCTATATCCGTCGCGAGCGCAGCCAATCGCTGCGGGCGACCCGCAAGCTGTTTGCGTTCTCCATCCTTTATCTGTTCGCGCTGTTTGCGACCTTGCTGGCCGAGGTCGTGTTCCGGGCACTTGCGCCGATGGTAGGGGGCGCATGATCACAGGGATGGCCGACAAACCCGAGATAGACGGAATCGTCCTCACCGAGGCGCAGAAGAAGAGCCGTCGTCAGCGCTCGATCGCGATCGCACTCGCGCTCGGCGTGCTCGTAGTGCTGTTCTTTGCCGTGACCATGGTCAAGGGGCCGGCCGTGCTCGTCCGGCCGATGTAGGAAACATGGATCAGAAGCCGACCATATCGCGGGATCAGAGCCGGACGGCCACCAAGGGGCGCAGGCCTGCCAGGGGGCTTGGCCGCGACGTGGTGGTCGCCTCGATCTGCGGCGGCGTGGTCGCGCTGATGGTCGGCGCCTCCTACGCGGCGGTGCCGTTCTACAACTGGTTCTGCCGCGCCACCGGCTTCAACGGCACGACCCAGGTCGCGACCTCGGCGCCGGCCAGCGGCCCGATCGCACGCAAGATCGCGGTGCGCTTCGATTCCAACGTCGCGCCCGGCCTGCCCTGGAAGTTCGAGCCCGAGCAGAGCGAGATCGAGGTCAATATAGGCCAGGTCGTGACCGTCTTCTACACGGTGACCAACCAGGCCGCGCGGACCACCGCAGGCCAGGCCGCCTACAATGTCGCGCCGTTGACGGTCGGATCCTATTTCCAGAAGATCAACTGCTTCTGCTTCACCGAGCAGACCATGGCGCCGGGCGAGAAGCGCGAGATGCCGGTCGTGTTCTATGTCGATCCGTCGATTGCCGACGACCACGAGAACGACGGTCTCAACACGATCACGCTGTCCTACACGTTCTATCCGGTGAAGGATCCGGTGGTGAAGCCGCTCGCGGCCAGCGAAGACGACAAACGCAAGGGAAATCTCTGATCGCCGGGCTCACGCGCCGGGGTTGGAAATAAGGGGATAAGTGCCTGACAGGCACGGGATTGAGGAGCGAGACCGCAAATGGCAACGGCGCAAACCAAGCATCACGACTACCATCTGGTCGATCCATCGCCATGGCCCGTCGTCGGCTCCATCTCGGCCTTCATCATGGCGGTCGGCGCGATCACCTGGATGCACCACATGTTCTCGGCTGCGCCGATCATCTTCGGTGTCGGCACCGTCGGTGTGCTCTACACCATGGCGAGCTGGTGGGGCGACGTGATCAGGGAAGCCCAGTACAAGGGCGACCACACCCGCGTCGTGCAGCTGCATCACCGCTACGGCATGATCCTGTTCATCGCCTCGGAGGTGATGTTCTTCGTCGCCTGGTTCTGGGCCTATTTCAACGCGGCGCTATTCCCGGCCGACGCCGTCCACGCTACCCGCGATGCGGTGTTCGGCTGTGGTCTCGGGACCGCGGCCGGCGCCTGCACCGTGCCGGGCACCTGGCCGCCGCACGGCATCGAGACCTTCGATCCCTGGCATCTGCCGCTCCTGAACACGCTGATCCTGCTCACGTCAGGCACCACGGTGACCTGGGCCCACCATGCGCTGCTCGAGAACGATCGCCAGGGCCTGAAATATGGCCTGATCCTCACCGTCGTGCTCGGCGCGCTTTTCACCTGCGTGCAGGCCTATGAGTACAGCCACGCGGCATTCTCCTTCGGCGGCAACGTCTACGGCGCGACCTTCTTCATGGCGACCGGCTTCCACGGTTTCCATGTGCTGGTCGGCACCATCTTCCTGCTGGTGTGCCTGTTCCGCGCCTATGCTGGCCACTTCACGCCGACCCAGCATCTCGGTTTCGAGTTCGCCGCCTGGTACTGGCACTTCGTCGACGTGGTCTGGCTGTTCCTGTTCCTGTGCATCTATGTCTGGGGACACGGCGCCGAGACCATGGCCCACGGCGCGCACTGAGCGGGCTGACTTCCGATCGAGAAAGGGCGGCCCCGGGCCGCCCTTTTGCTTTTTTGCGCGCAGGGGTTTCGGCAGAAACTGTGATAGACCCTTTTGCCATGAACGAAGCCGCCAATACGTCCGAGCCGCAAGCCACCGTCCTGCAAAGCGCGCTGCGCGGACTTGCCTGCAAATGCCCGCGCTGTGGCCAGGGCAAGCTCTATGCAGGCTTCCTGACGCTTGCGCCTTGTTGCGAGCGTTGCGGCCTCGACTACGCCTTCATCGATTCCGGTGACGGTCCGGCGATCTTCATCATCATGCTGGCCGGCGCGATCGTGGTCGGCTGCGCGCTCGTCGTCGAGGTCAAGTACCAGCCGCCGTACTGGCTGCACGCGGTGCTGTGGCTGCCGCTGATCCTTGCGACTACCCTGCTGCCGTTGCGCGCGATGAAGTCGCTGCTGATCGCACTGCAATTCCACCATAAGGCGGCGCCGGGCCGGCTGGTCGACCGCGCGAAATGAACGAGACCGCGCGCAAGCCCCGCGTGGCCGGCTTCGCGCTGTTCACGCTTTTCCTGACCGCGGTCTGCGTCACGCTCGGCGTCTGGCAATTGCAGCGCCGCATCGCCAAGCACGAGCTGATCGCCGCACTGACCGAGCGCCTCGCGGAGGCACCGGTCGCTCTGCCGCCGCCGGCACGATGGGCCGCGCTAAGTCCCGCGCGCGATGAATTCCGCCGTGTCAGCTTTACCGCGACCTACGCGCCGTTGCCCGATGCGATGGTCTATTCCTCCGGATCCGCCGTGCGTAAGGACGCGTCGGGCCCCGGCACCTGGGCCTTCCTGCCGGCGCGGCTGCCGAGCGGCGAGACGGTGGTGATCGATGCGGGCTTCGTCGAAAACACCATGCAGGATCGCAGCGTCGAGGATCGCGCGGTCAGGAAGCTCGTCACCGGGCAGGCGGTCTCGTTCACCGGCTATCTGCGCTTCCCCGAGGCACCGGGCTGGCTGACCCCGGCGGAGAACCGCGGCAAGCGGCTGTGGTTCGTGCGCGATCACGTGGCGATCGCGAGCGCGCTGGGCTGGGGCGCGGTTGCGCCGTTCTATGTCGACCTCGAGCAGCCGGCGCCCGAGAATGGCATTCCGCGGCCGGGGCCGCTCGATGTCCATCTCAAGGACGATCACCTGCAATACGCCATCACCTGGTTCACCCTTGCAGGCGCCGTGCTCATCGCCTTCGCCGTGTGGGCAAGAGGGCGGCGGCGGGGCTGAGCTCCGTAGATCCACTTAGGGAACCCGGTATCGCCCGGGGTTTACCATTCAGCGCACATTCACGAGTGTGGTCCTAAGCCGCCAGTAATTTTCCGCGGCAGACAGGATTGCAGCGTGAGTGATTTCGACCAGATGGGAATTGTCGTCGATTGGGTGGATGCCTGCAGGAAGGGCGACCTCGCGACGCTCCTCGACCTCTATGCGGATGACGCCCAGGTCGAATGCACGTGCAACGGCACGCAGCGCTATCGCGGCCGGAGCGAGCTCGAAGCCTATTGGCAGCCGCGGCTCAGCGCTTTCTCGTCGGCCGGTTTCGGGTTGGAGGAAATCCATCCTGCACCCCACGGCGTCGATCTCGAATATTCCGTCGCCGGCGCGCTGCGCATTCGCGCCTCGTTTTGTTTCAGCCCCGACGGCAAGATCCGCACCACGCTGTGCGAGCCGGCGCGACAGAACGCGCAGCTTGGCTGTGCGTGCTAGAGTTTCCGTTCTGATTAATCAGAGCCGAACACCAGATTCTGTTTTGGCGTTTTCTTCACGCGAACCGGTATCCACTTCGCTCGAAAGCGCTTCAATCGCTGACCGGCGCCTCGCGTGCCGGTTCGGCGGGAAGGCGGCAGCGCACATAGGTTCTGTCGTCCACGCGCAGCAGTGACAGCGATCCGCTGAGTGCGCGCACGCGCTCATGCATGCCGGTCAGGCCGCGGCCGAACAGATTCCCTTCGGGAAAGCCGCCGCCGTCGTCGGAAATCTCGATGACGACCGTCTCGCCGGCGAAGGTCGCCTGCACATGGGCATGGCTGGCGCCGGCATGACGCAGCACGTTGGTCAGCGCCTCCTGAATCACGCGATAGACGGTTTGAGCCAGCGGCCCGTCGATCGCGTTGAGATTCGGATCGACCGTGTCCGTCAGGTCGATAGACGGCGCCTGCTTGCGAAAATTTCGGAGCAGCGTCTGCACACTGGTCTCCAGACCCAATTCCTCGATGTAGAGCGGTCGCAACCGGTCGAGGATGCGGCGATTGGTCTGCTGGAGCGCCTCGACCGATTGCAACACCTCCTGCGCCGAACTGCTGAGATTTCCCGCCGGGGGCGAGGCATCGACCAATGCGATCGTGCCGACGCGGATGCCGAACAGCAGCGGACCGAGTTCGTCGTGCAGTTCGCGCGCGAGATCGCGCCGCTCGTCGTCCTGGAGCGAGACCAGGCGGTGCAGCAGGTCGCGATTGTCCTGGCTCAACTGCACCAGCGTTTCGGCCAGCGCATTGGCCTCCTCGCAGCTTTGCCGGATTTCCGGCGGTCCCCCGACCGAGATCGGTGTTGCGTAGTCGCCGCGTCGTAGCCGCGTGAGGCCTGCGCCAAGATCCTGCAGTGGTCGCAGGGCTGATCCCGCAAACACATAGGCGACGACCCCTGTCAGCCCGGTCAGCGCGACGACGAAGCCGGCCAAGGCGAGGAAGCCCACCCAGGTCTCGAACAGCGCTGCGGACAGGTCCGGCACAAACACGATGTCGCCGAAATGCTCGCCGTTGAGGGATACCGGAAATGCGATGTGCAAGTCCGGAATGGAAAGGAGACTGACGAACCATTTTGGTGGGCCATGCGAACCTTGCAGGCCCCTCGACGCAAAGGGAGGAGCAACCGCTCCTGCAGGAAGGAATTGAATATCTGAGGACTCGTCCAGCATCCGGACGAAGTCATCCAGGGTCCTTCGCGGATGGTCGGATGAACGCAGAGCGTTGTTGAGGGCCTCGGCCACGGCTTTGGTCGATCGTTGGGCCGGCTGGTTCTCCTCGGCGAGCTGACCGGTCGTGAAGACGTGCAGCAGGACGCCGCCCATGATCAGCGCCGCCATGAACAGCAGGCCAAGCGGCAGAAACAATTGTGTACTGAAGGACAGCCGTTGCCACATTAGGTCAATTCTAACGCGCATCAGGGGATTTTGCTCTTTCCATTTGTTCCCGTCGGTTTATGAATCGAAAAACTAGAGAGTTACAATGCAAGATACTGCCAAGCCGGCGACCCGCGTCCTGATTGTCGACGACCATCCCGTGGTGTTGTCCGGTTGCCGCACCCTGTTCTCCTCCGACCATTCGATCCGGATCGACGAGGCGACCGACGCCAAATCCGGGCATCGCGCCTATGTCAGCAGGCGGCCCGACGTCACTGTGATCGACATCAGCCTGCCCGACGTCTCCGGCTTTGAACTGATGCGGCGCATTCGCAAGGACGATCCCGACGCCAAGATCATCATGTTCAGCATGAACGATGATCCAGCCTTCGTGGTGCGGGCGGTCGAGCTCGGGGCCCAGGGCTACGTCTCCAAGGGCGACGATCCCCGGATCCTGCTCAAGGCGGTGCGCAAGGTGGTTGCGGGCGACAATTTCATCTCACCGCAGCTCGCGGAAGCCGTGACGTTTTCCGGCGCGGCGATCAAGGCCAATCCTGCCTCGCAGATGACGCCGCGGGAGCTCGAGATTCTTCGCCTGTTGGGGCGAGGCGACAAGATCGTCGAGGTCGCCGAGGCGCTCGGCATCTCCTACAAGACCGTCGCCAACACCACCTCTCTGCTCAAGCAGAAGCTCGGTGCCAAGAACCATTCCGACCTGATCCGGATCGCGGTGGAAATCGGGATGAACTGACGCCTCGGGGCACCGAACCGGCTGCACCAGGATGCTGCCGGTTCGGCGGGCGGACCGGTCTCGGCGCTCAGCCGGGCAATGCATGGATAGCGCCGACACCATCCGCCGACACAATGAGCGCAGCCGTCGTTCGTTCCCGAACTGTGCTGTCGTTCGGGATATAATGGTAATGCGTGACGCCAAGCTGCTGGCGAACGTTTGCCCGCGCCGAAACGTGTCGGGAAAAACAGGAACATTTTCTCACACATTCCGTTTTGTCCCTTGACGATATCGTGACAGCCGACGAAAGCTTGCGCGAACAGTTTTTGCGGGTCGGTGACCCCAAGACGCCAAACCGGTCTGCACACAACGACAGACCTTCCAAGAGAGGGGGGGGGGGGGGGGGCGGGGGCGGTGGGGGGGGGGGGGGGGGGTGTTTGGGGGGTGTTGAGTTTGGGGGGCCCAGCCGGCCCCCGGGGTGGATGTGGCCGCACACAAATAAATTTGAGACAA
>NZ_JBVVPP010000065.1:7332-11937 GCF_055811315.1 Bradyrhizobium sp. MI1.4 | reverse complement strand
CCCTACTTTTTTTGGGGGGGGGCCCCCCCAACCCCCACACCGGGGCCCCCCAAAACCCCCACCCCTCCCACGCGGGGGGGGGGCATGCCCCCCCCCCCTTTTCGTTGGCAGCGCTTTTCGTTGGCAGCCTTTTTCCTTGGACGGCCCCAGGCGCGAAGCGGTTTCCTGATGCCGCAAAACACTTTATGGTGGCCCAAAGCCTCTGGCTGTTAACAAGTAATTTCGTAAAATCAAAGGCTTGCGGACCGAGTCCAGGCTCGGCCGGCCTTTGGAGGGCAGTTTGACTCGTTATATCTCGACCCGGGGCGAGGCCCCCGAACTCGGCTTCTGCGACGTGATGCTGACCGGGCTCGCTCGCGACGGCGGCCTGTATGTGCCGGCCACCTGGCCGCAACTCTCGCCTGACGCCATCGCCGGCTTTTTCGGGCGTCCCTATTGGGAGGTCGCGGTCGAGGTGATCCGCCCTTTCGTCGCCGGCGAGATCTCGGACGCCGAGCTCGGCCGTATGGCGAACGAGGCCTACGCCACCTTCCGCCATCCGGCGGTGGTGCCGCTGCGCCAGATGGCGCCGCACCAGTTCGTGCTGGAGCTGTTCCACGGCCCGACGCTCGCCTTTAAGGACGTGGCGATGCAGCTGATCTCGCGGCTGATGGACCACGTGCTCGCCCAGCGCGGCCAGCGCACCACCATCGTGGTCGCGACCTCGGGCGACACCGGCGGTGCTGCGGTCGACGCGTTCGCAGGACTCGAAAATGTCGATCTCATCGTGCTGTTCCCGCATGGCCGCATCTCCGAGGTGCAGCGGCGAATGATGACGACGACGGGCGCGGCCAACGTCCATGCGCTTGCCGTCGAGGGCAATTTCGACGATTGCCAGGCCCTCGTGAAGGCGATGTTCAACAACCATCGCTTCCGCGATGCGACGTCGCTGTCCGGCGTCAATTCCATCAATTGGGCGCGCATCGTCGCCCAAGTGGTCTACTATTTCACCTCCGCCGTTGCCGCCGGTGCACCCGCGCGCGCGGTGGACTTCGTTGTGCCGACCGGCAATTTCGGCGACATCTTCGCCGGCTATGTCGCCAAGCGCATGGGTCTTCCGGTGCGGACCCTGGGCATCGCCGCCAACGTCAACGACATCCTGGCGCGCACGCTGAAGACCGGGATCTACGAGGTGCGCGAGGTCCACGCGACGGCTTCGCCGTCGATGGACATTCAGATCTCCTCGAATTTCGAGCGGCTGCTGTTCGAGGCTGGCGGGCGCGATGCCGCCGGCGTGCGCCGTCTGATGGATTCACTGAAGCAATCGGGACGCTTCGTGCTGCCCGATGCGACGCTGGCCGCGATCCGCGAGGGGTTCGACGCAGGCCGGGCCGACGAGACCGAGACCGCGGCCGCGATCCGCGCCGCCTGGCGCGAGGCCGGCGAGCTGGTCGATCCCCACACCGCGGTCGCGCTTGCGGTCGCCGACCGCGACACCACGGACAGGACGGTTCCCAGCATCGTGCTGTCCACCGCCCATCCGGCCAAATTCCCCGATGCGGTCGAAGCGGCCTGCGGCCAGCGGCCGCAACTGCCGGCCTGGCTCGATGGTCTGATGACCAAATCCGAACACATGAAGGTGATGAAGAACGACCAGACCGAGGTCGAGCGGTTCGTGCTGTCGGTCAGCCGCGCCGCGAAACAGGGAGTTGCCGGATGAGCGTCGAGATTTCCAAGCTTGCGTCCGGCCTCACTGTCGTCACCGACAAGATGCCTCATCTCGAGACCGCGGCGCTCGGCGTCTGGGCCGGCGTCGGCGGGCGCGACGAGAAGCCCAACGAGCACGGCATCTCGCATCTTCTGGAACATATGGCATTCAAGGGCACGACGAAGCGCTCCTCGCGCGAGATCGTCGAGGAGATCGAGGCGGTCGGCGGCGACCTCAATGCCGGCACCTCGACCGAGACCACGTCCTATTATGCGCGGGTGCTGAAGGCCGACGTGCCGCTCGCACTCGACGTGCTCGCCGACATCCTGGCCAATCCCGCCTTCGAGCCCGACGAACTCGAGCGCGAGAAGAACGTCATCGTGCAGGAGATCGGCGCGGCGCAGGACACGCCTGACGACGTCGTGTTCGAGCATCTCAACGAGCTCTGCTATCCCGACCAGCCGATGGGCCGCTCGCTGCTCGGCACTGCGAAGACCTTGCGTGCCTTCAGCCGCGACTCGCTGCGCGACTATCTGTCGACGCACTACCGCGGCCCTGACATGGTGGTGGCGGCCGCCGGCGCGGTCGATCACAAGCAGGTGGTCGCCGAGGTCGAGCAGCGCTTTGCCAGTTTTGAGGGGACAGCGGGTCCCAAGCCGCAACCCGCACAATTCGGCAAGGGCGGCACCAAGGTGGTGCATCGCGAGCTCGAGCAGGCGCATCTGACCTTGGCGCTGGAGGGCGTGCCGCAGACCGATCTGTCGCTGTTCTCGCTCCAGGTCTTTACCAACATCCTCGGCGGCGGGATGTCGTCGCGGCTGTTCCAGGAGGTGCGCGAGAAGCGCGGCCTCTGTTACTCAATCTACTCGTTCCATGCCCCCTATACCGACACCGGCTTCTTCGGCCTCTACACCGGCACCGATCCGGCCGATGCGCCCGAGATGATGGAGGTCGTGGTCGACATCATGAATGATTCGGTCGAGACCCTGACCGAGGTCGAGATCGCGCGTGCCAAGGCGCAAATGAAGGCGGGGCTGCTGATGGCGCTGGAGAGCTGCTCGTCCCGCGCCGAGCAGCTTGCTCGGCATGTGCTGGCCTATGGCCGGCCCCAGACTGCCGAGGAGCTGGTGGCCCGGATCGACGCCGTCAGCGTCGAATCGACCCGGGATGCGGCGCGTGCGCTGCTTTCGCGCAGCCGCCCTGCGGTTGTCGCATTGGGCAGTGGCAGGGGTCTGGACACGGCGGTGTCTTTTGCGGAAGGATTGACCCGGGCACGCGCCAAGGCGCGGCTGCATTAGGAGCCGCGCACGGGTTGATCCGCCCCGGGAAGCATCACCATGGCCCTCTTCCGCCTGCCATCCAGTGGACCCGCCGCTCTCGCGCCGCGCGGCAACGGCCTGTTGCTACGCGCGCCGCAGATGTCGGACTTCCTGCAATGGGCCCATCTGCGCGAGTCCAGCCGCGATTACCTGACCCCCTGGGAGCCGATCTGGCCGTCGGATGATCTCACCCGCTCCGGTTTCCGCCGTCGCCTGCGCCGCTATTCCGAGGACATCGCCGCGGACCGGTCCTATCCCTTTCTGATCTTCCGGGAGCTCGACGGCGCCATGGTCGGCGGCATCACGCTCGCCAATGTCCGCCGCGGCATCGTCCAGGCCGGCACCATCGGCTATTGGGTCGGCAAGCCCCACGCCCAGCGCGGCTACATGACGGCCGCGCTGCGGGTGCTGCTGCCGACGCTGTTCGGCGAGCTCAATCTGCACCGGGTCGAGGCCGCCTGCATCCCGACCAATGCGCCCTCGATCCGGGTGCTGGAGAAGTGCGGTTTCTCCCGCGAGGGGCTGGCGCGCCGCTATCTCTGCATCAACGGGGTCTGGCAGGACCATTTGCTGTTCGGCCTGCTGCACGAGGATTTCCGCGGCTGAGCCCGTTGATTGATGCGGCCAAAGTCTCCTTGTTTGCTGCCTTGGGTTCGCCGGTTTTGACGATATAACGGCGCAACCCGGCCGGTGATCGGCCGGGATGTCGTCAGGAGTATGGGTGTTGATGGTGCAGGAGCTTCGGTCATCGCGGAATGCGTTGCGGCGGGGGGCGGCGGTCGCGCTGGCGTTGTCAGTTGCGCTCGTCTCCATCTCGCCGGTCGCGGCGCAGTCGCTGACCGATCGATTCAAGGGCCTGTTCGGCGGCAAGTCGGACGAGCCGGCCCAACCCAAGCCGGCGCCTGCGCCGGGCCAGCCGGCGGCTGATGACGATCTTGATTGCCCGCAGGTCACGGTGCGTGCCGGAGCCTCCACCTACG
Organism: Bradyrhizobium sp. MI1.4; assembly: GCF_055811315.1. Classification (NCBI taxonomy): domain Bacteria; kingdom Pseudomonadati; phylum Pseudomonadota; class Alphaproteobacteria; order Hyphomicrobiales; family Nitrobacteraceae; genus Bradyrhizobium; species Bradyrhizobium sp. MI1.4. Next base: position 7,951 of record NZ_JBVVPP010000065.1, on the reverse strand, counting down.
CGGTCGGTGCCACTGGGAAGCCGGCCGTCGGCAACGAGATCCGCTTCCAGGCCACCATCACCAAGATGGCGCGCGAATGCGCCCGCAATGGCGGCGATATCACGGCCCGGATCGGCATCCAGGGCCGCGTCATTGCCGGACCCGCCGGCGCGCCTGCGAGCGTCGAGGTGCCGCTGCGCGTCGCCGTGGTGCAGGGCGGCGTCGGCGAGAAGGTGATCGCTTCCAAGGCCTACCGGACCACGGTCGGAATGTCGGAGGGCGGCAGCGTGCCGTTCACCTTCGTGGCCGAGGATCTGGTCTACCCGATGCCTTCGGCCAAGGACGCCGATAGCTACATCTTCTATGTCGGCTTCGATCCGCAGGCGCTATCACCCGAGCCGAAGGCGCGGGCGAAGAAGAAGTAACCACGTCAAGATAGTCGTCATGCCCCGCGAAGGCGGGGCATCCAGTACGCCGCGGCTTCTCGATCTATTAGGGCTGTCTCTGGAATACTGGATCGCCCCCCGTCGCGGGCGATGACATCAGATTTTGCGATGGAGTGGCCGACAAAAAAAAAATCCCGGGCGGGGTGGGCCGGGGGTTTTTTTTTTGTAGGGGGTTTAACCCAGATTAGGGTGTT
>NZ_JBVVPP010000065.1:0-7322 GCF_055811315.1 Bradyrhizobium sp. MI1.4 | reverse complement strand
TTGTCTTACTGCCCCGGGTTGGGGGGCCATACATGACCGCGGGTTTTTTTCTTTATTTTTGGGTGGTTTTTTTATATTTTTTTCCCCGGCTTTGGGGGGGCATGACATCAGATTTGCCGATGCAGTGCCCGACAAACAAAAAAGCCGGCGCTGATCGCGCCGGCTTTTTGATAGGTGAAGGCGATATCCCTCAGTTCAGCTTCTGCCTGACTTCGGTGATGCCCTTGGCGAGCAGATCGTCGGCGACCTGGCCCCTGACCGACTTCGACAGGATCGTGGAGGCGGCCTGGACGGCGGCTTCGGCCGCTGCGGCGCGAACATCGGCCACCGCCTGAGCCTCGGCGAGCGCGATCTTGCCCTCCGCGGTCTTGGTGCGGCGAGCGACGAAATCTTCCACCTTGGCCTTGGCCTCGGTTGCGATGCGCTCGGCTTCGCTCTTCGCGTTGGCGATGATGTCGGCGGCCTCGCGTTCGGCCGAGGCGGTGCGCGCCTTGTAGTCGGCGAGCACCTTGGCGGCTTCCTGCTTGAGGCGCGTCGCGTCATCGAGCTCGGCCTTGATGCGATCGGCGCGATGGTCGAGCGCAGTCATGGCCTTCTTGAAGACCCCGAGATAGCCGAACACGACCATCAGGATCACGAAGGCGATGGCGACCCAGGTTTCAGGATCGAAGAACATATCGATTAACCCTTCAAGGACGCATCAACGGCGGCATTGACCAATGCCGCGTCCGGAACCACGCCCGTGAGCTGCTGCACGATGGTGCCTGCCGCATCGGCCGCGATGCCGCGGACGTTGCTCATGGCGGTCGCACGGGTCGAGGCGATGGTCTTCTCTGCCTCGGCGAGCTTGGCCGCCAGTTGCTCTTCCAAGGCCTTGCGCTCGGCGTCCGCCTGCGCATTCGCCTTGTCGCGGGATTCGTTGCCGATGGCCTGCGCGCGCGAGCGTGCCGAAGCAAGCTCGTTTTCATAGGCCTTCAGCGCCGCTTCGGACTGGTCCTTCAGCTTCTGCGCTTCGGCGAGGTCGCCCTCGATCTTGTTCTGACGCGCCTCGATCGCACCGCCGACGCGCGGCAGAGCGAGCTTGGACACGATCACGTAAAGCGCGACGAAGAAGATCGCGAGCGACACCAGCTGTGAAGCATAAGTGCCGCTCTCGAACGGCGGAAAACCGCCACCGTGACCGCCTTCGGACCCGGTGTGGGCGCCCGCCGCCGGACTTTTCGCCCCGCCATGACTTTCAGCCATGGAGTACTCCTGTTGCAGTCATGCGCGTCGCCTCGGTTGAAGCGGCGCGAAAAATCGTTCTCAGAGCGGAACGAACAGCAGCAGCAGCGCGATCAGCAGCGAGAAAATGCCGAGCGCTTCGGTCACGGCGAAGCCGAAGATCAGATTGCCGAACTGGCCCTGAGCGGCCGAGGGGTTGCGAACGGCCGCGGCGAGGTAGTTGCCGAAGATCACGCCGACGCCGACGCCCGCGCCGCCCATGCCGATGCATGCGATGCCCGCGCCGATAAGTTTTGCTGCTGCCGGATCCATTTTAGACTCCTTGGAAGAAAGATTGGGTTTTGGGTGGAAATTCCCCGGACCGCTCAGTGTCCCGGATGAATGGCGTCGTTGAGGTAGATGCAGGTCAGGATCGCAAACACATAGGCTTGCAGGAACGCGACCAGAATCTCGAGAGCGTACAGCGCGACCGTGAGCGCCAGCGGCAGCACGCCGCCGACCCAGCCAAGGGCGCCGAGCGAGAAGCCGAGCATGGCGACGAAGCCCGCGAACACCTTCAGCGCGATGTGGCCGGCCAGCATGTTGGCGAACAGACGGACGCTGTGGGAAACCGGCCGCAGGAAGAACGACAGGATCTCGATGAACATCACCAGCGGCAGGATGTAGCCGGGGACCCCGTGGGGCACGAAGATCGAGAAGAATTTCAGGCCGTTCTTGGCAATGCCGTAGATCAGGACCGTGAAGAAGACCAGCAGCGCGAGCGCCGCGGTGACGATCAGATGGCTCGAGATCGTGAAGGTGTAGGGGATAATGCCGACCAGGTTCGAAACGCAGATGAACATGAACAGCGAGAAGATCAGCGGGAAGAACTTCATGCCTTCCGCGCCGGCCGTCGAGCGGATGGTCGAGGCGACGAACTCGTAGGAGATCTCGGCGACCGACTGCAGCCGGCCGGGAACCAGCTGCGTGCCGCTGGCGAGCATCAGGATCGAGATGATCGCGACCGCCACCAGCATGTAGAGCGACGAGTTGGTGAAGGCGATCGTGTGGTTGCCGATATGGCCCAGGGTGAAGAGAGGCTCGATGTTGAACTGGTGGATCGGATCGATTTTCATCAGCGCGGCATCTCTTGGTCTGCCGGGCGATGCCGGCGGGTCTCGGTCTGCCGGTCGGGCCCGGCCCGTACCGGCACGAGCCGGCACGATCATTCCTCTCCTGGTGTGGACCGCCTAAGAACCACCGCGCCTGTTTTGACCCGCGCCTGCCGTTCTCACCACATTCACCACGCCGGCGACGAAGCCCAGCAGCAGGAACACGATGAATCCGAAAGGCGACGTCGACAGCAAGCGGTCGAAACCCCAGCCAATCCCCGCTCCGACAACGACCCCGGCGACCAACTCGGAGGATAACCGAAAACCAAGCGCCATCGCCGAGGCTCTGGCCGCTCTGTCCTCACCGTCACCTGCGGGTTGCTCGGACTTGACGTGGCGGCCGCGGAATTCGGACAACCGCTGATCAAGATTTCCGAGCCGTTCGGAAAGCGCAGCTTCCTCGGGCGATCTATCGCGATCTCCATTCTCGCCGTGTCCCGTGCCCTGTGTCATGCAACGAAGACCCGAAACGCCGCGGCTGAATGGAAATTACGCCCGCCACCCTCAAAAGCCGCGCGGACCATACTGATGGCCCATAATCAAGTCAAGCCAAGTCACGATTGTGTCCATTCCTGTTATGTATTTGATTTATCTTGCAATATCGGCGCGGGCGGCAGCGCTGCACACAGCGTGACGCCGCACCGCAGCAGGTCTCCGCTGGATCGGCGGATGCCGTCGCCATTTCGCCCGGCTGCCGGGATCAAAGGGGGCGCCGTGATCGTTCATGTCAAAGGCGCGTTTTGGGCGGCGGATCGCCTCGCCGGGGTGTAGAATTGCGAGACGTGCCACCTTTATGAGCGCCATCTTTGGACGTGCTACCGGCGCGTCGTGGCGGAGAACGCGATGAGAGCAGCGAATTCATCCACAGCATCATGGCTGGTGGCGGCGGCGTTCGCCGCGGTGTTGACCATCAGCGGCGGCTGCCTCGCCGCGCAATCCGCGCCCGACAGCGAAAACGGCCGCTACAGCATGACGCCCATCCCCGAGGGGGTGCTGCGGCTCGACAGCCGCACCGGCACGGTGTCGACCTGCACCCGCAGCGGCGCCGGCTGGGCCTGCTACGCGGTGCCCGATGAACGTACCGCGCTCGACGCCGAGATCGGCAGGCTCCAGGCCGAAGTCGAGACGCTGAAGGGACGGCTTGCGGCGGGGCCGACCGTGTCAGGCAAGATCGACGAGGCGCTGCCGAAAACGGATCCGCTCAAGAAGGCGCAGCCGCAAGCACCAAAGGCCGCCGAGGGCGAGCGCAGGATCGAGATCCCGCTGCCGAGCGACCAGGACGTCGATCGCGTGATGTCATTCCTGGAAAGGGCTTGGCGCCGGCTGATCGACATGGCCAACCGCGTGCAGAAGGACGTGTCGGGGAAGATTTAGCGCGTGGCGAGATGCGGTAGGGTGGGCAAGGCCGCGACGCGCCGTGCCCACCATTTTTGTTTTCGTTGCGTGAGTCGGTGGGCACGCTTCGCTTTGCCCACCTACGGCAGCTTTCCGAATTGAGAGAGTGATGATGACATCAGCCAAATCCATCACGCGCTCGGCGCCATCGTCGGTGCAAGCCACCACCATCGCATCGTCGCTGCTGACCGTGCAGACGCCCGGCCGCGGCTTCACCGATCTCACCGCTGAAGCTGCGAAGTTCGTGGCGGAGGCAGGCGCGCGAGACGGCGCGTTGACGCTGTTCGTTCGTCACACCTCCGCATCGCTGACGATCCAGGAGAACGCCGACCCTTCCGTGCTCGTGGATCTCACCACGGCTCTGTCCCGGCTCGCGCCCGAGAACGCCGGCTGGACGCATGATGCCGAGGGACCGGACGACATGCCGGCGCACGTCAAGACAATGCTGACCCAGACTTCGCTTCATGTGCCGGTCCTGAGCGGCAAGCTCGCGCTTGGCACCTGGCAGGCGATCTATCTGATCGAGCATCGCGCCCGCCCGCACCGGCGCGAGGTGGTGCTGCAATTCCTCGGTAGCAATCAGTAGGCCAAAACAAAACCGGCCGCGGAGACCGCGGCCGGTTGGTGTTGATCTCGATCTGCGTCGATCAGGTCGACTTGATATCGACGTCCTTGGTCTCCGGCAGGAAGAACAAGCCGATCACGACGGTAATCGACGCGAAGATGACCGGATACCAGAGGCCCGCATAGATATCGCCCGTCGAGGCCACGATGGCGAAGGCGGTTGCCGGCAGCAGGCCGCCGAACCAGCCGTTACCGATATGGTAGGGCAGCGACATCGAGGTGTAGCGGATGCGGGTCGGGAACAGTTCGACCAGCATCGCGGCGATCGGGCCGTACACCATGGTGACGAAGAGCACCAGGACGAACAGCAATCCGACGACCGCGGCCACCTGCGGACGGAAGATGTCGAACGGATGCGCCATCTTCACGATGCCCGCATCTCCGGCCTTCGGATAGCCGGCTCCCTGCACGGCGGCGAGCACTGCCGGATTGCCGTCCTTGGCGTTGGCGTAGGGAACTTCCTTGCCGTTGACCATCACCTTCACGCCGGAGCCTGCCGCACCTGGCGTGGTCGAGTACTTGACCGACGACTGCGACAGGTAGGCACGTGCCGTGTCGCAAGGCGAGGTGAAGACGCGGGTGCCGACCGGATTGAACAAGTCGCCGCAACCTGCGGGATCTGCCACCACGTCGACCTTGACCGACTCGATCGCCTTTTCCAGCGCCGGGTTGGCATTGGTGGTGATCATCTTGAAGATCGGGAAGAAGGTCAGCGCCGCGATCAGGCAGCCGCCGAGGATGATCGGCTTGCGGCCGATCTTGTCGGAGAGCACGCCGAACACGATGAAGAAGCCGGTCCCGAGCAGGAGCGACCAGGCGATCAGCAGGTTGGCGGTGTAGCCGTCGACCTTGAGGATCGATTGCAGGAAGAACAGCGCGTAGAATTGGCCAGTGTACCAGACCACGCCTTGGCCCATCACGCCGCCAAACAGCGCCAGCAGCACGAGCTTGCCGTTCTGCCAGTTGCCGAAGGCTTCCGTCAGCGGGGCCTTCGAGCTCTTCCCCTCGTCCTTCATCTTCTGGAAGATCGGGGATTCGTTGAGGCGAAGCCGGATCCAGACCGAAACGCCGAGCAGCAGCACGGAGACCAGGAACGGAATGCGCCAGCCCCATGCCGCGAAGTCGGGTTCGCCGAGCGCGGAGCGCGTGAACAGGATCACCAGCAGCGACAGGAACAGGCCGAGCGTCGCCGTGGTCTGGATGAAGGAGGTGTAGTAACCGCGCTTGCCGTTCGGAGCATGCTCCGCGACGTAGGTGGCCGCACCGCCATATTCACCGCCGAGCGCGAGGCCCTGGGCGAGACGCAGCGCGATCAGGATGATCGGGGCCGCGATGCCGATGGTGGCAGCGTTGGGCAGCAGGCCGACGATGAAAGTCGACAGACCCATGATCAGGATGGTGACGAGGAAGGTGTATTTGCGGCCGACGATGTCGCCGACACGGCCGAACACGATCGCGCCGAACGGGCGCACCAGGAAGCCGGCCGCGAAGGCCAGCAGCGCGAAGATGTCGCGGGTTGCCGGCGGATAGGCCGAGAAGAACTGCGCGCCGATGATGCCGGCCAGCGAACCGTAGAGATAGAAGTCGTACCACTCGAAGACGGTACCGAGCGAGGAGGCGAGAATGACGAACCGTTCGTCCTTCGTCATCCCTCCCGCGCCTGCTTGAGACACAGCCATTGTCGACATGTTGAGTCGCTCCCCGAAAAATCGTTTCCTCGCGCCCTGGATGTCCGGTCATGCCGGATCAACCCAAGCCTTGCCCCCAAGGTAACATTGGCGTGAAACCCGCCCCAATACGACTTTCGGCCTTTCACACTGACGCTCGCCTGACACTGCGAGCCTTCCATCCGGCAACATAGTGCCGGCCTGTGGATTAACCCCGTTGCCGCAAAGGGATAATGTCCACTTGCATGCCACGGCTGGTCGGGAAAGAATTGACCAGGGCCCCGCGCCGGCTTACTGGCCCGGTGCGATTGCCAGCAAGAGAACGATGAACGCTCCCTCGACCCATCTCATCATTGCCGATGACCACCCATTGTTCCGCGACGCGTTGCGGCAGGCGGTGACGGGCGTCCTGAGCTCGGCCAGGATCGACGAGGCTGGATCGTTCGAGGATCTGACCAAGCTTTTGGAACAGACCTCCGACGTCGACCTGATCCTGCTCGACCTGTCGATGCCCGGGATCTCCGGCTTTTCCGGCCTGATCTATCTGCGCGCGCAATATCCGGCTATTCCGGTGGTGATCGTCTCGGCGTCCGACGACAGCGCCACCATCCGCCGCTCGCTCGACTTCGGCGCCTCCGGGTTCATCCCGAAGCGCTTCGGCGTCGACACCTTGCGCGACGCGATCCTCAAGGTAATGGAGGGCGACGTCTGGGTTCCCGCCGACACTGATCTGTCGGCAGTCGCCGACCCCGACATGACGCGCCTGCGCGACCGGCTGGTGACGCTGACGCCGCAGCAGGTCCGGGTTCTGATGATGCTGTCGGAGGGATTGCTCAACAAGCAGATCGCCTATGAGCTCGGCGTCTCCGAGGCCACCATCAAGGCGCATGTCTCGGCGATCCTGCAAAAGCTCGGCGTCGAAAGTCGGACCCAAGCCGTGATCGCCGCCGCGAAAATCGCCGGCGGCCAATGGAAGCAGGGTACCCCGACGGGGTGAGCCTGTAGCGAGCGCCTCTCGCAGCCTGTAGCCCGGATGAGCGAAGCGACATCCGGGACCGCTAGTGCGGCTAGCTAGCGAAAACCCCGGATATAGCTTCGCTCATCCGGGCTACCGGACCTCCTCTGTGTCGCCCCCGTCAATCCGCCGCCGCAAAAATATTCCACTTTACCGAAATTCGGAAATGGCGTATGTGTCGCGCATCCCGGCTCATCCTTGAGGGGCGATCTTGTGGTCGTCATGTTCGCGAGCCGGGCTTGCGGT
>NZ_JBVVPP010000064.1:26888-40566 GCF_055811315.1 Bradyrhizobium sp. MI1.4 | reverse complement strand
CCTTCACGCAACGCCATCGTAGAACTCGCCGCGCTCGCGCGCATGTGTCAATCAGGCGGCCTTCGTCGTATGCGTACAATCAGCCGAACGACCCGATTCCACATATCGGCACCGCGTTCATCCATGTACCGATCTGGATATCGGACGATCTTTGCTTCGGTGCGGACGCGGACGCCACCAGTGACGTAATAACCGGCTTGAGACATGATCTCGCGCATTTGCCGGACAGCCGCCTCGATCTCGTCAATCGGTGCTGCAATCAGAAATGCGTCATGAACGGGTGCGCAGACAATGATGTCGGCCTCGATTGCCGCTATCGCTGCCACCCGCATCATCTCGGCGCTGTTTGCTTGCATCGGAAAATTCATCAGCGATGTCGGTCGATCGAACGGACCGATTTTCCGATGCCAACCAAAAACTGAATTCATCTCGTTGGTGAGCAGTGCTCGCGTGACAACGCCGTCGCTCCACTGCCAATAGCGCGAATACGTCATCCGGTGACGCTGAATGAGTTCGGCTGCGAGCGCAGGCGAAATTCCGGCTTGATGAGCCATCCTTTCGACGCCCAGGCCGTAGTTCAAACCAAGCATCACCGTTTTGCAGATGTTGCGAATTTCTGGATGCGATACCCTTGTCGCGCTCGGCGGTGCAACGCCGGCGTCTTTTCCGAACGCAAGGTAAGGGTCGCCCCCTTCGTAAGCCTGGATCAGACCCGCATCGCCAGACAATCCGGCAGCGACAGCGATCTCCTGCGAAGACCAATCTATATAGCCGAGCGCCCAGCCTTCGGGCGGCCGGACGACGCCTCGCTGCCAAGCCGGTAGTCCAAACACAAACCGTTTAGCGGACGGCTGATTGCGACCCGTCTTTGATGCGAAAGGTGAAAGCAGAGTGCGATTTCGTCCGTCTTTGCCTACCGGAAGACCTGGCACGTGCATGCTCGTCAGCGCTTGTCTGAGCTCGCGCAAGGGCTTCAAAGCAGGCCAGATCGCTGACTGCTCCTTGAATGTATCATCGTCCAGCTTAAGCGTGCCATGCTCGGTGCGAGGCCATGGGATCCGATTGACGCGAAGCCATTCGCTGAAGCGCCCCCTCCTGAACTGCAGGCCGTCATACACGCCGAAGTCAGTGTCGATTGTCTTCACGAGCTCACACCGCGCAAGGTGCCAATGCTCGGAAAAGCTGTTCTGGAGGCCTGTATCGATAGGCGTGCCGTTGCGTTCCATATGCGCGACAGCTTTCATATAGCGCCCGCGCAGCAGTGCTCGAGGCAAATCAAGCGTTGGCAACATCGCCGTAAGGAGTGCACGCAGGGCTGCAACATCGGAGGCACAGTACTCGAGGACCTCTGCCCGATCCTGAGGCGGCCATACCGTCTGACTCATAATCTTTTCTCGTAGAGCGTCCTTCGCCGATGACTCGATGTGCGGCAGGCTTCGGTAAGCTAAAGCGCCCAGTAGACCGTTGCCCAGGGGTAGATGTTCGCCATTGGTCGCCACGCGATGCTCTGCAAACAGATCGATCACGGAATGCGGGAGCTGCCAGCCAAGCGCGAGCATGCAGCTGAGCTCGGCTGAAGCAAAATATGAAACCATCACGGCGTCCGGGCCCGTTGGAAAGGGGGCCTTTCGCATCGCCAGGAGCTCATCACGCCAAAAGCGCTTCTGTTCACCTGACCGGAAGTCTTCCACGACCAAGCAAAGCGGGTCTGGAGGTTCGCCGGGCGCGGCGTTGTACTCGTAATCGAGCAGAGAAATATGGGCAAAGCGGCTCAGCTGCCCAAACGAAAGATCGGACATTGCAAACTCGGATATGTGAGAGGGGACTGAGAGGTAGCCCACGCTACCTCTCAGCGATCTGTTAAATCCGACCCATAATCCTGTTCAGGACTGGATGATCTTGGCTCGAAATGACGTGGTCCTTGAAAGCGATATCAAGGAGTTCGTTAAACGGCGTGTCAGGCCATTCCGGCTCGCTCAACTGACCTTCAGCAGAAAAAATCCGGTACCCCGACAATGCCATGTCGGCTTGCATCCGTATCCATTTCGATTTTGCCAGCTGAGCGGCAGCCATGGCGGTGGTTTGCCAGCCATTGTCACCAATGGCATCGGTCGCGAGTTTCAGCGGAAAGATTCCGAGCATCTTTTGCCGCGTAATGAAGGGAACAAGCGTCACGACCGAGACGTTGGACACTGCTCGGAGAATCGGGAGCATTGCGGGTGTGATGAAGTAGTTCACTCGCGCAACACGGTCTTCGTACAGGACTGTCGTAAACTCATCTCCGGGACGAACACGGAAATACTCATCTCGCTGGGGCTTCCGAACCGGGACGCGCATCAAGACCTCGGTCGAACCTGCGAGCCCCGCCTCCTCTTGTTGAAGCTTCAGTGACTCAAGGTCATGAAAGATTCCGGAGACGTGGGGAGCCGGCGCAGGTGCCTCTACCGGCGCCGCCATTGAAGTTGGTGAATTGGGCGTGGACATTGGATCCTCCCACAATCACGAGCGCTTGATGGTAGGCGAGCCGCCCGCCGGACCGTTTTTGCCGTGCGAGGACTGGGAGCTTTCGAGCTTGCTAACAATGCGAAGGAGTTTGCCGTCACCGTTGCGGCTGGGCGTGCGCATCATTCTACGGATGAGGTAAACCAAATTTTCGCGGTTTCGAGTTTTCATAGAGGTCTCACGGGTTGAGCCGAGGCGGTCGGCTACCGATCCGCAGACTTTGATCGTCGATCCCGTGAGATGGCCTCTAGGAGAGCTAACAGGGGCCCATCTTAAGATGATGGGTCCAATTAACCGATCTTAAAAGGCCACCACATCAGCAGGTGATGGCCGCCGGCGGCCGCGATCTCCAGCGCCCGCTTGGCGCTCTCCTGGCCCTTGATGTCGCGCAGGTCGAGCGGCGAGCTTGCTGCTTCATGCACCTTCGGCACAGGCCGCGACAGCACCTGCGTTCCCTTGAAATGGTTGGCTATCTGGATCAGCGAACTTGCGGCGATGATCTGGATGTCCGGGCTCGCCCATGCCGCTTCCGAGCCGCAAGCCGCCGGACAGATCAGCCCCTCCTCGCGCACATTGGCGCCGATCGCGGCGGGAAGAACACCGGCCACCGGCGCGATCGATCCGTCGAGGCCAAGCTCGCCCAGAACGGTGAAGCCGGACAGCGCATCCAGAGGGATCGCGCCGATCGCCCCCATCAGGCCGAGCGCGATCGGCAGGTCATAATGGCTGCCCTCCTTGGGCAAATCGGCGGGCGCGAGATTGACGGTGATCCGCCGCGCCGGCAGCGCCAGCCCCGAGGCGATCAGCGCCGAGCGGACCCGCTCGCGCGCCTCCGACACCGCCTTGTCCGGGAGACCGACGATCGCGAAGGCCGGCAGACCGGGCGCGACCTGCACCTGCACGTCGACCGCGCGGGCCTCGATCCCCTCAAAGGCGACGGTAGAAACCCGCTGAACCATGCCCGAACCAGCCTGCCCTTTTGCACAATTAGGGGTAGCAGAGCGGGCCAATTCTTGCAAGAACAATACAGGAACGGGTCGAGGGGCGCCGGAAGGTCCTAACCAATCGTAAACACGACGAAGACACTACGCCTCGAATGCAAGCTGCTCTGCTCAGCACATTCCAACGAATGTCCGCTACTCCTAGGGGTGCGGGATGGGCCGTGGTCTAACGGGTGAACAATTCAAATGCTTGCAAATCGCCGGAGAAGCGAACGACGGATGTGCACGCGGCTCGCCAAGATTCATTTTGGCGCGGGTTCGCTGCCGCGGGACTGCACGATCACGGATATTTCGGATGGCGGCGTGAAAGTCGTGGCGGAATTTCTGGAAGTGCCGCCGCAATTCACCATCATCTTCGCGCCCGACTATTCCCGGCAGTGCCGCCTGCGCTGGCGCATCGGCTGCGAGTTCGGCGCTGAATTCACCGACTGAGCTTTCGGAAGCGCCCCGCCTTAACGGGACTTTAGCGTTAATCGGTAAGCATCTCTGATCAGTCGCCGAGTGATCAGAGTATGTCCAAGCGTTTGTCCGTCGCCTCTCTTCCGGCGAGATATCTGTTTTCCGCGCTTCTGATCCTGGCCCTCGGCGGCTGTCAGACAACCGGCATCGAGGACATCACCGGCGCGCTCGGCGGAAAGTCGGACACGGCTGGCAGGGCCGAGGCCAAGCCGGACGTGAAGCCGGACATGGATGCGCTGCGCGAGCGCTATCGCGCCAAGCCTGGCGATCCCAACGTCGCGCTCGAATACGGCAAGGCGTTGCGCCAGACCGGCCAGCGCGCGCAGGCGCTCGCGGTGCTGGAGCAGGCCGTGCTCGCCCATTCCAGCAACAAGGCGCTGCTCGCCGGCTACGGCCGTGCGCTCGCCGACAGCGGCAGTTTCCAGCAGGCGTTCGACGTCCTCGGCCGCGCGCATTCGCCCGAGGATCCCGACTGGCATATCCTGTCGGCGCAAGGCGCCGCGCTCGATCAGCTCGGTCGCAACGAGGAGGCGCAGCAATATTACGCCGCCGCGCTGAAGATCGTGCCGGACGAGCCGTCGGTGCTGTCCAATCTCGGACTGTCCTACATGCTGCAGAACAATCTGCCGCGGGCTGAGGAAACGATGCGCCGGGCGCACGAGCGCAATCCCGCCGATTTCCGCGTGCGCGCCAATCTCGCGCTCGTGCTGGGACTCGAAGGAAAGCAGGCCGAGGCCGAAGCCATCGTGAAGGCGGACCTGCCGCCGGATCAGGCGGCGGCCAAGGTCACGGCGCTGCGGCAGTTGCTGGTGAAGAAGCAGCAGCGGGCGGAGAAGTAACTCGCTCGCGCGCGTCAGGATGCCGTGTCAGGAAGCCTTGGTCCGAACGCCTTGCTCAGAACGCCTTGCTCAGGATGCCTTGCGATGCGGGGCTGACCCGCGACCCGACCTGCCCTTCAGCTTCTTCAGCAGCGGCCCGAGCAGCGAGCGCTTCGGCTTCTTCACTTCGCCCCGCCCGGCGAGGCGGTTCGCCATGTTCTGGAACAGCTCGGTGGTGCGGTGGCTCTTGGAGACCTCCGCGATCATCTGGCCGTTGTTGGCCGCGGTCGAGAACAGCTTCGAATCGAACGGGATCACCGCGATCGGCTGGCTCTCCATGGTCTTGGCGAAGGCCTTGACCTCGATCTCCGCCCGCTTGGGCATGCCGACCTGGTTGATGCAGTAGAGCGGCGGCCGGTCGTTCGGCCGCGCCGCCTTCAAGACGTTCAGCATGTTCTTGGTGTTGCGCAGGTTCGCAAGATCGGGCTCGGCCACGATGACGATGTCGTCCGCGTTGACCAGCGCGCGACGGGTCCAGCCCGACCATTGATGGGGAACATCGAGCACGATGCAGGGCGTGGTCATGCGCAGCGTGTCGAACACCGCGTCAAAGGCCTCCGCGCCGAAATCGTAGACGCGGTCAAGGGTGGCGGGCGCAGCAAGCAGGCTGAGACGCTCGGTGCATTTGGAGAGCAGACGCTCTATCAGGGCCGTGTCCGGCCGATCCTGCGACAGCACCGCATTGGCGATGCCTTGCACCGGGTCCTGGTTGTAGTCGAGACCCGCGGTGCCGAAGGCGAGGTCGAGATCGATCACGACGGAATCGAGCGCGAGGTCGCGGGCGATGGTCCAGGCCACATTGTGCGCGACGGTGGAGGCACCGACACCGCCCTTGGCCCCGACCACCGCGATGACGCGGCCGGTGATGATGGTTTCGGACGCCGAGAACAGGCTGCAGATCGAGCGGACGACGTCGAGCGTTTCGACCGGTCCCACCACATAGTCGTTGACGCCGCGGCGGACCAACTCGCGATAGGGCGCGGTGTCGTTGGGATTGCCGATCACGACCACACGGGTGCCGGGATCGCAGACGCCGGCGAGGTCGTCGAGGCCCTCGAGGATGTCGCGGGTGCCGTCGGATTCGATCACGATGACGTTCGGCGTCGGCATCGTTTCATAGACTTCGATTGCCGCCGCGAGGCCACCGTCCTTGGCCGTGAGATGCGCCTTGGCGAGACGGCGATCCTGCCCGGCCGCGGTCACCGCGGCGAGCGTCTGCTCGGTCTCGCAAAAGGCTTGCACGGAGATGCGAGGAACCGGCGCAATGTGTTCCTCGGGGTGCTGCGGATCGTCCGCTTCTTCGTCGTGGACGCGTGTCATCTGCCTGTATCGCTGAGTTTGGCCTTGTCGGCGTCTGGATTGCTGCTCGCGATCGGCGTGCCCTTGCGATAGCGCTCGAAGGCCATGTCACGCCGTGCGTTATAGACCGGCGTCTCGGACCGCGGCTGCTCCAGGTCGGCCGGATTGTCGATCATGGCCGCGAGGTTGCGCTGGCTGGCGCAGCCCAGATTGAAATAGGGCCGGTTCTCGTTGTAGCCGGGGTCGAGGATGGAGGGGCCGATATCTTCCGGCCACAGCCCGCAGGGGCCGGCGACCGCGGCGATCCGGGAATAGCTCAGGCGGATGGTGGGCAGCAGTCCGGGATCCTCGGGCCGATAGGGATGCTGGACGATGGCACGCGAGGGCACGCCGACGGATGCGAGCACGGAACGGATCTCGTGATAGGTCGCCGCCGCCGCGCGCGAATTCGCCGCGTTGACCGGGACGTCGACCACAACCGAGCCGGTGCCTTCGCGCACCCAGTCCCGGGCAATGCCGGCGACGTCCGCGTGCTGCGCGGCCGAGAGGCCGCCGCGAGCCTTGCCGACGAAGATCACGATCGACTTCTTGGCTTCCTCGACCGCGATCGGGTGACGCTGGCGATAGTCGGTCGGCACCGTCTGGGTGACGATCTCGCCGGTGGTGTTGCAGGCGCCCAGCATGACGGAGAGCCCCGTCAGTGCCAGCGCGACGCTCAACCCGCGACGTCGATCGGCCATGGTCTTCGTCATCGCTTCATCCCCTCGTGCCCCGTCTCTTGCCCCGTTCCTCAGGCTGTCCGTTCGTCGTCAGTCGATGATGAAGCCGAAATCGCCGGGCGTGCCCGCGATCGGATCGACGCGGCGCGCGACGCCATAGAGGCGGTTCATGCGACCGAGCAGCGCCGTCTGGGCGTCAGACGCCGGGGCGAAGCCGTCGTCGGGCCGGGACAGTTCCTTCTGAGCCACCGCGCGCACCACATAAGGCGTCACGATCACCATCAGCTCGGTCTCGTTGTTGACGAAGTCCTGGCTGCGGAACAGCGCGCCGATGATCGGTACCTGGTCGACGCCGGGCAGGCCGTTGATCGCCTGTTTGGTCTGCTGCTGGATCAGGCCGGCCATGGCCATCGAACCGCCCGAGGGAATTTCCAGCGTCGTTTCGGCGCGGCGGGTCTGGATCGAGGGGATGGTGATCGAGTTGGTCGAGCTCGACGACAGCGCCTGGGTCACCGTGATGGCGCTTTGGTTCGACAGCTCGGACACCTCGGTCATCACCCGCAGGCTGATCCGTCCCTCGCTCAGCACGACCGGGGTGAAGTTCAGGGAGATGCCGAACTTCTTGTAGGTGATCTGGGTGGTGCAAACGTGGGTGACGGGATCGCAGGCATAGCCCGAGGGAATGGGGAATTCGCCGCCGGCGATGAAGGTGGCGGATTCGCCGGAGATCGCGGTCAGGCTCGGCTCGGCGAGCGTGCGCATGACACCGGCACTTTCCATCGCGCGCATCGTGGCGCTGACGGTCGCGAAGCCTTTGGTGAGACCGGCGACACCTAATCCGTTGTTGCTGACGATCGGTCCGCCGCTGACCGAGAACGGGTTGGAATTGTTGAAGTTCACCACCGCGGTGCCGGCGTTCAGACTGGCGCTGAGATCGACGCCCAACTGCTTGACGATATCGCGGCGCACTTCGCCGACGACGACCTTGAGCATCACCTGGTCGCGGCCGCGCACGATGATGTTATTGACCACCTTGTCGGAGCCGCCGACCAGTTTCGCGGCGACGTCGCCGGCCTGCTGGGCCTCGACCGGGCTCGACACCGAGCCTGTCAGCATCACGCTGTCGCCGACGCCTTCGATCTGCACGCCCGGCAGCGACTGGCGCAGCGCCGTGCGCATGCCGTTGAGATCGCGCTTCACCGCGATATCGTAGGCGGCGACCTGCTGGCCGTCGGCGGCGAAGAACACGACGTTGGTCTGGCCGACCTGTCCGCCGATGATATAGGCGCGTTGGGCCGAGCGGATCACGGCATTGGCGATCTTGGGATCGGCGACCAGCACGTCCTTGACGTCGCGCGGCAGGTCGATGACGGCGGACTTGCCGACGCCGAGCGACAGGAAGCGCGTCTTCGCCGGCGCGATCGTCCCGACCGGCGAAACATCGAGATCGGCTGCCTGCATCGGCGCCTGGTCGCCGACCGGCGCATCTGCGGCGCTGACGACATCGGGGGCTGCGAGGAGCCCCAGGGTCAGCATCGTCCCCGTCCAGAACGAGCGCGCGCGATTCCCCCGAATGCGCATGCCCGTCCGATCATCCCCGTAGTTCATCATGTCCCCATCACTTCTGTGACGTCAGTTGCCGCGCCTGTACGCCGTAGCGGATCACGTTGACCCCGCCGGACCGCTTGCTCGCCTGGTCCTCGGGCGTGCTGTCGACCGAGTTGGCATCGACGATGCTGCGCAGCGCGAGTGTCAGCGTGCCGCCCTGGCGCGCTGCCGATAGCGCGGCGACCTGGTCGGGTTTAAGCTCGAGCGTGACGGTCCTGCCGACGACGGCGTTCTGGCCGTCCTTTTCCTTCGGCGCCTGGTCGATCGCGAGCACGCGGATATTGGTCAGGATCGCTTCGGATAGGATGAGGTCGTTACCGGCGGCCCCGTCAGGATTCTTCAGGCGGCGGGTCAGCATGATGTCGACGCGGTCATTCGGCAGGATGAAGCCGCCGGCGGCAGTCTCGGCTGAAATCTCGGTGGAGACGGCGCGCATGCCCGACGGCAGGATCGCGGCCATGAAGCCGGAGCCGTCGGCCCTGACCAGCTTCTGCTCGCGGATTGGCTCGCCCTGCATCAACGGCACGCGTGCGATCGAGCCTGCAATCTGGATCTGCGCCTCGGGCCTGTTGTCGCGGCGGATGAAGGCGCTGCTCGTGGTCGCCGCCGGCCAGAGCTGCCATTGCAGGTCCTCGGGCTTCACGGCTTGACCGAGCTGAATGTCGTTCTTGGCGACCAGGACCTCGACCGTCGGCAGCTTCTCGGCGACGGGGAGAACGGGCGCGGGCTTATTGTCATAGCCGCTCGCCAGATACGCAGCGACGCCGCCGGCGCCCAGCGCGATGACGAGAACGATAATGCGTGCGGTGTTCATACGCTTCTACTCTTACGCAGGGTACTCGAACCGCACCTGGCGGGTCCCCGTGTCGATGAGTAGGCAGCAAAAGTATAAGCGGTGTTGCGAGGCCGAATGTGATCGACGGCCGCGCTGTGGTCTTTCGGCGGATGGTGAACGTCGCGTTAGCCGGTCGGCCACCGGCCCCGTAGTTTCACGCAGTGCGGCCACTGCGTTCGAATGATGCGCGCGGCGTCATGGTGAATGGGTGGTTAGTGGTGTGCGGGGTGATGCCGCGCATGCATTACGTAGCCTGGATGGAGCGAAGCGCAATCCGGGGCCGCTGAACATGATGTGGCAGCCCGGATTTCGCTGCGCTCCATCCGGGCTATGGGCCGGCGGCTACTTCGCGCGTTTTTGCTCGATCACGTCCCAGAGCTTTGCGGCAACGTCCGGTCCGCCGAGCCGCGCGATGGCGCGGATGCCGGTCGGCGAGGTCACGTTGATCTCGGTGAGGTTGCCGTTGATGACGTCGATGCCGACGAACAACAGCCCGCGCTCGCGCATCGCCGGGCCGACGGTGGCGCAGATCTCGCGCTCGCGCGGCGTGAGCTCGGTCTCCTGCGCTGCGCCGCCGCGCACCATGTTGGAGCGGAGGTCGTCCGTGGCCGGCACGCGATTCACCGCGCCGGCGAACTCGCCATTGATCAGGATGATGCGCTTGTCGCCGTGCTTTACCTCGGGGATGAACTGCTGGATTACCCAGGCTTCCTTGAACGTCACGGAGAACATGTCGAACAGCGAGCCGAAATTCATGTCCTGCGGCATCACGCGGAACACCGCAGCGCCGCCATGGCCGTGCAGCGGCTTCATGACGACGGCGCCATGCCTGTCGCGAAACGCGTTGATCTCGTCGAGGTCGCGCGAGATCAGCGTCGGCGGCATCAGCTGCGGGAAGTTCATCACGAACAGCTTCTCCGGCGCGTTGCGCACGGAGGCGGGATCGTTGACGACGAGCGTCTTCGGATGGATGCGTTCGAGAAGGTGCGTCGAGGTGATGTAGGCGAGGTCGAACGGCGGATCCTGGCGGAGCAGCACCACGTCGAAGCCGTTGAGCGCCTCGCGCCTGGGTTCGCCCAGGGCGAAATGATTGCCCGGCTCGTCGCGCACGGTGAGCAGCTGAACCGGAGCGACGATCTCCTCGCCGACCATCGAGAGCTTGTCGGGCGTGTAATAGGACAGACCATGGCCGCGCTTCTGCGCCTCCAGGAGCAGCGCAAAGGTGGAATCGCCCTTGATGTTGATGCGGGCGATGGGGTCCATCTGGACGGCGACGTTCAGTTTCATGGTCTGCCTTTCAGGTCGAGGCGTCGAATGCCGCCAACACATGGCGTGGAAGTCGTTTCGGCGCAATTAGCATGGCATCGAATCGCATCTCAAATTCCGCATGCTCGGGATGCGCGACGAGCCAGCCTTGCGCGGCATCGATGATGCGCTGCTGCTGGCGCGGCGTCACGGCGAAGGCGGCGTCGTCCAGCGTCGCGCGCGCCTTGACCTCGACGAAGGCGATCAAATTGCGGCGGCGCGCCACGATGTCGATCTCGCCATGCGGCGTGCGGTAACGTTTGGCGAGGATGCGGTAGCCCTTGGCCATGAGATAGGCCGCGGCGCGGCTTTCCGCGGAGATGCCGGTGCGAAACGCGGCGACGCGCTCGGGCGAGGCGATTTTCGGTTCCGCCGGGGCCTCATTCTTCGCCATCGCCGCCCCGCAGATCTTTGGCAAGCTCGAGCGCGCGGGCATAGACCTCGCGGCGCGGCCGGCCCGAGAGCGCGACCGCATGCGCCACCGCATCCTTGACGCTGTTCGCGGCGAGCTGCTCGCGCAGAAGGTCGTCGAGCGCGTCCGATGTCAGCATCCCGGCATCCGCCGCAGGTGGAGCGATCACCAGCACGAATTCGCCGCGCGTCTCCAGCGTATCGGCATCGCGCGCCAGCTCACGCAGCGTCGCGCGCGAAATCTGCTCGTGCAGTTTGGTCAGCTCGCGGCAGATCGCGGCTTCCCGGGTCCCCATGATCTCGGCGAGCTCGGCGAGCGTGTCCTGCACGCGGTTGCCGGAATCGAACATCACCAGCGTCGCATCGATGCGCGCAAGCTCGGCCAGGCGCGACTTTCGCGCGGCGGATTTCGAAGGCAGAAAGCCTTCGAAGAAGAAGCGGTCGGTCGGCAGCGCTGCGACCGATAGCGCCGCCAGCACCGAGGACGGGCCGGGCAGCGCGTAGACCGCGTGGCCGGCGGCGCAGACCTCGCGCACCAGCTTGTAGCCGGGGTCCGAGATCAACGGCGTGCCGGCATCCGACACCAGCGCGATCGAACCACCCTGCGAAAGCCGCTCCAGGATCTTCGGACGGGCCGCTTCCGCGTTGTGCTCGTGGTATTGCTTGAGCTGCGCGGAGATGTCGTAGCGCTCGGTCAGACGCCGCGTGATGCGGGTGTCCTCGCAGGCGATTACATCGACCCCGGCGAGGGTCTGCAGCGCCCGCAGCGTGATGTCACCGAGATTGCCGATGGGGGTCGCGACCAGGTGCAGGCCAGGCGCGGCCTTCGGCGCGACAAGGCGATGGGCGTCGACGGAGAAACCGCGCGAGGCGGCCTCCGTCGTCTCAGGTGTGTTTGTCGGGGACGGCTTTGCGCGCATAATCAGACGAACTTAGGCATGATCCCCGGGGCTGGGAACCGGTCCCGGCAAAAAGATCGTGCCTGGGCAAGGGGCGAGGCAAGGGGCAAGGGGCAAGGAAGGACTGGAATGTGATCATTCGGCATCACATTCCCGAGGGAATGAAGCGTCAGCGCCATATTCGCGGCGGAAACGCCGCCTTGATGCGGGGTGACGGACGGCGGACAGCTAGCCAGAACTTGAGAGGAAGCCGCGTTAAGCGGGCATTATCCTTTTGTTTGAGTTAACTATTTGCCGACAATATGCCTGAATCCATGGCTGGTGTCGTGGAAAGAATGTCGTGAGCGGCTGGCGACGGTCGGTCAGAAGAGAAACTGTCATGACGGGCCCACGTGATCCCAGATCTTCCCTTCCGGAAGAGTCTCCCGTTCAGGGGCCCCTGATGTCAGGGGCGACCCGGCGAAGCGCGCTCGGCCTGTTGCTCGGCACGCCGCTGCTGTCGGCCTGCGCCGGCGTGCAGCAGAGCCTGAGCCAGTTCTCCAATCCGTTCAGCAGCTCCTCTCCGCCTCCGGCCCAGCCGGCCGGGCCGCCGCAGCAGGCGACGACCGCCGGCACCGGCGGGGTGAAGGTTGCCGTGATCCTGCCGCTGTCGGCATCCGGCAATGCCGGCCTCGCTGCGCAGTCGATGCGCAATGCCGCCGAGATGGCGTTGGCCGAGTTCCAGAATCCCAACATCCAGCTCCTGATCAAGGACGACAATGGCAGCCCGCAGGGCGCGCAGGCCAGTGCGCAGCAGGCGGTCGACGAGGGCGCCGAGATCATCCTCGGGCCGCTGTTCGCGCAATCGGTGCCTGCAGTGGCGCAGATCGCGCGCACGCGCGGCATCCCGGTGATGGCGTTCTCGACCGATTCCAGCATTGCCGGCCGCGGTGTCTATCTGCTGAGCTTCCTGCCGGAGTCCGACGTCAACCGCATCGTCGAATATTCTGCCAGCATCGGAAAGCGCTCCGTCGCCGTGCTCGTGCCCGACAATGCCTATGGCAATGTGGTCGAGGCCGCGGTGAAGGCGGCGGTGCCGCGCCGCGGAGGGCGCATCGTCGCGTTCGAGAAATACGGCGCCGATCGCGCCACGCCGGCCCGCACCGTGGCGCAGCAGCTCGGCAGCGCCGATGCGCTGTTCATCGCCGATGATGGCGACGCCGTCGTCTCGGTCGCCGATGCGATGAGCGCGGCGGGTGCGAATCTGCGCAATATCCAGCTGCTCGGCACCGGCCTGTGGGACAGTCCGCGCGTCTATGCCAGCTCCAACTTGCAAGGCGGCCTCTACGCCGCGCCGGACCCGGCGGGCTTCCGCGCCTTCTCCGGCCGCTATCGCACCAAATACGGCGCCGAGCCCGTGCGCACCGCCACGCTTGCCTATGATGCGGTCGCCCTGGTGGCCGCGCTGGCGCGTACGCAGGGCACGACGCGCTTTTCGTCGGACGTGCTCACCAATCCCTCCGGCTTTGCCGGCATCGACGGCCTGTTCCGCTTTCGCGCCGACGGCACCAATGAGCGGGGCTTGGCGGTGATGAAGGTCACGACCGGCGGCGGCGTTGCGGTCGCGGGCTCGCCGAAGAGCTTTGGGGCGTAGCTGTTTCCTCGACGTGGGGGGGGGGGGGGGGGGGGGGGGGGGGGGGGGGGGGGTGGGGGGGCGGGGGGGGGGGGGGGGGGGGGGGGGGGGGGGGGGGGTGGGGGTGGGTGGGGGGGGGGGGTGGGGGGG